>NZ_JBEDNP010000011.1:0-226140 GCF_040105315.1 Pseudonocardia tropica
ACCGAGGCCATCAACGGCCGACTCGAAGCCCTCCGCCGCAACGCCATGGGCTTCCGCAACCTGATCAATTATCGGATCCGGTCGCTACTGCACTGCGGAGCGCTCGCACTCTAAATCCGGAAGAGCCCCTAAATTGGGCGTGACTGGTAGTTCGGCGACTGCACCGAATGCTGACGATCTGACACCCATCCTCAAGCACGTGGCGACAGACAAGCTTGCAAGCACCCGAGCGAAGATCGCCAACACGGCGGCCACTCGCGACTTTCTTGAACTGGGCCTTCAGCTGCTCCGGCAGGATTTCCTCGGATTCGAAGGCAGCGAAATCGATACCGTGGACCACTGTCGACTATTCGAATCCGTGTCAGTCAAGCGACTCCTTGAGCTATCCGAGACTGCAGATCTAGCCCGATCCCAGCCTCGACAACTAACGCCGGCAATGTTTAAAGAACGATGGGCGCTGAAGAACCGATTCACGGAGGACCTGATCGCCTACCTCTTCCGCGCTACACCACAGGCCGCCTACATGGACACGGTGCGGCTCGTCACAGAGTCGCTTATTGAGAGCGAGAGCTTTGGCGGCCTCATACGTAAACTGGCGGCGAGCGAGATCGAGTTGGTCCTCTCCGACCCACTATTTGGCCTCCACTCCCTAGTGGAAGCCGCCCTTCCCAGTCACCCGAAGGTTCGAGAGTTCTTAAAGGCCCAGGAAGATACACTACTCCCGCAGTGGGCGGCGATCTACGAGAGAATCGCGGAAGCATACGGCCTTCAGTTAGCCGACGGATTCACCTGGCTTGATATTGCCATAATCTTCAACACGGTGATCAACGGCGCTCTCATGCATGCTCGGAGTAACGGCGAGGGCTCTCAACGTCTGAGCTCCGGCCAGGACACTCTGACGGTCGCCATCTTCGCGATGCTCCCTGCAATCCTTATAGCCCCCACGACCGACTGGGACAGCCTCTACGTCATCGCAGTCCAGCGGACCCGCACCTGACCTGAGGCTGCAAGCGGGGATGACCTCGACGCGCCTCACACGGGCGGGACCCGCTGACATTGCGGCTACTATGTGAGATGTTGGCGGGCATGCCAGGACGCCCCCGCCGTACAGCGAAGGCCGAGTCAGCCGCGCAGACACGTCTCGATCTCCTCGAAGCCGGTGCCAGCATCCTCCACGATCAGCCAGCAGGGGCGATCTTTTCGCAAGTGAAGGCATCCGAGGTCGCGCGACGCGCAAACCGGACGATTGGAGCCTTTTACCATCATTGGGATGACCAAGAGTCCTACCACCACGATCTCGTCTCGTACGCTTTGTCTGCTGAACGTCTATCGAGCACGTCCAGCGCCAGCAACTCCGTTATGGCCAGTATGGCCAGTGAACTCCCGATGGAGGAAATCGTGCGCCGCGGTGCACGCACCAATTTTGAGGGCCTTCGGGAGAGTTCATTCGTCCCACTATTTCTGACCCTTTGGGGAAGGCAGGCCAGCGACGACCACGTAAGACAACAGCTCAAACGGCACTACGAGTCGGTCACAGATCACCTCGTCGGCGTGTACGCCGATTTTTTCGAGTCCCAAGGGTGGGATCCTCGACCACCATTCACGATCAGAGACTTCGCAGTTACTCTCACCGCGCTGGTCGAGGGGCTGACAGTCAGATGGGCCGTAGACCCTGACGCAGTGCCACTAGAGATGCGTTCGGTCCAATCAAGCATGAGGGTTGAGCGCCAAGATGATCTTGATGCGGGCCCCTGGGACCTCTTCGGCATCGTCGTACTCGCACTGATCCCGTCGATGACGGTGCCCAGGATCAAACGCGACTCGGAACTCTGGGCGGATCATGAGGACGTGCGTGGCCTCGTCCGGCGACTGCGCGAGACGTGGGAGTCGATGGTCGGGCTGTCGCCACCCGCCGAGGCCCCCGACCACACCGCGCCAGAATCGGCTGACCACTGCGGCGCGGAGCCGCGCAGGACATAGACCTGCTAGTCACGAAATCTGGTCATAAACGCCAACGCAGAAGGCCCCCGGGACAAGTCCGGGGGCCTTCTGGCCGTTGTAGCGGGGGTAGGATTCGAACCTACGACCTCTGGGTTATGAGCCCAGCGAGCTACCGAGCTGCTCCACCCCGCGCCGTCCGGGACCGCGTGCGATCCCGTCTGTGTTGTGTCCCCACCGTACACCGGACGTTCATCGACCCTCCGAGGGGGGTCGCTCCCGGCGACCGGGCCGGAACCGGCGAGAACGAAGGCCCCCAGGAGATCCTGGGGGCCTTCGTGGGTGGTAGCGGGGGCAGGATTCGAACCTGCGACCTCTGGGTTATGAGCCCAGCGAGCTACCGAGCTGCTCCACCCCGCGCCGAACGGAACCGCGTGCATTCCGTCTGTGTTGTGGGAACGACCCTACACACCGGGCCGGACCCCTCCCGCAGGGGGGTCCGGCCCGACGATGATCAGCCGCCGGCGCCCTGGAACGCCGCGACCGCGCGGTCCAGCGCGGCCAGCGCCTCGCCCTGTCTGGCGAAGTCACCGGACTGCTGGGCCGCCTTGAGCTCGTTCAGCGCCGCACGGATCTGCTGCGCCGCAGTCGCCTGCGCCGCGTTGGGCGCCGCCGGGGTCTGGGCGCCCTGCCCGTTCGGCGTGGCCGGCGTCGTGGGCGTCGTCGGCCGGGCGGGCTGCCCGGTCGTCGGGGCGGCTCCGCCCGCGGCGGCACCGGCTCCGGCGCCGAACACCTCGTCGAGGGCCCGGGACAGGCTCGCGTCGTAGCCGAGCCGGTCGCCGTAGAACACCAGGACGCGGGCCAGCTGCGGGTAGGTCGAGTTGTCCTGACCGCCCGCACGCTCGATGTAGACCGGCTCGACGTAGAGCAGACCACCGGCCACCGGCAGCGTCAGCAGGTTGCCGTAGTCGATCGTGGTCTGGTTCTGCCGCAGCAGGTTCAGCTCGGAGGACACCTCGGGCGAGCCGAGGAACCGGGCCTGGACCTGCTGCGGGCCGAGCGTCTGGGTCTCGTTCGGCAGCTGCAGCACGGTCAGCTTCCCGTAGGTGTCCGGGTCCGAGCTGGCCGAGACGTACGAGGCGAGGAACTGCCGCCGCAGGCTCACCAGCGCGCTGGTGAGCTGGAACGACGCGCCCTGCTGCCCCGGCAGCCCCGCGTAGATGTAGTACGGCGGCTGCGCGTCCTGGCTGCCGCCGTTCCCGCCCTGCACGGTCGGGTCGGACGGGACGTCCCAGAACGACACGGTGGAGAAGAACTCGTTCGGGTCGTCGACGTGGTAGCGGGTCAGCAGCTCACGCTGGACCTTGAACTGGTCCTCCGGGTAGCGCAGGTGGGCCTGCAGGTCCGGAGTGATCGCCGAGCGCGGCTCGACCGTGCCCGGGAACGCCTTCTCCCAGGTCTGCAGCACCGTGTCGGACTCGTCGAAGGCGAAGAGCTTCACGGTGCCGTCGTAGGCGTCGACCGTGGCCTTCACCGAGTTGCGCAGGTAGCTGATCGTGTCGTTCGGCAGCTGCTGCCCGTTGGGCCCGAGCCGCGAGTCCGACGTGGCGTCACCCAGCTGCACGCGCTCGGCGTAGGGGAAGTTCTGCAGCGTGGTGTAGCCGTCGACGATCCACTGCACACGCCCGTCGACGACCGCCGGGTACGGGTCGTTGTCCAGCGTCAGCCACGGGGCCACCGCCTGCACGCGGTCCCGCGGGTTCCGGACGTACATGATCCTCGAGTCGGCGTTGATCGAGTTGTTGAACAGGATGTTCCGCTCGCCGTAGGCCAGCGCGAACACCGAGCGGTTGAACAGCCCGCCGATCGGGACGCCGCCGGCACCGGTGTAGGTGTACTGCGCCTCGTCGGAGTCGTACTCCCGCGGCGCGGTACCCGGCTCGGCACCGACGATCGAGTACTGGTTGTCGAGCAGCTCGCCGTAGTAGATGCGGGGCTGCTGGACGGGCACGAAGCCCTGCTGCTGGGTGTCGGAGACCTGGAAGTTCGGCAGGCCGCCGGAGCCGCCCGCGTCCTCCAGCGCCTCGTTCACCTGGTTCGCCGGCGCGGCCACGATCCCGTTGCCGTGGGTGTAGACCAGGTGCCGGTTGATCCAGTCCTGCTGGTTGTTGACCAGGCCGTTGGCGTTCATCTCGCGCGCCGCGACGACGTAGTCGCGGGTCGTGCCGTCGACGGTGTAGCGGTCGATGTCCAGGTTGGGCGAGAACCCGTAGAAGTTCCGCCGCTGCTGGAGCTGGGTGAACGTGCGGTTGAGCTTGCCCGGGTCGAGCAGCCTGATGTTGGGGATGGTGTCGGTGTCGGCCCGGACCTGGGCCGGTGTCGCCTCGGACGTGCCCGCGTAGGGCGTGATGTCGACCTTGTCCGGCCCGATGCCGAAGGCGTCCCGGGTCGCCGCGATGTTGCGTTCGATCGACGGGGCCTCGTTGACGTTCGCGTTGGGCGCGACGACGAACTGCTGCAGCACCAGCGGGAACGCCGTGCCGACGAGGATCGAGGAGACCACCAGCATGACCACGGCGACGGCCGGGATCTGCAGGTTCTGGCGGAACGCGGCGACGAAGAACGCCAGCGCGCAGATCACGGCGATGACCAGCAGGATCAGCTTGGCCGGCAGCACCGCGTTGAGGTCGGTGTAGGTGGCGCCGTAGAACGTCTGCGCGTTGCGGTTGGACCACAGCAGGTCGTAGCGGTCGAACCAGTAGGCGACGGCCTTGAGCAGCACGAACACCCCGGCGAGCACGGCCAGCTGGGCGCGCGCGGCGGTGGAGACGAAGCCGGAGCGGCCGGACAGCCGGATGCCGCCGAAGATGTAGTGGGTCACCAGCGCGAGCACGAAGCAGATCGCGACGGCGACGAACAGCCAGTTCAGGCTCATCCGCAGGAACGGCAGGGTGAAGGCGTAGAACCCGATGTCGTTGCCGAACTCGGGATCGGCGCGGCCGAACGGGGTGCCGTGCAGGAACATCTGCACGGTCTGCCACTGCGTCGGCGCCGCGAGCCCGGCGATCAGACCGATCACGACCGGCACGCCGACGGCGAACAGGCGCAGGCGCTGGATGATCGTGGTCCGGTAGCGCGCGACCGGGTCCTCGGGGCCGGACACCGGCACGAAGACCGGGCGGTACCGGTAGGCCAGCCACAGCGTCAGCGCGACCAGGCCGCCCACCACCAGGGCCACGACCCCGAAGAGCACGATCTGGGTGAACAGCCGGGTGAGCTGGACGCTCCGGAAACCGACCTCGCCGAACCACAGGTAGTCGACGTAGAAGTTCAACAGCCGTGAGCCACCGAGCAGAAGCACTACGAGGACGCCCGCGGCGACCAGCAGGATCCGGGTTCGGCGGGTCAGCGACGGCGCTCCCACAGGGGGCCGCATGGACGACACGGGCACACTCCACAGTTCGGGTACGACACGTGGAGAGCGCGGCCGGCTGGGGGGACGGCACGGTTCTCCGAGGGCAACTGTACGGAGGTTCGGTGAAGTCGCGGTCGGGTCCCGGCGTGTCGGGACGAAAACGACACATCGGACGGCTCTCCACCGGCGCCCCGGACCGCATCGTCGCAGGACGGACCGGGGTCGGGCGCGCCGTCGCCCTCGCACGATCGTAGGGTTCCGTCCCGTGGGCGTTCGATCTTCGACGTGGGTGACCGCGGTCCTCGTACTGCTGGCCCTCACGGCGGTCGGGACCGTGGTCCCCGCGCCGGTCGTCGCCCTCGGGCCGGGGCCGACCTTCGACACCCTCGGCGAGGTCGAGGGAACGCCCGTCGTCTCCGCGGAGGGGCTGCCGACCTACCCGACGACGGGGCACCTGAACATGACCACCGTCGGCGTCACCGACGGGATCTCGACGCTGCGGGCGCTCGGCCTGTGGGCCTCGGGCACCTACCGGCTCGCACCGCGCTGGTCGCTGTACCCGCCCGGCGAGTCCACCGAGCAGGTCACGCAGGCCAACCAGCAGGAGTTCGACGGCTCGATCGCGAACGCCGAGGCCGCGGCGCTGAACCACCTGCGCCTGCCGACCCGGGTCACCGTCGGCGCGCTGACCGACGACTCGCCGTCGGCGGGGGTGCTGGAGCCCGGCGACGAGATCCGCGCCGTGGGCGCCACCCCGGTGACCTCGGTCCAGGGCCTGCTCGACGCCATGGGGGCCGCGCGCCCCGGGCAGCCGGTCACCCTCACGGTCCGCCGCGGGGACGCCGCGCCGCGCCAGGTCACCGTCACCCCGGCCGCCCACCCGGACGACCCGGCGCGGGCCTTCCTCGGCATCACCCCGGCCACCTCCCCCGCCGAGGGGCAGGAGCTGGCCATCACCCTGGGCGACGTCGGCGGCCCCTCGGCCGGTCTGATGTTCAGCCTGGCGCTGGTCGACAAGCTGACCCCGGGTCCGCTGACCGGCGGCCGCTTCGTCGCCGGCACCGGCACCATCGACGCCGAGGGCCGGGTCGGGCCGATCAGCGGCATCCGGTTCAAGATGCTGAAGGCCCGCGAGGTCGGTGCGCAGACGTTCCTGGTGCCCGCCGCGAACTGCACCGAGGCCGCCGAGGACGCGCCCGACGGGCTCCAGCTCGTGCGGGTCGGGACCCTCGACGAGGCGGTCGGCGCGCTGACCACCCTCGACACCGGCGGTACGCCCGCCGGCTGCTCCTAGTTCCCCGGTCCGCTCGCAGCGAACACCGCCCCACCAGGCCCGATCCACCGGCTCTCGGGGCGGCGGCCACCCCCCGGGCCCGCGTACGGTGGACGCCATGAGCGACGTCCCCTTCGGCTTCGGCCCCGCCGACCGTGACCGCGACCGCGAGCCCGGCGACCAGCCCGACTCGGGTTCCGGCGACGCCTCCGGCACGGACGGGGGCGCGTCGGGCAAGGACGGGAAGGGCGAGCCCGAGGGCCCGAAGGACCCGTTCGGCTTCGGGTCGCACCCCCAGTCCGACGATCCGTCGGGTGCCTCCGGCGGCGCGGGCCAGAACCCGTTCGCGGCGTTCGGCACGGGCGGGATCCCCGGCATGCCGGGTATGCCCGGCGGGGGTCAGTTCGACATGAGCCAGCTCGGGCAGATGCTGTCCCAGCTCGGCCAGATGCTCTCCGGCAGCGGCTCCTCCGACGGCGGCCCCGTCGACTACGACCTCGCCGCCCGGATCGCCACCCAGCAGCTCGCGCAGTCGACGTCGTCGCTCACCGACGCCCAGCGCAGCGGGGTGGCCGAGGCCGTGAAGCTCGCGGAGCTGTGGCTCGACCCGGCGACGTCGTTCCCCTCCTCCGGCGGCGAGGTGAAGGCCTGGACGCCGTCGGACTGGGTGCGGGCCGGCATGCCGACCTGGAAGCGGCTCTGCGACCCGGTGGCGACGCGGCTGTCCTCGGCCTGGGTCGAGGGTCTGCCCGAGGAGGTCCGCGGCGCGGCGGGCCCGATGCTGGGGATGCTCGGCAAGATGGGCGGGATGGCGTTCGGCAGCCAGCTCGGCCAGGGTCTGGCCCAGCTCGGCAAGGAGGTGCTGACCTCCACCGAGCTCGGCATCCCGGTCGGCCCGGAGCGCACCTCCGCACTGCTGCCCGAGGCCGTCGCCCGGTTCACCGAGGGCCTGGACCGCCCGGCCGGCGAGGTCACGCTGTTCCTCGCCGCGCGCGAGGCCGCCCACCAGCGGCTGTTCACCCACGTGCACTGGCTGCGCGAGCGGCTGCTCGGCGCCGTCGAGGAGTACGCCCGCGGCATCACCGTGGACACCTCGCGGATCGAGGAACTCGCCCGCGGCATCGACCCGTCGAACCCGGAGTCGATCCAGGAGGCCATGCAGTCCGGCATGTTCGAGCCGGAGGACACCCCGCAGCAGAAGGCCGCGCTGGCCCGGCTCGAGACCCTGCTCGCCCTGATCGAGGGCTGGGTGGACACCGTCGTCGCCGAGGCGCTGACCGGCCGGCTGCCCGGGGCCGAGGCGATGCGCGAGACGATGCGCCGCCGCCGCGCCTCGGGCGGGCCCGCGGAACAGGCGTTCGCGACGATCGTCGGGCTGGAGCTGCGGCCGCGGAAGCTGCGGGCCGCGGCGGACCTGTGGAAGCTGCTGGGCGCCGAGCGCGGCGTCGAGGGCCGCGACGCGGTCTGGGCGCACCCGGACCTGATCCCGTCGGCCGACGACCTGGACGACCCGGCCGCCTTCGTACGCGGTGGCGCGGGCGGCGGGGCCGTCCCGGACGACCCGATCGCCGAGCTGGAGCGCCAGATGGCGGCCGACGCGGAGAAGAAGGCCGAGTCGTCCGGGACCCCGGAGGAGCCCGGGACCCCGGAGAAGCCCGCGGCGGAGGACACCGACGGCGAGGACGGGACGGACCGGAAGGACTCCTGAGCCCGGCTCAGGTCCCGGTCGCGCGGACCGGCTCCATCCCGGGGCCGAACCCACCGACCCCGCCGTCGGCGTCGGCGACCCCGTCGGTCTCGTCGGCGGTGGCCGGATCGCCGTCGACTCCGGTGATGCCGAGTTCCGCGGCCGCGTTGAGGCCCTCCAGGTAGCCGATGGCCCGCTCGGTGCGCGGGTAGCGGCGCACCCAGGACCAGAAGGCGTCGTCGTGCGCGGCGGACAGCAGGTGGGCCAGCTCGTGCACCAGCACGTAGTCGACGACCCAGCCCGGCGCGTCCCGCAGGCGCTCGCTGATCCGGATCGTGGCGTCGTCGGGGGTGCAGGACGCCCAGCGGGTGCGCATCGTCGGCACCCACCGGACCGACGACGGCCGCGCCCGCCCCTCGAGCCAGCGCTTCGACAGCTCCTGGCCGCGGCGCATCAGGGCCTCGTCGTTGTCGCGGCCCGGTGAGCGACGGCGGGCCTCGCTCGCCTCGACGCGCCGCACCATCTCCGCGACCCAGTCGCGTTCCTGCTCGGCGGACATCCAGCCGGGGATGAACACCACGAGCCGTTCCCCCTCCCGCCGGGCACTGACCATGCGCTTCCGGCGGGCGCTGCGTCGGACCTCTACCGGGGGACTCGCCATGGGTCCAGGGTAGGCCGCCCCGGTTCGCGGACGCGAACGGCGCGGACGCGTTCCGGCCCCGTCGCCGCACGGACCGGGCACCGTGGCGCCGGTGACCGGACTGCCCGCACGGCTCGCGCTCGCCGCCCACCTCGCCGTCCTCCCGGCCGGGCCGCGCGCCCGCCGGATCGGGTCCGGCCCACCGCGGGCCCGGCTGCTGGAGGAGCTGTCCCCCGCCGCGGTCGCCGCGCTGGACCGGCTCGCCGACGGCCCCAGCCCGACCGGTGCGCTCACCGGGGGCGACGACGAGGTCGCGGTGCTGCTCGCCGTCCTGTGGCGGGCGGGGCTGCTCACCGACCCGGACGTCGACGACCGGGTCCGGCGGCGCCGTGAGGGCACGCTCGTCGGGGTCCGCGGCGACGGCGCGCTCGCCGTGGCGGTCGTCACCGGGCTGGCCCGGGCCGGGATCGGACAGCTGTACCCGCAGGTCGGCGGCGTGACGGGCGCCGACGACGTACTGGCCGGGCTGCCGGTGGGGCCCGGCCGGGACCGCGGTCACGAGCTGTGCGCGTTCCTGCGCGACGCCGGTGTCGACACCGATCCGCCCCGGCGGGTGCCCGCGGACCTGGTGGTGCTCGTCGGCGACGGGCCGGTGCCGCCGGAGGCGCCGTCGGAGCACCTGTTCGTGGCCCTGCGCGACGGCCGCGGCGTGGTGGGGCCGCTGGTCCTGCCGGGCCGGGGGCCGTGCCCCGGTTGTGCGGGGGCGGCCGGCGCGGTCGGCGGGCCGTCGTCGGCGTCACCGCACGTGCTGGTCGCGACGGCGGCGGTGGCGGTCGGCCAGGTGCTCGCCGCGGTCGACGGGCCGGTGCGCGGCGGCCGCCCGCCCGCGTCGTGGGGAGCGGTGCTGGAGGTCGACGCGGACGCGGCGACGGTCGTCACCCGACCGGGGTTCCGACGACCCGGTTGTCCCTGCGGCACAGCGGCTGCGGCGGTACCGGACAGCGCACCGGGACCGACCGCGCCGTGCGGGACTCCCCCGGCCGGGTGGACAATCACCGTGTGAGCGACATTCCCCGAAGAACCGCCTCGCGCACCGCCAAGCTCGCCGGCCTCCCGCTCGGCGTCGCCGGACGTGCCGCAGCAGGGTTCGGGCGCCGTCTCACGGGTGGTGACCGCGACGAGATCGCGGCCCAGCTCGCGGCCAAGAGCGCCGAGCAGCTGTTCGAGGTGCTCGGCGAGCTCAAGGGCGGCGCGATGAAGTTCGGGCAGGCGCTGAGCGTGTTCGAGGCGGCCGTGCCCGACGAGTACGCCGAGCCCTACCGCGAGGCGCTCACCAAGCTGCAGTCCGCGGCGCCGCCGATGCCCATGGCCGACGTCGACTATATGCTCACCCAGCAGTTCGGGCGGTCCTGGCGGTCGCGGTTCGCCGACTTCGACGAGACGCCCGCCGCCTCGGCCAGCATCGGCCAGGTGCACCGCGCGGTCTGGAAGCGCGACGGCCGCGAGGTCGCGGTCAAGGTGCAGTACCCCGGCGCCGAGGAGGCGCTGCGCTCGGACCTGCGTCAGCTCGGGCGGATGAGCCGCATCCTGCAGCCGCTGGTCCCCGGCATGGAGATCAAGCCGCTGGTCGCGGAGCTCAAGGACCGCATGGAGGAGGAGCTCGACTACCGCGACGAGGCCGCGTACCAGCGCGAGTTCGCCGCGTTCTACGAGGACGACCCGGACGTGAAGATCCCCCGCGTGGTCGGGTCCGCGCCCAAGGCCGTCATCACCGAGTGGGTGCAGGGCCGCCCGCTGGCCTCGATCATCCGCGACGGCACCCGCGAGGAGCGCGACCACGCGGGCAACCAGCTGGCCCGCTTCCACTACTCGGCGCCGGACCGCGCGCACCTGCTGCACGCCGACCCGCACCCCGGCAACTTCGGGATCCTCGACGACGGCCGTCTGCTCGTCCTCGACTTCGGTGCCGTCGCCCGGATGCCCGACGGCATGCCCCCCGAGCTGGTCACGATGACCAAGTACGCGCTCGAGGGGCGCAGCGGCGACCTGATGGCGCTGATGCGCTCGGCCGGGTTCGTCCGCGACGGCGCCCGGATCGAGTCCGAGCAGATCCTCGGCTACCTCGCACCCTTCACCGAGCCGCTGGGGACCGAGAAGTTCCACTTCAGCCGCCGGTGGATCCAGAAGCAGGCCGAGCGGGTCGGTGACCTCCGCAGCCCGGAGGCGGCGATCGGCCGGTCGCTGAACCTGCCCCCGCGGTTCCTGCTGGTGCACCGGGTGACGATGGGGACCGTCGGCATCCTGTGTCAGCTCGACTCCCACGTGCGGCTGCGCGAGATCGTCGCCGAGTGGCAGCCGGAGATGTTCGAGCCGGACGCCCCGACCGGCTGACCCCTCCCCTCCGGTACTCCGGTCCTGCGGGACGGGGGTGTCCTGTCGTCGCTTTGCTCTGCTCACCGATACGCAGCAGCGCAGGTCGGCGCCGCGTGCGGGGCCGTCGGGGGCGTCGAGGGGTCAGGGGCGGACGCGGAGCCCGTCGAGCACCCGGTCGAGCGCGGCCCGCGCCGCGGCCCGGTCGTCGTCGCGCTCCGCGGTCCGGTCGTCGTCCCGCCGCCCCGTCGTGGTTCCGGTCCGCCGGTCGGTGGCTCCGCACCGATCCCGGCCGGTGACACCGGGCCGCTCCCGGTCGGCGCCGGCTCCGGGTCGCTCCCCACGGGCCGTGCCGGGTTCCGCGAGCCACATGGCGAGCTCGTTCATGGCTCCCGACAGCAGTCGGGCCAGCGGCTCGACCGGCTGCGCCGCCAGCTCCCCGCGCTCGACGAGATCGGTCAGCGCCTCGACGAGGTGCCGCCCCGACGACGCGGCGTCCAGCTCACGCCAGCGCGCCCAGCCCAGCACGGCGGGCCCGTCGACGAGCATGATCCGCGCCGCCGACGGCTCGGTGCTGGCGTCGAGGAACGCCCGGCACCCGGCGACGAGCCGTCCCCACGGGTCGGGCACCGCGTCCGCCGCGGCGACCACCCGGTCCGCCACGCGGCCCGCCACCCGCTCCAGGACCGCGGCGAACAGCGCCGTCTTGCCGTCGAACTGGTGGTAGAGCGCACCCTTGGTCACCCCGGCCCCGGCGACGACGGCCGGCAGCCCGACCGCGCCGTACCCGTCGCGGGCGAACAGGCGCTCCGCCTCGTCCAGCAGCGCCTGCCGGGTCCGCGCGCGTTGTTCGGACCGAACTCCCATGCCACCTCCCCGATTGACGTACCGAGGGTACGTCGGTACGTTTCACATACCGATGGTATGCGAAACGGGAGGGTGCTGTGCTCCACAGCTGCTATCCGGTCCTCGCGACGGCCGACGTCCCGGTCGCCCGCACGTTCTGGACCGGGCCGATGGGATTCGAGATCGTCTTCGACACCGACTGGTACGTCAGCCTCCGTCGCGGGCGCTTCGAGCTCGCCGTCCTCGACCGGGACCATCCGACGATCCCGGCGGCGTACCGCGGGCGGTCGGCCGGCAGGATGCTGGTGAACCTCGAGGTCGACGACGTCGACGCCGAGTGGGACCGTCTCGTCGTCCGCGGTGGGCTGGAGGCGCTGCTCCCCGTACGCGACGAGGACTTCGGGCAGCGGCACTTCGTCGTCGCCGGACCGGACGGCGTGCTGGTCGACGTGATCACCGAGATCGCGCCGTCGGCGGAGTTCGCCGACGCCTTCACCGGGTCGTCGGCGCCCTGACCTGCGGTGCTGCGTATCGGTGAGCAGAGCAAAGCGAGCAGGCACCCTCCCACCGGCGGACCGGCAGGTCCGGACACGACGGTGCCCCGCCCGGACGCGGGGTCCGGACGGGGCACCGATCGCATCGGTCGGCGGCGGGATCAGCCGGCGCGCAGCCGCGCCCGCTCGGCACGGGAGGCGGCCCAGGCCGCGACCCGGGACCAGCCGCGGCCCGCGGTGAGCCGGCGTGCGAGCCGGTGCTCGGCCGCAGCCCGTTGCGCCTCCTGCTGATGGGATCTCGCCAGCGCTTCCTGGATGAGCGTCATCACGTTCTCCTGGTTCACGAGGTGGGACGAACGGTCGGTGCGGGGAATCGGTCGCACGGCCGGTGCCGGCTTCAGGTCGTTCATGTCTCGGTCTCCTCGGGTCTGGTGGGTCGGCGGCGCCGCGGCGCGGGTCGCGCCCGAACGGCTGTGGTCAGCGGCTCGCGGCCAGGGCCAGTGCCCGGTCGCGCTCCAGGTCGGCCTTGCGGGGACGCCCCCTCGGGCGCTTGCGCGGGATCACCCGACCGTGGTCGAAGATCTCGCCTCCCCACACGCCCCACGGCTCGGCGCGCTCCAGCGCGCCGTCCAGGCAGGCCTGCCGGAGCGGGCAGCCGCCGCAGCGGGACTTCGCCTCCTCCAGCTCGGCCGGGGCCTCGGCGAACCACAGGTCCGCGTCGCCGTTGCGGCAGGGCAGGGCCGAGCCCACGCTCGGCACCGACCGCAGCCGCACCCCGTCGGGTCCGGCGCCGCCGCCGGACTGCTCGGTGATCATTCCGCCGTCACACGGAACGGATCGCACGTACACGATCGACCTCCTCGATCGAACTTCTCTGCAACTGGTCAGACCGGTCTGGTCAGGATCTGTCATCTCTCGGGACGGAATCGGGGACAAAAAAATCGGGGCCGCGGAACCCGTGTGCGTGGGTTCCGCGGCCCCGATGGGACTCGCTGGGTGCCGAGGGTCAGGTACCCCCTCGGCGTCCGGGAACGAACGCAGCTGTGCACTTGTCATCGAAGATCGGGCCGGCGACCGCGACCGGCATGCCGCCCAGCGGGTACACCTCACCCGTGGCGCGGAGCGTCGACGGCGCGATCAGCGCCACCCCCTGGTGGCGACGACGGACGCCGGACCCCGCGGTGACCGCGATGCCCGCGTGAGCGACGTCGTGCGCGACGACGGTCTGCTCCGGGACGCACACCGGGGCCGGGACGGACAGGGTGGTGCCGATCAGGTCGGTCGTGTCGATCGTGCCCATCTCGTCACCTCCTCCGGTTCCGCCCGCGGTCTCCCGCGCGACGCGCCTGTGTCGGGAGCATGGCGCTCCACCTGGTGCCGACGACACTAGAAGTGCTGCGCACGGCACTGCAACCGATTATTCGAAGTCTCGCCGGAAGTTCACGCCGATCCCTACCGAAGAGGGGGTCGTGCACCCTCCGCCGCGTGCTCGGCGAGCACCCGCAGCACGTCGTCGCCGTAGCGGTCCAGCTTGGCCGCGCCGATCCCCGGGATGCCCACCAGGGCCGCCGGTCCGGCGGGCCGCTGCTCCGCGATCGCGGTGAGCGTGGCGTCGGTGAGCACGACGAAGCCGGGCACGTCCTGCGCCTTCGCCGCCGCCGACCGCCACTGCTTGAGCCGGTCCAGCAGCTCCAGGTCCACATCGGACGGGCAGTCGCCGCAGCGCAGGAGCTTGGTGGCGGTGGCCCCGAACAGCGGGGTCCCGCAGACGCGGCACGTGGGCCGGGCTCCCCCGGGCCGGCGCTCGCCGGCCACCCGGGACGCCGGGTGCGAGTCCGGGATCAGTCCGTACAGGAACCGCGATCGGCGTCGCTTCGGCCCGCGCCCGGAGGCACGGGACAGCGACCAGGACATCGTCAGCACCCGCCGGGCGCGGGTGACGCCGACGTAGAACAGCCGGCGTTCCTCCTCGACGGCGGCCTCGTCGTCGCCGGCGTGGCCGATGGGGAGGGTGCCGTCGGCGAGTCCGACGAGGAACACCGCGTCCCACTCCAGGCCCTTCGCGGCGTGCAGCGACGCCAGCGTGACGCCGTTGACGACGGGCGCCTGCGCGTGGTCGGCGCGGGTCTCCAGCTCCCCGCACAACCGGCGAAGGTCGGCCTGCGGCTCGACCGCGGCCAGCTCCTCGGCCACGCCGACCAGCGCCAGCAGCGACTCCCACTGCGCGCGCAGCGTCGCACCCTTCGGCGGCTCGTCCGTCAGCCCGGCGCGGGCGGTGAGTACCGCGCGGGTGACGTCGACGAGGTCGGTGCCCGGACGCTGGTCCGGCGCCGCGGTGCGCAGCGCGAGCATCGCCCGGCGGATCTCGGGCCGGTTGAAGAACCGCTCGCCGCCGCGGATCTGGTGGGGCACGCCGGCGTCGGACAGGGCCTGCTCGAACGCCTCGGACTGGGCGTTGATCCGGAACAGCACCGCGATCTCCGACGGCTCGGTGCCGTCGTTGATCAGGGTCAGGATCCGGCCCGCGACGGCGGCGGCCTCGCCGGCCTCGTCGTCGTGCTCGGAGAAGTCCGGGTCGGGGCCGGGCGGGAGCTGCCCGATGAGCTGCAGCCGGGACCCGGCGGGCCGGTTGCGGGCGGCGCCGATCAGCTGGTTCGCGCAGCCGACGATCTGCGGGGTGGAGCGGTAGTCGCGCTGCAGGCGCACGACCGCGGCGTCGGGGAAGCGGCGCGGGAACTCCAGCAGGTACCGCGGTGAGGCCCCGGCGAAGGTGTAGATCGTCTGGTTGGCGTCGCCGACGACGGTGAGGTCGTCGCGGTCGCCGAGCCAGGCGTCGAGCAGGCGCTGCTGCAGCGGGGTGACGTCCTGGTACTCGTCGACGACGAAGCACCGGTAGCGGGACCGGAACTCCTCGGCGACGCCGCCGTGCTCCTCCAGCGCGATCGCGGTGTGCAGGAGAAGGTCGTCGAAGTCGAGCTGCTCGCTCGCGTTCTTCAGCTCCTCGTACGCGGCGTAGACCGCGGCCACCTGCTCGGCCGGGCCGGGGGTGTCGCGGCGACGACGGGCGACCTCGGCGGCGTAGTCCGACGGGGCGACCAGGGTCGACTTCGCCCACTCGATCTCGGAGGCGAGGTCGCGCAGCGCGTCGGAGTCGGTGCCGGCCCGGGCGCGGGCGGCCGCCTGGCCGACGAGCCGCAGCTTGCCGTCGAGCAGCGGCCACGGGCTGCCGCCGACCATCTGCGGCCAGAAGTAGCGCAGCTGACGCAACGCCGCGGCGTGGAAGGTGCGTGCCTGCACCCCGGAGGCGTCGAGCGCGCGCAGCCGGGTGCGCAGCTCCCCCGCGGCGCGGGCGGTGAAGGTGACGGCGAGGACCTGGGTGGCGGCGACGTGGCCCGAGGTCACCAGGTGGGCGATCCGCCGGGTGATCGTGCGGGTCTTGCCGGTGCCCGCTCCCGCGAGGACGCACACCGGGCCGCGCGGCGCGTGCACCGCGGCCCGCTGCTCGGGGTCCAGACCGTCCGCGCCGATCGGGGCCGCCGGGTCCGGCACGGCGCGGGTCGCACGGGCGGGGCGGGCGGTGGATCGGGACGGCACCCACCCATCCTGACACCCACCCCCGACGGTCACGGGTCGCCCGTCCCGCCCGTCCGGATGGCGGGCAGGTCACAGCGGGGCGGGAAGAATCCCGCGGGCGGGCCCGTTGCACCCGGTATGGCGGACCTGACGATGTACACGACCAGCTGGTGCGGCTTCTGCCGTCGTCTCAAGCTGCAGCTCGACCAGGCCGGCATCGGCTACCACGAGATCGACATCGAGCGCGAGCCGGACGCCGTGGCGTTCGTCGAGAAGGCCAACGGCGGCAACCGCACGGTGCCGACCGTCGTCTTCCCGGACGAGTCGGTCGCGACGAACCCCAGCTTCTCCGAGGTGAAGACCCGGCTCGGGGTCTGACACCTCCCCCGACCCCCACCACGGAGCGCGGCGGCCCGCCACCGGTACCTCACCGGGGGCGGGCCGCCGCGACGCGAGCGGGGTCAGCCCCCGGCGGCCGCCCAGGACTCCAGCATGGTGCGCGCGATCGAGACCTTCCCCGGCAGCATGACCACCGGCCCGCCGGTGGGGTCGGGCTCGTCCCGGGTGCCCCAGTCGCCGCGGGCCAGTGCCGCCCGCAGCGTGTCCCGGGTGATCCACAGCGCGTCGGCGATCTCGCCGTCCTGCGGGGTCAGTGACACGTCCGGGTCCCCGATCGCGTGGAAGCCGACCATCAGCGACCGCGGGAACGGCCACGCCTGGCTGCCGAGGTACCGCACGTCGGACACCGCGATGCCGACCTCCTCGGAGATCTCGCGGTGCACGCACGCCTCCAGCGACTCGCCGGACTCGACGAACCCGGCGAGCACCGAATAGCGCCCGGCCGGCCACACCGGCTGGCGGGCGAGCAGGACGCGGTCCGCGCCGTCGTGCACCAGGCAGATGATCGCCGGGTCGGTACGCGGGTACTCCTCGTGGCCGTTGTCGCAGACCCGGGCCCAGCCCGCGTCGTGCGGGCGGGTGCGGGTGCCGTCGATCGCGCAGAACCGGGCACGGTCGTGCCAGTTCAGCGTGGCGACCGCGCCGGTGAGCAGCCCGGACCCGAGCGGGTCGAGGAACGCGCCCGCGGCGCGCAGGTCGGCCCACTCCCCCTCGCCGGTGAAGATGTCGCTGTCGGCGGTGCGCTCGGTCCCGACCCGCACCGCCCAGTACGGGACGCCCTCGCGCTCGCCGAGCAGCACGGCCTCGGCCGGCGGCTCCGCGGCGACGTCGGTGCCCGCGCGGGTCCGGACGTGCCCGCCCCGGCCCGCCGCGTCGTCCCAGGCGGCGGCGTCGACCTCGCGGAACTCGCGGCCCGGCTCGACCTCCCAGTCCACCGGGGTCCGCCCGGACTCGTCGACGACGACCACGCGCGCCTTCGCCCAGGTGTCGCGCACGTAGCCCGGGTCCAGGCGCCGGTTCTCGTCGCGGGACAGCGCGTTGCGCGACAGCACCGGCTCCTCGGTCAGGGAGAAGTCCCCGGGGCTCATCGCCCGCCTCCGCGGACCACGCCGCCGAGCGCGGCGAGCGACGGCCCGACCACGTCGGCGTCACCGACGACCACCCCGGTGAACCGGGTCGGCGCGAACAGCGCGGTGGCGGCCGCGGCGACCTCGTCGACGGTGACCTCCTCCAGCCGGCGCGGCCGGTCCCGGAGCCAGTCGACGTCGAGCCCGGCGGCGTGCAGCGCGGACAGGGTGCCGGCCAGCGCGGACTGGCTGTCCAGCGAGATCAGCAGCGAGCCGATCGCGTAGCGACGGGCCGAGGTGACCTCCTGCTCGGTCGGCGGGACCGCCACCATGCGGCCGAGCTCGTAGCGGGTCTCGAGCAGGGCGGCGGCGGTGACGTCGGAGGCGACGTCGGCGTCGAGACCGAGCACCGCGCCACCGGGGACGAACTCCTGCCCGGAGTGCGCGCCGTAGGTGTAGCCCTTGTCCTCGCGGATGTTCTCCATCCAGCGCGAGGAGAAGTAGCCGCCGAACACGAGGTTCGCGAGCTGGAAGGCGGTGTAGCGCTCGTCGGTGCGGTCCAGGCCGGGCGCGGTGAGGCGCAGCTGGGACTGCACGGAGCCGGGCCGGTGGACCAGCTCCAGGTCGCCCGCCCGCGGCACCGGCGGGGCGGACAGCCACCGGGCGGGGTGGTCGCCGGTCCACCCCCCGAGCCGGCGGGCGACCTCGGCGATCGCGGCCTCGGGGTCGATGTCGCCGACGAGGACCAGGCTGGCCCCGTCCGGGACGACGACGTCGGCGTGCAGCTCCCGCACGCGCTCCGGGGTGACCGCGGCGACGGCCTCGGCGGTCGGCATCTCCGAGACGATGGGGTGGTCGCCGAAGCGGCGGCGCATCAGCGCCTCGCGGGCGACGGTGCGCGGCTGCGCGCGGGCGACGGCGATCCGCTCGGTCAACCGGGACCGCTCGCGGGCGACCTCGGCGTCGGAGTGGGTGGCGGCGGTGAGGACGTCGGCCAGGACGTCGAGGACCGTCGGCAGACCGGTGGCCAGCGCGGAGCCGCCCGCCTGCAGGTACTCCGGGTCGACGGCGACGCCGAGCTCCCCGCCGACCGAGGCCAGCGCGTCGTCGATACCGATCCGGTCGCGGCCCGCGGTGCCGGTCAGGATGGTCTCGGCGAGCACCTCGGTGCCGGCGGTGCGGGCGGCGTCGGCGACCGGCTCCGGCGAGGCGGCCGGGATGCGCAGGACGGTCTCGACCAGCGGGACCCCGGGGCGGCGCGCGGCCAGGACGGTCAGCCCGTTCGGCAGGGTCTCGGTGAGCACGTCCGGCAGCGGCACCTCCTTGGTGCGGCCGAGCGCGGGCAGCGGGCGCGGGCCGCGCTCGGTGCGGCCGATCTCCTCCGCGCTGCGGTGTGTGCGGGCGGCGCTCACGCGGAGCCCCCTTCGGTGTGGTTCACGGTGCCGGGACGGGTCGGGTCGCTCACGCGTCGCCGTCCCCGGTCGGTTCGTCGGACGGCTCGACCCTCAGCACGGCCCGCCCGGCCGAACGCAGCCGGGCGGCCGCGGCGGCGACGTCGGCACCGGTCAGGGCGGCCAGCCTGCCGGGGAGCTCCACGGCGAGCTCGGCGCGGCCGTAGAGCAGCTCGCGGGCGCCGAGCCCGAGCATCCGGTACATGACGCGGTCGTCCTCGCGGTGCAGCGCGGCGACCCAGCGGGCGGTCTGGCGCTCCAGCTCCTCCGCGCCGGGGCCCTGCTCGGCGAGACGGTCCAGCTCCTCGTCGACCGCGGCGGTGACCCGGTCCGCGGACACCTCGGCCGGGTGCACCGCGGTGATCGTGAAGGTGTCGGGGTCGCGGGCGTCGAACGGGCCGCCCATCAGGCCGTTGGACGCCGAGACGTCGGTGACCAGCCCGGCCCCGTCGCCGCCGCCGTGGACCAGGCGGCGCTGCAGCCGCGAGGCCTCGCCGTCGGCCAGGACGGTGGCGAGCATGGCGTGGGCCAGGTAGGCGTCGGGCTCGGCGGCCGGGTCGGGGACGCGGTAGCCGAGCGCGAGGGCGGGCAGCGGGGCGTGGGCGTCGGTCACGGTCTGCCGCCGCTCCGCGCCGGGAGCGGGCTCGGCGAACGACGGCCGCTGCGGGACGGGCCGGGCCGGGATGTCCCCGAAGTGCCGCTCGACCAGGGCGAGGGTGCCGTCGACGCCGTGCTCGGACAGGTCGCCGTGCACGGTGACCAGCGCGTTGCCCGGCGCGTAGAAGGTGTCGAAGAACGCGGCCGCGTCGTCCAGGCTCGCCTGCTCCAGCTCGGAGAAGTCGCCGTAGCCGTTGTGCGCGTTCGGGAAGGTGTCGTAGAGGACCGGCGGCAGCAGGATCCACGGGAACCCGCCGTAGGGGCGGTTGTGGACGTTGAGCCGGATCTCCTCCTTCACGACGTCGACCTGGTTGCGCAGGTTCTCGACGGTGAGCTTCGGGGCGCGCAGCCGGTCGGACTCCAGGAACAGCGCCCGCTCCAGCGCCGCGCCGGGCAGCACCTGGAAGTAGTCGGTGTAGTCCTGGTGGGTCGAGCCGTTGAAGATCCCGCCCGCGGACTGGACCTGCCGGAAGTGCTCCAGCTTCTCCAGGCTCTCGCTGCCCTGGAACATCAGGTGCTCGAACAGGTGCGCGAAGCCGGTGCGGCCCTCCGGCTCGGAACGGAAGCCCACGTCGACGTGCACCGAGACCCCGACCACCGGGGTGGCCGGGTCCGGGACGACGAGCACGCGCAGCCCGTTGGCCAGCGTGGCCCGGTGCAGCTCGAGAGCGGATTTGTCGGCGATCACGGACACGGGGGCGAGGCTATCCCCCACCCCCGACAACCTGCCCGGTCAGGCGTGCTCGGGCGGCAGGATCACGAACTGGCGCAGCCCGAGGTCGCGGTAGGTGACCGGGCCGCGCGGGCCGGGGGTGTGGTCGACGTTGATGCCGGTCTCGGGCAGCCCGAGCAGCTTGTAGCCGTCGAGCAGCCGGGACGGGGCGTTCCAGAACACCCCGGTGCCGGTGTAGCGGTCGATGAAGCGCCGGGCGACCTGCTCGTCGGCGGCGCAGATCGTCGCGGCCAGGCCGGAGGTCTCCCGGGCGGCGGTGTCGGCCGCGTCGTCCGGCCCGTCGACGACCGCGACGGTCACGTGCGCCTCCGCGCCGGAGTCCAGGGCCCACTCGTGGCCGAGCGGGTGGTCGTGCGGGGGCAGCGACAGCGCGACGCCGCGGGCGTCGAGCGCGGCCTTCGCGACCGGCAGCAGGGTGTCGTAGACGGGCCGGTCGACGAGCAGCAGGTTCAGCCGGTTGCAGACGCCGAGCCGGTCGGTCGAGTCGGTGACCAGGCGGGTGACGTCGGCCTCGGTGGCGCTGGAGTCGAGGTAGAGGACGCCGCCGCCGTCGGCGTGGGCGAGCACCCGGGTGCCCGCGGTGGCGCCCAGCACGGACAGCTTGCGGGTGACGTCCCCGGACCCGCGGACGACGACCAGCGGCACCAGGTCGGGCAGCCCGACCAGGGCCTCGGCGCCGGCGTGGCCGGGCAGCGGGACGAGCTGCACGGCGGCCTCGGGGAGCCCGGCGTCGGCCAGCGCGGGACGCAGCACCTGCTCGACGAGCGCGGTGGCGCTGCCGAGCGCGGCGGACCCGGTGCGCAGGACGGCGGCGCTGCGGGCCTTGAGGACCTGCGAGGCGACGTCGACGGTCACGTTCGGACGGGCCTCGAACACCGCGCCGATGACGCCGACCGGGATGCGCCGCTCGAACACCCGCTCACCGGTCTCCAGCGTGCGGACCGGCCACTCGGTGGGCGGCTCGGGGGTCGCGGCGAGCACCTCGAGCTGGGTGGCGATGCCGGCGAGCCGCTCGGGGTCCAGACGCAGCCGGTCGAGCAGGCCCGCGGCCATGCCGTTCCGCTCGGCGGCGTCGACGTCGGCGGCGTTGACGTCGAGCAGCTCGTGCGCCCGGTCCCGGATCAGCGAGGCGGCGGCACGCAGGGCGTCGTCGATCCGCCCCTCGCCCGCGGCGCGGACGGCCGGGGCGGCGGCCCGGGCGCGCTGCGCGGCCTCACGGACGGCGGCGAACTCGGGCGCCTCGGTCGTCTGCTGCGGGGTGGTCACGGTGCTGCTCACGCAGGTCAGGGTAGGCGGTCGCCGTCGCGGGCCCGAGTGGGTATCCGGGGAGGACGGCTCAGGGCGCAGCGGTCGGCACGGCGTAGACGACGATGTTCGACTCGTAGCTCCCCGCGGCCGGGTCGAACACCCCGCCGCAGGTGACGAGGACGAGCTGCGGGTCGCCGTCGCGGCGGAACACCTCGCGCGGGAGGTCGTGCTTGCCGTACTCGCGACGCGCGACGACCCGGTAGGTCGCGGTGCGGCCGTCGGCGCCGCGGACGGCGACCGGCTCGCCCGCGACGAGCTGCGGCAGCACCGACAGGAACCCGATGCCCTGGGTGCGCGAGTCGACGTGGCCGGCGATCACGGCGCTCCCGGCCGCCCCGCCCGGGAGGACACCGGGGGCCCACCAGCCGACCGTGCGCACCCGGTCGGGGACGACCATCCCGCCGTTCGGGGCGGTGCCGACCGCGTCGACGGGGGCGGACAGCCCGCGGGCGGGGAGCTCCAGGACGGCCGGGACGACCGGCGGCGACGCGGCGCCGGGCTCGGCTGCGGGCGGCGGGTAGACCGCCGAGACGGTCCACGGCTCGCGCGGCGCGATCGGCGCCGGGCCGGTGGAGCGGGGCGGGGGGCCGGTGCGGTCACCGGGGCCGGGGAGCGGGCCGGCCGGGAGCGCGGCGGGCGGGGCGGCCGGCACCGCAGCCACACCGGGGGGACCCGGCGCACCCTCCCCCGGCAACGCCGCGGCGTCGGGCACCCCGGTCACCGGAACCGGGTCGGGCGGCGCCAGGACCGGCAGCGCCCGGGCCACCGGCACCGCACGCGTCGCGGCGGGGACGGGTCCCGCGGGCACGGCGCCGAGGTCGCTCGCCTCGACGCGGGCGTCGGCACCGAGTGCGAGACCGGCACCGGCGCCCAGCAGGGCGACGCCGAGGAGCAGCAGCGCGGCCGCTCCCCGGACGCCCCCGGCCGGGCGCCGGCGCTGCGGAGTCACGCGCGGGCGCGACGCAGCCGGACGGCACCGGCGACGAGCAGCAGCAGCCCGGCACCGCCGAGCGCGACGGGCAGCGCGGCGTCGGACGCCGACGCGGCCTGGCCGCCGGTGCCGGCGTCGACGGCGGGCGCGCCGGAGCCGCCCTGGCCCGCGGCGTCACCGGAACCGGAGGCCGAGCCGGTGCCGTTGCCGTTTCCGGTGCCGGTGCCGGTGCCGGTGCCGGTGCCGGTGTCCGCACCGGGCGCGGTCCCGTCGCCGGACCCGGCGGCGTTCCCGTCGGTGCCGCTCCCGGGGTTGTCCGAACCGGAGCCCGGGGTCGTGGCGCCGGCCTCGGCCGCGGCCTGGTCCAGCTTGGTCTTCAGCTCACCCAGGTTCGTGAGCTGCGCCCGGGCCTGGTCGAGCTGCTCCGGCGGCAGGCCGGGCACGTTCAGCAGCTGCTGGGCCTGGTCGCTGAGCTGTCCGACCTGCTCCTGCGCGGCCTGCAGCCAACCCTGGTCGAACTGCTCACCGGTGCGGGCCTTGAGGTCGTCGACCTGGGACTGGACCTCCGGGGAGACCTGGTCGGGCAGCGAGACGCCGACCGACGACGCCAGCCCCCGCAGCTTGTCGTCGATCTGCTGGCCCTCGCCCTGCACCTGCGGCGCGAGCTCCTTGACCGTGTCCCCGACGCCCTGCTCCAGGCCGATGCCGCCGAGCGCGGCGAGGCCGAGGGCCTTCTGGTGCGCGTCGCCGAACGCCTGGCGCGGGTCGCCGACGCCCGGGACCTGCGGGAGGTTGTCGGGCAGGTTCGGCACCTGCGGCGTCTCGCCACCGCAGGCGGTCAGCCCGACGAGCGCGGTCGCGGCGACGGCGGCACCGACGGTGCGGCTGATCCGGCGCGGGTGGTTGGTGGTCGTACGCATCATGCGAGTCATCCCCCGGAGGTAGCGGTGTACACCTTATGGGCTATCGACTTAGTCCGAAGGTTGCAACCCGAACCACACGACGGGTCGCACACGGGCGGCGAGTGGCTATCGCGGACGGCTGAGCGGCGCCGGAGCCGACGGCGGCGGGACGACCGGGCCGACGTCGCCGTCGGGGGCCTCGTCGAGGTCGAGGACGACCGGGGCGTGGTCGCTGGGCGACTTCCCCTTGCGCGCCTTGCGGTCCACCCACACCGCCGCGCGACGGTCGGCCGGGCCCGACCCGGCCAGCACCAGGTCGATCCGCATCCCCTGGTCCTGGTGGAACCGGCCGGCCCGGTAGTCCCAGTAGCTGAACACGCGCTCGTCGGGCCAGCGCTCGCGCAGGACGTCGCGCAGCCCGGTCCCGAGCAGCGCGGCGAGCGCGGCCCGCTCGTCGGGGGTGACGTGGGTGGCGCCGTCGAACAGGGAGCGGTCCCAGACGTCGTCGTCGGTGGGGGCGATGTTGACGTCCCCGGCCACCACCGTCGAGTCCGGGTCGCCCGCCGCGACCTGGTCACGCAGCGCGGCGAGCCAGCGCAGCTTGTAGGCGTAGTGCGGGTCCTCCGGGCTGCGGCCGTTCGGCACGTAGACCGAGGTGATCCGCAGCCCGCCGCAGGTGGCGGAGACGGCGCGCGCGTCCGGCTCCGCCAGCCCGCCCTCGGTGAAGACGGGCTCGTCGGGCAGGCCGCGCACGACGTCGTCGAGCCCGACCCGCGACAGCAGTGCGACGCCGTTCCACCGGCCCCGGCCGTGGTGCGCGCTCGCGTAGCCGCGCTCGGCCAGGGCCTCGGCGAAGCCCGCGGCGAAGTCGTCGTCGGAGAGCTTGGTCTCCTGCAGGCAGACGACGTCGGGTTCCCGTTCGTCGAGCCACGGCAGCAGCCGCGGCAGCCGGGACTTCGCGGAGTTCACGTTCCAGGTGGCCAGACGCACGACCCGACCCTACGAGAGGAACCGCGTCACCGATCGCCGGATGCCCGCGACGTCCAGGCCGTGCGCCGCGTCGTGGTCGTCCGGGCTGCCGTAGCGGCGCAGCTCGGCGACGCCCACCCCGAGCCCGAGCACCCGGTGCCGCACGTCGTGCAGCGCCTCGGCCACCGGCCGCACCGAGGTGCCGGCCAGGTACGGCTCGACGAGCACGACGTCCGGCTCGGACAGCGTGGCGCGCAGCGTGGCCGCGTCGAACGGGCGCACGGTGGGCGCGTAGAGCACGGTGACGTCGAGCCCCTCGACGGCGGCCAGCGTCCGGTCCGCCAGCGGCCCGACGGCGACGACCGTCCCCCGGCCCCCACGGCGCAGCACCGTCATCGACGGCCCGGAGCCGTACGGCCGAGCGTTGGACGCACCCGACAGCCGGACGTAGACCCGGTCCTCGCCGGGCAGGGCGGCGCGCAGCTGCGCCTCGGCCTCGTCGGCGTGCCCGGGCACGTGCACGGTCCAGCCCTCGAGGGTGTCGAGCAGCGGCACGTCGCGCGGGCCGAAGTGGGTCTCCCCCGCGCCCGCCATGTCGTAGGACCCGCCGGCCGACACCAGCAGCGCCCCGACACCCTGATGGCCGAGGTCGAGCTTGAGCTGCTCGTAGGGCCGTTCGACGAGGAACGGCGCGAAGGTGTGCACGACCGGGCGCATCCCGGCCAGCGCGAGCCCGCCGGCGGCGGAGACGAGCAACTGCTCGCGGATGCCGACGTTGATCACGCGGTCGGCGAGCCCGGGCGGGACGTCGACGTAGCCGGCGCCGATGTCGGCCAGGAGCGCGACGGCCCGCGGGTCGGAGGCGATCAGCTCGGGCAGCAGGCCGTAGAAGCGTTCCCGCTGGTCGGGAGGGGTCACGGGCTCGGAGGTGCTGGCGTGCTGCGTATCGGTGAGCAGAGCAGAGGCACTCATCGCGGGCTCCCCTTCGGTTCGACGTGGGCGACGACCGCGAGCGGCCGGTCGGGGTGTGCGGTGCGGAAGGCGCGTTCGAGGTCGTCGTGGTCGCGGCCGTCGGCGTCGACGGCGGCCCAGCCCTCCGCGGCGAAGCGCCCTGCGATCCCGCCGGGCCAGCCGTGCGAGGCCGAGCCGTTGTCGACGACGACGGCGCTCAGCCCGGACAGCCCGGCGCGGCCCGCGTACTGGATCGCCTCGAAGTTGGAGCCCTCGTCGAGCTCGGCGTCGCCGACGAGGACGACGGTGCGCGCGTCGCGGCCCTGCAGCCGCAGTCCCGACGCGGTGCCGACGGCCAGGCCGAGCCCGTGGCCGAGCGAGCCGGAGGAGATCTCCACCCCGGGCACGAGCGTGCGGTCGGGGTGGTGCCCGAGGGTCGAGTCGTACCCGGCGAACCGGTCGAGCAGGTGGTCGTCGAGGAACCCGCGGGCGACGAGGACGGCGTAGAGCGCCATCGGGCCGTGCCCCTTGGAGACCAGGAAGCGGTCGCGGTCGGGGTCGTCGGGGTGCCGCGGGTCGACGCGCAGGATGCGGTCGTAGAGGACCCACAGGACGTCGAGGGTGGAGGTGGCGGCGGGTTCGTGCTTCTCGTCGCCGGTCATCCGGGTCATCAGCCCGGCGAGGTCGGCGTAGCCGGTCGGTGATCGCATGGTCACCACCGTGCGACCTGAAGTTCGGTTCAGGTCAAGGCCCGGATCGAGGGGCGGGCTACTCCTCGTCCGGCGGGGTCGCCTTGCGGACGTAGAGCAGCTGGTCACCCCGCTCCAGCGCGTCGACGGCGGCCGAGTCCACCCGGTGGAGCTGCTCGCCGCGCACCACGCCGAGCACGATGTCGGGCAGGTGCCGCGGGGAGCCGCCGACCTCGGTCGGCTCGACCTGGCGCTGGGAGATCGCGAAGCCGGCGTCCGGGGTGAGCAGGTCCTCCACCACCTCGACCACGGCGGGCGAGCGGGTCGCGACGCCGAGCAGACGCCCGGCCGTCTCGTCGGACACGATCACCGAGCTGGCGCCGGACTGGCGGAGCAGGTGCACGTTCTCCGCCTCGCGCACCGCGGCGACGATCGAGATCGACTTGGACAGCTCGCGGGCGGTGAGGGTGACCAGCACCGCGGTGTCGTCGCGGTCCAGGGCGACGACCAGCGTCGTCGCCAGCTGCACCCCGGCGATGCGCAGCACCGCGGAGCGGGTCGCGTTGCCGGACACGGTGACCAGGCCCAGCCCGGAGGCCACGTCCAGCCGCGCCCGGTCGGTGTCGACGACGACGATCTTCCCGGGGTCCACGTCGTCGCCCAGCAGCGTCTGCACCGCCGCGCGACCCTTGGTGCCGTAGCCGACGACGACGATGTGCTCGCGCACGCGCGACCTCCAGCGCTGGATCCGGAACGACTGCCGCGAGCGCTCGGTGAGCAGCTCGACGGTCGTACCGACGAGGACGATCAGGAACAGCACCCGCAGCGGGGTGATCACCGCGATGTTGATGGCACGGGCCGTCGGGCTGACCGGGACGATGTCGCCGTAGCCGGTCGTCGACAGCGACACCGTCGCGTAGTAGAGCGCGTCGAGCAGCGAGAGCTCGCCCGCACCGTTGTTGTCGAGGTAGCCGTCGCGCCCGAAGAAGACGATCAACGTCGTCGCGCCGAGCGCGAACACCGCGATCCCCAGACGGGTCATGAGCGAGCGCACCGGGCCCGACCGCGTGTCCGGCATCCGCAGCGCACCCTCGACCTGGGGATCGAGTGCGCCGAGCCGGGTGGAGCCGATCACGTGCGAAGGCTAGCGCCCAGGTCGCACCGCACCGACCGCGCGGGCCCTATCCTCACTCAGGTGTCGGCCGAGGGGGACCACGAACGTGCGACGCCGGTTGCGCGCACGTCGCTGCGGCCGCGGCTGAGCGCGCGCCGGTTCCGCGGCGCCGCCGCACCCGGGCCGGACCCGACCGAGGTCCTCGAGACGGGCGTCGCCGTCGCCGCCGGCCTGCGCGAACCGGCCGGGTCCGCCGCCGCGACCGAGGCGCTGCGCCGGCTCGCCGGGCTCTGTGGCGCCGAGGCGGCGGGGCTGGTCCGGCCCGGCCTGCCCGACTCGTGGTGGGGCCCCGGCCGCGCCGACGGCGTCGCGCTCGCCGGGCGGGCCCGCGGGCGACGGCTCACCGAGGCCGGCCGCACCGCGCTGCCCGTCGGCGACGGGCCGGTGCTCGTCCTGGCCGGTGGGGTCGGGACGGCCGCCGCCCGCCGGGCCGCCGCCTTCGTCGCCGACGCCCTCGAACGCGCCCGCCTGGCCGACGGCGAGGCCGAGGCCGAGGCCGCCCGGCTGCGCGCGCTGCGGGCCCAGATCTCGCCGCACTTCGTCTACAACGCGCTCACCACGATCGCCTCGTTCGTCCGCTCGGACCCGGCGCGCGCCCGCGACCTCCTGGAGACCTTCGCCGAGTTCATCCGGCACTCGCTCGCCGCACGCGGGGACTACGTGCCGCTGGCCGGGGAGTTCCGCTCGGTCGAGGCCTACCTGACCCTCGCCCGCGCCGTGCTGGGCGAGCGGCTGCGGGTGCAGGTGCGGGTGGCGCCGGAGGTGCTGCCGGTGCCGGTCCCGGTGCTGGCGCTGCAGCCGCTGGTGGAGAACGCGGTGCAGCACGGCGTGGAGCGCTCCCCCGACGGCGGGCTGGTGCAGGTCAGCGGCGAGGCCGAGGGGGACGTCTGCGTGATCACCGTCGACGACGACGGGCCGGGCATGAGCCCCGAGCACGCCCGTGCCGTGCTGGCCGGCACCGCCGAGGGCGCCGGGCTGGCGCTGGTGAACGTCGACCGCAGGCTGCGCGCGGTCTACGGCTCCGACCACGGCCTGGTCATCGAGACCGCGCCCGGCGCGGGCACCCGGATCGTGCTGCGGATCCCGCGGTTCCAGCCCGGGGTGGTGATCTGAGGTGACACCCTCCGCCGAGCCGCTGCGCGTGCTGGCCGTCGACGACGTCGCCCCCGCCCTCGACGAGATCTGCGCGCTGCTGGCCGACGCGCCCGACGTCGCCGAGGTCGCCCGGGCCGGCGGCGCGGTCGAGGCGTTGCGCGCGATCCCCACCGGTCGGTTCGACGCCGTCTTCCTCGACATCACCATGCCCGGGATGGACGGCCTGGAGCTGGGCGGTGTGCTGGCCGCGATGGCCACGCCGCCGGAGATCGTCTTCGTGACGGCGTTCGAGGAGCACGCCGTCGCCGCGTACGGCCTCGGCGCCGTCGACTACCTGCTCAAGCCGGTCGGCGCGGACCGGCTCGCCGACGCGCTCGGCCGGGTGCACCGCGCCCGGGCCGGCCGCTCGGCCGCCGGGCCGGGCACGCCGGGGGCGACCGCACCGAAGCCGGCCGGGCCCGCGCTCCCCCGCGTCGACGAGCTCGCCGTGCTGCCGGTGGAGGCCGCCGGGCGCACCCGCTACGTCCGCCGCGAGGACGTCCGCTTCGCCGAGGCCCACGGCGACTACGTGCGGCTGCACCTGCCCGGGGGCTCGCACCTGGTGCGGATCCCGCTGTCCCGGCTGGAGGAGCACTGGGACCCGCACCGCTTCGTCCGGGTGCACCGCAGCTTCCTGCTGCACCTGCCCGCGGTCCGCGAGCTGCGCAGCGACGCCGGCGGCGGACTGCTCGCCCACACCGACGCCGGTGACGTGCCGGTCAGCCGTCGCCACGCCCGGGACCTGCGCGACCAGTTGCTCGCCGCGGCCACCTCCGGGGCGCTCGACGGCCCGGGAAGCGGCCGGGGGCGGCCGTGACCGCCCGCCCGCGCCGGGTCGCGGTCAGCGCACCGCCCGAGCGGGGTACGTCCGTACCGCGCCCGCAGCAGGCCGCGGCGCTCGACCCGGGACTGACCGAGCGGGCCCGCGGTCTGCGCCGGGCCCAGCTGCGGCGTGCCGTGGTCACCCTCGCCTGCGCCGCGGTGCTGCTGTTCGGGCTGCCGGTGCTGCTGCGGCTCGCGCCGGACCTGGCCCAGTGGCGGGTCGGGGGGCTCCCGCTGAGCTGGATCGCGGTCGCCTGGCTGCCGTACCCGCTGCTCGGCGCGCTGGCGTGGTGGCACCTGCGCCGGGCCGAACGCGCGGAACGCCCGTGACGGCCGCCGCGGTCGTCGCCCTGCTGCTGGTCACGGTGCTGATCGGGGCACGTGGCGTCGCGGCGATGCGTACCACCTCGGACTTCCTCGTCGCGTCCCGGCGGACCTCGCCGATGCTCAACGCGGCCGCGGTCTCCGGGGAGTACCTGTCGGCGGCGTCCTTCCTCGGCGTCGCCGGGCTGGTGATCAAGGAGGGCACCGGTGCGCTCTGGTACCCGGTCGGGTTCGCCGCGGGCTACCTGCTGATGCTCGCGCTGGTCGCCGCGCCGATGCGCCGCTCCGGGGCGCTGACCGTGCCCGGGTTCGCCGAGGCCCGCCTCGGGTCGCGGTCGCTGCGCCGGTTCTGCGCGGTGGTCGTCGTGGTGATCGCGGTGCTCTACCTGGTGCCGCAGATCGTCGCGGCCGGGCAGCTGCTCACGCTGGTGTCGGGCGTCGACTACTGGGTCGGGGTCGTGGTGTCCGGGCTCGCCGTCGGGCTGACCCTGGCGCTGGGCGGGATGCGGGCCGCCACCTACGTGCAGGCGTTCCAGTTCGCGCTCAAGCTCCTGCTGTTCGCCGGGCCCGCGATCTGGCTGCTGCTGCTCGCCGGGCCGCAGCTGCGCGCCGACATGGCCGCACCGCCGGAGTTCACCCGGTTCACCGCCGAGACCCCGGTCGACTTCCGGCTCGACACCGAGCTGGTGCTGACCGAACCGACCGTCGTCGTCGTCGACGGGTCGCCGGTCCCGCTGGCCCCCGGCCCGCACCACGCGGCCGCCGACGCCGTCTGGGTCTTCCCCGACGGCGCCGCCGTGCCCGAGCTCGGCGGCGACCGGGCGAGGCTGCCGGTGCCCGGCGGCGCCGAGTGGGCGCTGCCGCTGCTCGGCACCGCCGACACCTCGCCGCTGCTGACGACCTGGTCGGTGCTGGTCGCGACGGCGCTGGGGACGATGGGGCTGCCGCACATCATCGTGCGCTTCCACACCAGCCCGGACGGGCGCGGCGCCCGGCGCACCGCGGCGATCACCATCGCGATGCTCGGCGCGTTCTACCTGTTCCCGATCGTCTACGGGCTGCTCGGGACGGTGCTCACCCCCGAGCTGTACCTCTCGCAGGGCACCGACACCGCGATCGTCACGCTGCCCGGCCGGGTCACCGGCGGCGGCACCGCGGCGGCACTGACCGCGATGCTCACCGCGGGGGCGTTCGCCGCGTTCCTGGCCACCTCGCTCGGGCTGCTGCTCGCGCTGTCCGGCGCGCTCGCGCACGACCTCATGCCCTCAGGGCTGCGCCGGCTGCGGCTGACCGCGCTGGCCGCGTCGGCGGCCGTCGTACCGGCGGCGCTGCTGATGGTGCGCGTCGACGTCAGCGCGGCGGTGACCTCGGCGTTCACCGTCGCGGCGTCCACGTTCTGCCCGCTGCTGGTGCTCGGCCTGTGGTGGAAGGGACTGACCGCGCGCGGCGCCTACGCCGGAATGGTCACCGGGCTGCTCGCGACGGTCGGGTCGATGGCGCTGGGCGCCGCACTCGGGCTCGGCGGGACGGCGGGCATGCTGCTCGCCCAGCCCGCGCTGTGGTCGGTGCCCTGCGCGTTCCTCGTCATGATCGCCGTGTCACTGGGCGATCACGTTCCGTCGGACGCGGAAGCTACGATGCTGCGGCTCCATCTGGCCGATCGGGAGTGAAGGCTCTAGCGTAGCGGCGACATCAGCGTCAAGACCGCTCGTCGTTCGGTGCCGCGCTCGATCGTCCGGTCGTCGGCCGCTCGCATCTTGGGCCGCCCGGAGCGTGCATGTGGGGTTCCGCACACGGCCCGAAGGCCCTTTCCTGGGTCCGGTCCCGTGGCCGTGCGTGGCTTGTGCAAGGAGGCATACACGTGAGTACGACCGAGTCCGACGAGCAGCCCGGCGGTCCGACGCCGGACACTCCCGACTGGGGCGCCGTACAGGCGAGCCCCGATTTCCAGGAGCTGCGCAGGCGGTTGCGTGGGTTCGTGTTCCCGGTGACCGCCGGGTTCCTGGCCTGGTACCTGCTGTACGTGCTGCTCGCGACCTTCGCGACGGACTTCATGGCCACCCCGGTGCTCGGCAACATCAACCTGGGGCTGATCCTCGGGCTGCTGCAGTTCGTGTCGACCTTCGCGATCACCGTGGTCTACATCCGCTACGCCGACCGCGTGCTCGACCCGCTGTCGTCCAAGCTCCGCGGCGAGATCGAGGGGACCCGATGAGCCCGACAGTCCTGGCGGCGACGGCGGACAGCAACCCCGCGCTGAACATCTCGATCTTCCTGGCGTTCGTCATCGTGACGCTGGGCATCGTGTTCTACGTCAACAGCCGGCACGCGAAGAAGACCGCGGCCGACTTCTACACCGCCGGCGGAGGCTTCTCCGGCACCCAGAACGGGTTCGCGATCGCCGGTGACTACCTCTCGGCGGCGTCGTTCCTGGGGATCGCCGGCGCCATCGCGATCAACGGCTACGACGGCTTCCTCTACTCGATCGGGTTCCTGGTCGCGTGGCTGGTCGCGCTGCTGCTGGTCGCGGAGCTGCTCCGCAACACCGGCCGCTTCACCATGGGCGACGTCCTGGCGTTCCGGATGAAGCAGCGCCCGATCCGCGCCGCGGCGGCCACCTCGACGCTCGCGGTGTCGTTCTTCTACCTGCTCGCGCAGATGGCCGGTGCCGGTGCGCTGGTCTCGCTGCTGCTCGGTATCTCGGGCGGCTTCGCCCAGGGCGTCGTGATCGCGGTCGTCGGCGTCGTGATGATCGCCTACGTCCTCATCGGCGGCATGCGCGGTACGACCTGGGTCCAGATGATCAAGGCGGTGCTGCTCATCACGGGCGCACTGGTCATGACGATCTGGGCGCTGGCGCTGTTCGGCTTCAACTTCTCGTCGATCATGCAGGCCGCCGCGGACGGCTCGCCCAAGGGCGAGGGCCTGTTCGCCCCCGGCCAGCAGTACGGTGCGTCGCTGACCTCGCAGATCGACTTCATCTCCCTCGGGATCGCGCTCGTCCTCGGCACCGCGGGTCTGCCGCACGTCCTGATGCGCTTCTACACGGTGCCGACGGCGAAGGAGGCCCGGAAGTCGGTCGAGGTCGCGATCTGGCTGATCGGCCTGTTCTACCTGTTCACCCTGGTCATCGGCTTCGCCGCCGGTGCGATCGTCGGGCCGGAGGCCATCCAGGCCGCGCCGGGCAAGGTGAACTCCGCCGCCCCGCTGCTCGCCGCCGCCCTCGGCGGACCGGTGCTGCTCGGTACCATCGCCGCGATCGCGTTCGCGACGATCCTGGCGGTCGTCGCCGGGCTCACGATCACCGCGTCGGCGTCGTTCGCGCACGACGTCTACATCAACGTGATCAAGCGGGGCGAGGTCGCGGACACCGAGGCCACCCAGGTCCGGGTCGCCCGGCGGACCGCGATCGTGATCGGCGTGGTCGCGATCGTCGGCGGCATCCTCGCGAAGGACCAGAACGTCGCCTTCCTCGTGGCGCTGGCCTTCGCGGTGGCGGCGTCGGCGAACCTGCCGACGATCCTCTACTCGCTGTTCTGGAAGCGGTTCAACACCACCGGCGGCCTGTTCTCGATCTACGGCGGCCTGATCAGCACCCTGGTGCTGATCGTCTTCTCGCCGGTGGTCTCCGGGAAGGAGACCTCGATCTTCCCGACCGCGGACTTCGCCTGGTTCCCGCTGGCCAACCCCGGCCTGGTCTCGATCCCGCTGTCGTTCCTGCTCGGCGTGGTCGGTACCTACATCGGGCAGAAGCGCCACGACGGCAGCAAGTACGCCGAGATGGAGGTCCGGTCCCTGACCGGTGCCGGCATCGCCAAGGCCGAGTCGCACTGACCCGAGCCACCCCACGCGGAGAGCCCGCGTCCCCGCCGGCGGGGGCGCGGGCTCTCCGCGTTCTGCGGCTACACCTCGGCGGCGGAGACGGTCGGCACCCCGGCGACGAGGTCGTGCAGCGCGCGGGCGTCGAGCAGGTCGGCCGGGCGGAGGGTGACGCCGGCGCGGACGTAGTGGAACGCCGCCCGCACCCGGTCCGGCTCGACGCCCTGCAGCGCCGCCCACGCCAGCCGGTACGCGGCCAGCTGCACCCCGACCACCTGCCTGCGGTCCTCGGCGGGCAGGCCACCGGTCTTCCAGTCCACGACCGTCCAGCCGCCGTCGGGGTCGGCGAACACCGCGTCCATCCGGCCGCGCACGGCGACCCCGGCCAGCACCGTCTCGAACGACACCTCGACGTCGACGGGCCGCCGGTCCGCCCACTCCGACGCCTCGAACGCGGCCTGCAGCTCGGCGAGCTCGGTCGCGTCGGTCTCCGAGGAGACCGACTCGTCGGCGGCGCCGGGCAGCTCGTCGATGTCCAGCAGGCGTTCCGCGCCGAAGCGCTGCTCCAGCCAGGCGTGGAACGCGGTGCCGCGGCGCGCGTGCTGGTTGGGCGGCATCGGCACCGGGCGACGCAGCCGCACGGCGAGCGCGTCCGGGTCGTCGGCGAGCTCGACGAGCCGGCTCACCGACAACCGCCCGGGCAGCGACACCGTGGGCCGCAGCGCGGCGGCGGCCCGCTCCGCGAGCAGGACGTCGACGTCGGCGGCCCAGCCCTCGGGGTCCCCCTCGGCGTCGACCACGCCGGCCGGGGGCTCCGCGTCGGGAGCCGCCGGCAGCTCCAGAGCGAGCTGGGCGGGCGCGGCGCGGCGCGGCCGCTTCGGGCGCCGGGCCCGCAGCGCGGCGCGGACCAGGTCCGCCCCGGAGCGCACGTCGTCGGCGCGGTCGCCGAACGGGTCCGGCGGCCACTGCGCGGTGCGTTCGACGCCCAGCGCCGGGTTGCCGGTGTCCAGGTCGGGCGGCGGTGCCCACTGCGCCAGCACGCCGACCTCGGAGCCGCCGGGGCCCTCCAGGATCTCGGCGAGCTCGGTCAGGAACACCGACGGCTCCTTCGGCTTCTCCCCCGTCGCGGGCCAGCGGTGCCCGGACACCAGCAGCACCCGTTCGGACCGGGTGAGCGCCACGTAGAACAGCCGGCGCTCCTCGGCGAGACGGCGCTCGTCCAGAGCGTCGTCGTGGTCGTCGAGCGCGGTCTCGACCTGCTTGCGGTCGGCGCCGGGCGGGGGCAGGTGCAGGCCGGGCAGGTCGTCGGCGTCGCCGCGCAGTGGCACCGGCAGCGCGGCCGGGTCCTTCAGCCAGGAGCCGGACATCTTGCGGCCGGGGAAGACCTGCGCGACCAGGTGCGGGACGGCGACGACCTCCCACTCCAGCCCCTTGGCCGCGTGCACGGTCAGGATCTGCACCCGGTCCGGGGCGACCTCCACCTCGCCGGGGGTCAGTCCCTCCTCGGCCTGCTCGGCGGTCTCCAGGTAGTCGAGCAGCCCCGGTAGCGACGACACGTCCGCACCGGCGGCGAAGTCGGCGACGACGTCGGCGAACGCGTCGAGGTGCGCCCGCCCGGTGGGGCCGGGGCGGGCCATCGTCTCGACGTCGAGCAGCAGGGTCCGTTCGACGTCGGCGACCAGGTCGGTCAGCGGGGCCGCGGTGCGGGCCCGCAGCTGGGCGAGCTCGCGGCCGATGCGCCGGATCCGGTCGAACCCGGCCGGGGAGTAGCGCTCCGGGCCGCCCGGGTCGTCGAGGGCGTCGACGAGACCGGCCTGCTCGGCCTGCTCGCCGGGCAGTGCGCCGAGGGCCAGGTCGGCGGCCGACAGCGGCCCGGGGCGGGCCGGGCGGTGCGGGACGAGCTCGCGGGCGCGCTGCCACAGCGCGGCCAGGTCGGCGATCCCGAGCCGCCAGCGCGGGCCGGTCAGCAGCCGGACGGCGGCCGGTCCGGCGAGCGGGTCGGACACCACCCGCAGCGCGGAGACGAGGTCGCTGACCTCGGGGGTGGACAGCAGCCCACCGAGCCCGACGACCTCGACCGGAACCCGCCGGTCGCGCAGCGCGGCGGCGAGCGCGTCCATGTCGGAGCGGCGCCGGACCAGTACGGCCGCGGTGGGCGGGGTGCCCTCGTCGTGGCCGGCGTGCCAGCGCTCGGCGATGCCGTCGGCGGTCCAGGCCACCTCGGCCGCGACGTCGGGGAGCAGGGCGGCCCGGACGTCGCCGGGGCCGGCGCCGTCGAGCGGGCGCAGCTCCCCCACCCGGACGGTGCCGGGTGCGGTCCGCAGCGGCTCGGAGACCCGGTTGGCCAGGACGAGCACCTCGGCCGGGTTCCGGAAGCTGGTGAGCAGCCCGTGCACGGGCGCGGGGTCGCCGCCCGCGGCGGGGAAGTCGGTGCGGAAGCGCGCCAGGTTGCCGGCGCTCGCGCCCCGCCAGCCGTAGATCGACTGGCAGGGGTCGCCCACCGCGGTGACCGAGCGGTGGTCCGGGCCGTCGTCCGGCTCCGGGGCGAGCCCGGGCGGCACGCCGAACAGGGCGCGGAGCAGCACCCGCTGGGCGTGCCCGGTGTCCTGGTACTCGTCGAGCAGCACGGCCCGGTACTGGGACCGCTCGATCCGCCCGACCTCCGGGTCGGCCTCGGCGATCCGGGCCGCGAGGGCCATCTGGTCGGCGAAGTCCATGGCCTGCTCGGCCTGCTTGCGCCGGGCGAACTCCTCGACCAGCGGCAGCAGCTCGCAGCGCATCCGCTGCCCGGCGATGCGGGCCTTGTACCCGGCCGAGGGCTCGGCGCGCTGCCGCTTGCCGGGCGGGGCGTGCTCCAGCACCAGCAGCATCCGCTCGGCGAGGCGCCGCACCTGGTCCGGTGCGACGAGGTGCTCCCCCAGCTCCCCGGCCAGCGACAGCAGATAGCCGGTGACGGTCGCGGGGACCCGGTCGATCTCCAGGTCCGCGGCCCAGGTGGAGACGACCCGGTGGGCCAGCTGCCAGGCCGCGGTCGGTCCGAGCAGCCGGGCGGCGGGCTCGGCGGGCAGCCGCAGCGCGTGCTCGCCGACCAGGCGCCCGGCGTAGGCGTGGTAGGTCGCGACGGTGGGCTCGCCCGCCAGCAGCGCGGCGCGCCGGGCACCGGAGGGGTCCAGGTCGTCGAGCAGCCGGGCCCCGGCGAGGCGCCGCAGCCGCGACCGGACGCGGGTGCCCAGCTGCTGGGCGGCCTTGCGGGTGAAGGTGAGCCCGAGGACCTGCTCGGGCAGCACCCGGCCGGTCGCGACCAGCCAGACGACGCGGGCCGCCATGGTCTCGGTCTTGCCGGCCCCCGCCCCGGCGACGACGAGCGCCGGCCCGGCGGGCGCGGCGATGACCGCGGCCTGCTCCTCGGTCGGCGGGTGCAGACCGAGCGCGTGTGCCAGCTCGGCGGGGGTGGGGTCCACGCGGACCGTTCTACCCGGCGGCACCGACAGCGTCGTCACCCGGCGCCGTCCCGGCCCGGCGGCGGGTCACCGTCCGGCGTCGTCGACCGGTGCGAAGACGCGGGCCCAGTCGACCTGCAGGCGTACCGCGTCGGGGGTGCTCGCGTCCGGGCCGGGGATCCACTTCGCCGCCGGGCCCTGGTCGAGCTGGACGGCCAGGTGCATCGGGGTGGTGGGGATCGCGCGGCGGTCGGTGACCTCCCACTTCTTCACCCCGTCGACGTACCAGGTGATCCGGTCCGGCAGCCAGTCCAGGGCGAAGGTGTGCCACTGGGTGAAGTCGCCGGGGGTGTCGGTGGACAGGATGTGGTTCTGCGCGCCGTAGTGCACGAAGGCGGTGGCCGCGTGCCGGTCGCCGAACGGGATCTCCATCATGTCGAGCTCCCCGTCGTCGGGGAACCGCTCGGAGTCCGGCCAGAGCAGGATCGCGGGGCTGTAGCCGTTGCCGACATCGGTGCGGGCGCGGAACTCCCAGCGGCCGTGGAGCTGCCCGGCGTGCATCGCGACGCCGCCGGAGACGCCCCCGCCCGCGGCCCGGGGGCGCGCGGTCACGGTGAGCAGGCCGTCGCCGACGCCGACCGCGGACGGGCGGCGCAGGCCGTTGCCGAACCCGCCGGGCGAGTTGTAGACGCTCCAGGTGGAGCGGTCGACGCGGGAGCCGTCGAACTCGTCGCCACCGACCTGGCGCCACTGCTGCGGCGGGGGTGGGGGCGGCGGGGGCGGCAGCTGGTTGTCCAGTGCGGAGGTCGCCGGGTCGGCGGCGACGGCCGTGCCGTCCGGCGGGACGAGCACGGTCCAGGTCAGCCCGGCGACGGCGACGAGCACCAGCGCCATCGCGCCGGCGCCGTGCGCGATGCGGCGGCGCAGGCCGGTGACGGCGCGGTCCGGGCGCTCGGCTCGGATGACCGTGGCCCGTGCTCCGTGTTCGGTGGGGCGGATGCGGGAGGTCGTGGCGACCGGCTCCGGCGTCGCGGAGGCACGCGCCGCAGGGGTCCTCGCCGCAGGGGTCCTCGCTACGAGGGTCCGGATCACGGGGGGCTGCGCTACGGGCGACTGTCCTACGGGCGACTGTCCTACGGGCGACTGTCCTACGGGCGACTGTCCTACGGGCGACTGTCCTACGGGCGACTGTCCTACGGGCGACTGTCCTACGGGCGACTGCGCTGCGGGTCCCTGCGCTGCGGGTCCCCGCGCTTCCGGGGTCCGGGCCGAAGGGCGCCCGGGCGGGGGGTTCTGCGCGGCCGGGGCCCGGCCCGTAGCCGGGGTCCGGACCGCGGGGGCCGGTGCTGCCGCAGCCGGCGGCCGGGGCGCCCGGCGTGGGCCGGGGACCGGGTCCGGGGCGGTGAGCGTGCCCGGGGCGGGGCGCGACGACCCGGGCGCCGACCGTCCGGGGCGGCGGGACTCCGGGACACGGCCGACGGGGGTGCGGTCCGCGGCGTGGAGGGCGGCGGTCGACGCCACGATGTCCTCGGGGCGGGCGACGGGTCCGCGGGTGGTGGGCCGGGCGGGTTCGGAGACGGCTTCCGGCGACGCCCGCCGGGCCGACGTCACCGACCCGCGGCGGCCGGCGGTCGGCCACGCGGCGTCCACCGGGCCTGCCGCCGCGGTCGCCGGGGCCACCGTCCGGTGGACGGCCTGCGGTGCGGGCCGGGTCGCGGGTACCGCCGTCCGGGGCGTGGACGACGCGGCCCGCCGCCCGGTCGGCCACGGAGCGGCGGCACGACGTCCGTCGGCGGCCGGCTCGGCCGCGCGGTGCCGACCGGAGTCCGCGGTGTCGGGCCGGTCCGCCCCGGAGCGGTGGGAGCCGGGACGGCGGGCGTCGGGCCCGGCGGGGGCGGCGGGGCGCGAGGTGCCCGGGCGCTCCCCGCCCCGCGACACACCGCTCCCCGGTTTCTCCACGCAAGCAGGACGCGCGGGCTCCCGTTCGGTTGCCCCGTCGCGGGGTCGCGCGCGTCACCCCGCCTGCGGTCCGGGATCAGGCCGGCGGGGTCCCGACGGTCGCGGGGGCACCGTGGGACCGCAGCACCTCCGGCACCGTGACCGTCCCGTGCGCGTCCTGGAAGTTCTCCATGATGGCGAGCATGGCGCGGGCGGTGGCGCCGGTCCCGTTGAGCGTGTGCACGTTCTCGGTCGGCGCGCCGGCCTCGCGGCGGAACCGGACGTTCAGGCGTCGTGCCTGGTAGTCGGTGGTGTTGGAGCACGAGGTGATCTCGCGATAGCGCTCCTGGACGGGGAACCAGGCCTCGATGTCGTACTTCTTCGCGGCCGGGTTGCCGAGGTCGCCGACGGAGATGTTCTGCACCCGGTAGGGCAGCCCCAGCTCCTGCACGATCGACTCCTCGTGGGCGAGCAGCTCCTCGTGCACGTCCCGGGAGTTCTCCGGCAGGCAGTAGACGAACATCTCGACCTTGTCGAACTGGTGCACCCGGAACATGCCCTTGGTGTCCTTGCCGGCCGCGCCCGCCTCACGGCGGAAGTTCGTCGAGAACGCGACGTACCTCGCGGGCAGCGTGTCGAGCTCGACGATCTCGTCCATGTGGATCCCGGCGAGCGCGACCTCGGAGGTACCGGTGAGGTAGAGGCCGTCCTTCTCCAGCTCGTAGAGGTTCGACGCCTCCGTCGGCAGGAAGCCGGTGCCGTACATCGCCCGCTCGTTCGCCAGGACCGGGCCGAGCACCGGGACGAAGCCCTCGCCGGCCAGCTTGTCCATGACGTAGCGGAACAGCGCCATCTCGAGCCGCGCGACGTCGCCGAAGCGGTAGGCGAACCGCGACCCGGACAGCCGCGCACCGCGGGCCATGTCGACCCGGCCCGTCGACGACGCCAGGTCCAGGTGGTCGCGCGGGGTGAAGTCGAAGACCGGCGGCTCGCCCCAGGTGCGGACGGTGACCGCGTCCTCCTCCGCCATGCCGTCGGCGGCGGTCGGGTCGGGCAGGTTCGGGATGCGGGCGAGGAGCTCGGAGCGCTCGACGTCGGCGGCGGCGAGGGCGTCCTCGGCGGTGCGCAGCTCCTCCTTCTCCTGCTTGAACCGCTCGACCTGCTCGGGGGTGGGCTTGCCCTTGGGCCGCTGCTTGGCCGCGGCGCGCAGGCCGCCGACGCGATCGGTGGCCTCGCGCCAGCGGGCGTCGACCTCCAGCAGGGCGTCGAAGTCCGCGGACGCACCGCGACGGGACAGCGCCGTGCGGAAGGTGTCCGGGTCCTGTCGGGCCGCCTTGAGGTCGATCACTGCTGTTCCAGCCTCTCGGGTAGTGGAGGGGCCATCGTAGGACCGGGAATGATCCGGCCCGCGCGGTGGTAGTCGACGGACATGACTGTCTCCCTCGGCCGGTACGGCGTCTGGCGGCACGAGACCGGGTTGTCCCCCGAGCTCGCCGCCGAGATCGAGAAGCTCGGGTTCACCGCGGTGTGGATCGGCGGCTCCCCGCCCGGGGACCTCGCCCTGGCCGAGTCGCTGCTGGACGCGACGACGTCGCTCGCGGTCGCCACCGGCATCGTGAACATCTGGGCCACCCCCGCCGACGAGGTGGCGGAGTCCTTCCACCGCATCGAGAAGAAGCACCCGGGCCGCTTCCTGCTCGGGATCGGCGTCGGGCACCCGGAGGCCACCAGCGACTACACCCGCCCGTACGCGGCGCTCGTCGCCTACGTGAGCCGGCTCGACGAGCTCGGCGTCCCGACCGAGGCTCGCGCCCTCGCGGCGCTGGGCCCGAAGATGCTGGACCTGGCCCGTGAGCGGTCCGCCGGGACGCACCCGTACCTGACCACGCCCGCGCACACCCGCTCGACCCGCGAGCGCTACGGCACCGGACCGCTGATCGCGCCGGAGCAGAAGGTGGTGCTCGACGACGACCCCGCCGCCGCCCGCGCCCTGGGCCGCCCGGCCGCCGCCCCCTACCTGGACCTGGTCAACTACCGGAACAACGTGAAGCGGCTCGGCTGGGCCGAGTCCGATCTCGACGACGGCGGCAGCGACGCCCTGATCGACGCGCTCGTCGCGCACGGCACCCCCGAGCAGGTCGCGGCCCGCCTGGACGAGCATCTCGACGCCGGCGCCGACCACGTCTGCGCCCAGGTCATCACGCGCGGGATGGCCGAGCCGGAGGGCGACCTGCGGCGGCTGGCGAGCGCGTTGGGGCTCGGCAGCGCGGGCTAACCTGGGCCGGGTGCGCCCCACTCCCGACGACCCGTCCCTGCTGGGACCGCTGCGACGGCCGGCGCCACTGATCGTGGCGGCGGCCGTCGCCGTCTTCGCGGTCCTGGCGTGGGCCTACCGCGGCGATGCGAGCGCCGGGCGGATCGACCGGGGCGCCGACACCGCGGTGGACGCGCTGGGGCACCGCTCGGGCTCCCTGCTCGCCGATGCGGTGTCCTTCGGGTCCCCGCCGACGGTCGTGCTGTGCGCGCTGCTGTTCGCCGGGCTGGCCCTGTGTCTGCGACGACGGCGGCTGGCCGTGCTGGCCGTCGTCGGCCCCGGCCTGACCGGCGTCGCGACGACGGTGCTCAAGCCGCTGATCGGCCGGACCATCGGCACCGCCACCGCGGACGGCTACGCCTTCCCCTCCGGCCACACCGGCGGCGCGGTGTCGATCGGGCTCCTCGTCGCACTGCTGCTGGTGGGGCTGCTGCCGGTGGCCCGCACCGGCCCCGCCGTCGCCACCCTGGCCGCGACGGCGTTGCTGGCCGGCGGCACCGTCGGCGCGGGCATGGTGCGGATCGGGGCGCACTACGCCACCGACACCGTCGGCGGGTTCTGCGCCGCGGTCGCGCTCGGGCTGGGCGCGGCACTGGTCATCGACCGGGTCGCCGACCGCCGGGTCCGGCCCGTCCGCACGACCTGACCGCGGGTCCGGCACGACGGGGTGCGTGGCCGGTCCCGGTACGCGGCCGGACCCGCTCACCCGTCCACCACCGTCCGGCCGGTCTCGACCGCGGGGCAGCTGGTGCGGACCGGGCACCGGTCGCAGTCCGGCCCGGCGCGGGCGACGAACACCGCCCCCGCCGAGTCCTCGGCGCAGGTCATCAGCACGTCGCGCCAGTGCCCCATCTCCTCCGGGCGCAGCGCCGCCTGCCGGGGCTCCTTCGCCTCCCCGTTCGCCTTGCGGTCGGCCAGGAACAACAGCCGCGCCCCGCCCGGCTCCACCCCACCCCCGACCAGCTGGTCGAACGCGCCGAGCGAGGCCGCGAGCTGGTACACGGCCAGCTGGTGGTGCTCGGCGGTGGCCCGGGCCGAGGTGGCCGTCTTCCCTGTCTTGACGTCGACGACGACCGGGCGCCCCTGGTCGTCGCGTTCGAGCCGGTCGACCCGCCCGCGCAGCCGGACCCGCCGGGCCGCCCGCGCGGCCCCGCCACCGCGTCCCCCGGCGCCGGCGCCGTCGGTGTCGACCGGCAGGAGCGCGGCCCCCGCCGGGTCGTCGTCGCGCGCGCCGGAGCCGTCGGGAGGCAGGCCCGGGTCGTCCCCCTCACTGTCGCCCTCGCCGCCGAGGTCCAGCTGCACCGGCTGCTCGACGGCCACCAGCTCCAGTCCCTCGGTGCGGCTGCGGCGGACCCAGTCGTCGAAGGCGGCGAGCATCTCGCGCACCCGGCCCAGCTCGCGGCGCCCGAACCACGGCGCCCCGGAGTCCAGCCGCCGCCACGCCGAGCGCAGCGCCTCCTCCAGCTCCACCGGGTCGGCCCCGGCGGCGCGGGCCTGGACCAGCGCGTGCACCAGGGACCCCGTGACCGCCGACAGCGCGCCGGTCTCGTCGCCGCCGTGCCGGGACAGGACCCAGCGCAGCGGGCAGCCGGCGATCGTCTCGACGTCGGACGGGGAGATCGGGACGAGCTCGCCCTCGGCGCGCAGCGGGGCACCGTCGGACAGGTCGGCGACGCCGTACCAGTCGTCGGGGTGGGCCCCGGGGACGCCGTCCGCGGCGAGCCGGGCCAGCTGGGTCGCCGCCCGGTGACGACGTGCGGCGCGCCCCGGGTCGCCGTGGTCGGGCTCGGTGACGGCGCGCCGCAGCTCCCCGACCAGCTCGGCCATCACCAGGGACCGCTCGGGCCGGTGCACCGGGCGGGCCTCGGCGGCGTCGGCGGGGCGGGGGTCGAGCTCGTCGAGGAACCGGGAGGGCTGCTCGTCCTCCCCCTGCACGGCGCTGACCAGCAGCGTCGTCCGGGCACGGGTGCAGGCGACGTAGAACAGCCGCCGCTCCTCGGCGAGCAGTGGCGCCGTGCGGGAGACCGCGTCGTCGGGGGCGGCGACCCCGCCGACGAGGTCGACGAGCCGTTCGTGGCCGAGCAGGCTGCCGCGCAGCCGCACGTCGGGCCACAGCCCCTCCTGCACCCCGGGCACGGCCACGACCGTCCACTCCCGGCCGCGGGCGCCGTGTGCGGTGAGCAGCTCGACCGCGCCGCCCCGGGGCGCCTGCGGGGCCAGGGTCTCCCCCGGCAGCTGCTGGTCGAGCAGGTACTCCAGGAACCCGCCGACGTCGGCGCCGGGCAGCCGGTCGGTGTAGCGGGCGGCCGCGTCGAACAGGGCCAGGACCGCGTCGAGGTCCCGGTCGGCGGCCGCGCCGCCGGGGCCGCCGCGGGCGCTGGCCTCGCTCCAGCGCTTCGCCAGGCCGGTGCGCCGCCACACCTTCCACAGCGTCTCCTCGACCTGCTCGCCCGCACCGATCGAGCGGGCGGCGGTGTCGAGGAGCCGGCCCACGTCGCGCATCGGGGCGGCCTCGGCGGGCGAGAGCATCGACAGCGGGTCGGGCCGGCCCGCGACGGCGTCGCGCAGCATTCCGACCAGCAACGGGTCGCTGCTCGCCGCGGCCGGGTCGACCTCGCCCGCCTCGACGCGCTCGTCGTCGGCGAAGGTCCGCACGTCGTGCCCCGCGGCGGCGTGCATCCGCAGCAGGCCGCGGCGCAGCCGGCGCATCCGCATCGGGTCGCCGCCGCCGAGCGGTGAGGTGAGCAGGGAGGTCGCGAGGTCGGCGTCGACCGCGGACGGACGCCACGCCGCACGCAGCACCAGCAGCAGCGGCACGACGGCGGGCTGGCGCGGGAGCGGCACCTCGTCCGGTGGCGCGGCCAGCGGGACCCCGGCCGCGGCCAGCGCCCGGCGCAGCGCGGGCAGGGTGCGCCGCGCGGACCGGGACAGCACCGCCATGTCCGACCACGGCACCCCGTCGACGAGGTGTGCGCGCCGCAGCCGGTCGGCGATCCAGCCCGCCTCCGCGGACGGCGACCCGAACACCCGGACCTGCAGCGCCTCGCCCACCCCGGCCCCGTCCGGGACCTCGGGGGCCGGGTCGTCCTGCTCCGGGCCGCGCCGGGTCCGGGTCACCCCGGAGCCGGGCAGCTTCTCCGCCACCCGCAGGCCCGCCGCCCGCACCCCGGGACGCTGGCGGTGGTCGACGGTGAGGACCTCGGTGGGCGCGTCGAGCACGGTCAGGCCCTGCGGGTCCGCGCCACGGAAGGTCAGGACCGCCTGGTCGGGGTCGCCCGCGAGCAGCGTGGACCCGGCGTGCTCGGCCAGGGCCGCGACCAGCTCCATCTGCTGCGGGTCGAGATCCTGCGCGTCGTCCACCAGGAGGTGGCGCACCCGGCGCCGCTCCTGTTCACGCAGGTCCGGGTCCGCGGCCAGGGTGTCCAGCGCGGCGGCGACGAGCTCGGCCGAGTCCAGCGCCGGGGCCGTCGCCTGCGGCGCGCCCCGCCCCGCCGCCCCGCGGAGCAGCGTGACCTCCTCGTAGGTGCGGAAGAACCGGGCCGCGGCGACCCACTCCTCGCGCCCGTGCTCGCGCCCCAGCCCGGCCAGCTCGCGTGGCCCCAGGCCGCGCTCGGCCGCCCGCAGCAGCAGCTCCCGCAGCTCCGCGGCGAAACCGGGCAGCCCGAGGGCCGGGTCGAGCCGTTCCGGCCAGCCCGAGCCGGGGACGGTGCCGCCCCAGCCGTCGATCTCCCCGGCGAGCAGCTCGCGGACCACCACGTCCTGCTCGGCCGAGGCCAGCAGCCGCGGCGGCGGGTCCTCGTAGCGCGCGGCGTGCAGCCGCAGCACGCCGAACGCGTAGGAGTGCACCGTCCGCACCAGCAGCTCGCGGGTGGTGCGCACCCCGAAGTCCCCGGCGAGCTCGCCCCCACCCGCGGTCAGCAGCGACGTGAGCCGGCCGCGCAGCTCCTCCGCGGCCCGGCGGCTGCCCACCAGCAGCAGCACCGACCCCGGCGGCTCCCCGGCCCGGATCCGGCGGACCACCGCGTCGAGCAGCAGGCTCGTCTTGCCCGTGCCCGGCCCGCCCAGCACCCGCAGCGCACCGCGCTCGTGCGCGAGCACCCGCGCGGCGGCACCGGACCACTCCCGCACGGGAGCGGGCCGGGGGTCCGCACGCACCAGGCGCGGCGACGCCTGCTCGGTGGCTGTTCGGCTCATGGGGCGATGAGACCACGGGGCACCGACAACGTCAGACTGCAGACGTGGACGAGGAGACCCTGGAACGGGTGCGTGAGGTCGTCCGGTCGATCCCGCCCGGGCAGACCCTCAGCTACGGCGAGGTGGCCGAGCTGGCCGGGATCCGCTCGGCACGCCTGGTCGGCCGGGTCCTCGCCGAGGACGGCCACGACCTGCCGTGGCACCGGGTGCTGCGGGCGGACGGGCGCTCGGCCCCGCACCTCGCCGCCGAGCAGTCGGCCCGGCTGCGGGCCGAGGGGATCCTGATGGTCGACGGCCGGCTGCCCCGCGAGCACCGCAGGCGCTGAGCCGCCCCGGCGCTCCCCGATCCCGGAGACGATCGCCTCCACCCCCGGTGACGGTCTCGCCCGGGGGCCGCGGTTCCCGCCGGGGGGCGGGGCCGGGCGACGTGGAGCGGGCCGGGACCGCGGACGGCCGGGACGCCTGGCGGGTCACCACAGGGTGAGCGCTCTGCTCACCATGACGCAGCAGCCGCCGTCGCTCGAACGAGGCGCACGTTCTCGCCCTCCCCAGGGCGGAGACGTGCGCCTCGCTGCGGCGGCTGGTGCGCGACGGTGCCCGGTGTCGCGACGTTCGACGGGGCTGCCGGGGTGCTGCGTATCGGTGAGCAGAGCACAGGGACCCCCGCTCAGGGCGCAGCGCGGCCTTCCACCCAGGTCGCGTCGCGGTCCTGGTCGTGCCCGACGTGCGCGACGAGGCCGTGCCCGCCGAACACCGCCGCCAGCACCGGAGCCTGGGCCGTGCCCGTCTCGATCAGCAGCGTCCCGCCCGGTGCGAGCCACTCCCCCGCCCCCGCGGCCACCCGGCGGGCCGGGTCGAGGCCGTCGCGGCCGCCGTCGAGCGCGGTGCGGGGCTCGTGGTCGCGGGCCTCCGGGGGCATCGAGCCGATCGCGCCGCTGGGCACGTAGGGGGTGTTCGCGACGAGCACGTCGACGCGTCCCCGCAGCTCCGACGGGAGCGCGGCGAACAGGTCACCGGTGTGCACCGTGCCGATCCCGGCCAGGTTCTCCGCGGCACAGGCGGTCGCGACCGGGTCGGCGTCGGCGGCGTGGAGGTCGACGGCGGCGCGGCGGGCGACGGCGAGCCCGAGCGCCCCGCAGCCGCAGCACAGGTCGACCACGAGCGGCCGGTCCTCGGCCGGGGTGGGCAGTGCGGCGACGGCCGCGTGCACCAGCGCCTCGCTGCGACGGCGCGGCACGAACACCCCGGGGGTGACCCGCACGGTCAGCCCGTCGAAGTCCACCCGGCCGAGGACGTGTTCGAGCGGCTCCCCGGCGACCCGGCGCCGGACCAGCACCTCCAGCTCCGGCCCGTCGGCCGCGGCGGCGAGCAGCGCGGCCTCGTCCTCGGCGAACACGCAGCCCGCCGCCCGCAGCCGGGCGACCAGGTCCGGGTCGGGACGGGGCACGGTCAGGCGGCGAGCACCGCGGCGGCCCCGGCGGCGTAGCGCTTGATAACGGCGGTGACCACGTCGTCGTGCACGCCCAGCGGGTGGGCGACGACGTCGGCCCCCGACCCGAGCAGCCGCGTCTGGAAGACCCCGGGGGCCAGCAGCCAGGACGCGACCGCGACCCGCTGCTCCCCGGCGTCGTGCAGCCGGGCGACCAGCTCGGTCACCGACGGGCTGCCGGTGGCGACGAACCCGACCGGGACCGGACGGCCGACCCGGCGGGCGAGCATCCCGGCGCTCGCGTGCACCTGGGCGACCGCGGACGGGTCCGACGAGCCGGCTGCGGCGAGGACGACGGCGTCGCCGTCGCGATAGCCGGCCGCGCGCAGCCGGTCCAGGGCCGCGGCGGCGAGCAGCGGGTCGGGCCCCATGGAGCGGGTGACCGGGAACCGGGCCGGGTCGGCGCCGGCCTCGGCGAGCTGGGCGGGCAGGTCGGTGCGCACGTGGTAGCCGGCGGCGAGGAACGCGGGGACGACGACGGCACCGTCGTGGCCGCGGTCCTGCAGCCCGATCACGGCGTCGACGACCTTCGGGCCGCGGACGTCGACGTAGCAGACCTCGACCTGCGGGCCGCGTGCGGCGACGGCCGCGGCGAGCGACCGGATCACGGCGTCGGCGGCGTCGGAACGCGACCCGTGCGCGACGAGGAGCAGCGGGAGCCCGGTCACCGGGTCACCTCCGGGTCCTCGGCGCAGTGCGCGCCGTGCTCGGGTTCGAGCGCGAGCCGGTAGCCACGGCGCACCACGGTCTGCACCAGGCCGGGGACGCCGAGCGCCGCGCGGAGCCGGGCGATCGCGTTCTCGACGGCGTGCTCGTCGCCCGCCCCACCGGGCTGCGCGGCGAGCAGCTCGGCGCGGGACACGACCCGGCCGGGGCGCTTGGCGAGCAGCCGCAGCAGCGCCATGGGCGTCGGCGGGAGCGGGCACAGCGTGCCGTCGACGAGCACCGCGTGTCCACGCAGCTCCAGCTGGTGGCCACCGACCGGGAGCCTGCGGGCGCGGGCCGGGGCGACGGACTCGCAGGTCCGCACCATCGCGCCGAGCCGGGAGCGCTGCGGCTGCACGGTCGGCACGTCGAGCGCCTCCAGCGGTGCCGCGGTGACCGGTCCGACGCACAGCGCCAGCACGGGGCCGCGCAGCGCGGTGAGCAGGTCCTCGCGCAGACCGCGCTCCCCGGCGCGGGCGAGGATCCCGGCCGCGGCGGGCGCGCTGGTGAACGCCAGGACGTCGATCCCGCCGGCCAGGGTGGTGTCGATGAGCCGGTCCAGCGGGGCCAGGTCCAACGGCGGTGCCCACCGGTAGACCGGGATCGTGACGACCTCGGCGCCCGCCATCTCCAGGGCGTCGACGACGTCGGGCAGCGGCTCGCCGTGCAGCTGCACCGCGATCCGGGTGCCCTCGACGCCGCGGTCGAGCAGGTGCTCCAGTACCTCGGCGGTGGACTCCGACTCCGGGGACCAGGCGTCGACCAGACCCGACGCGCGGATCGCGCCGCGCGCCTTGGGGCCTCGGGCGAGCATCTCCGAGCGGCCGAGCGCGGCGAGCAGGTCCTCGCCCAGCCCCCAGCCGTCGGCGGCCTCGATCCAGCCGCGGTAGCCGATCCCGGTGGTCGCGACGGTGATGTCCGGCGGTGCGGCGACGAGCTCGCGGGTGCGGTTCTCCAGGTCGGCGTCGTCGGCGAGGGCCATGATGCGCAGCGCGGGCCCGTGCTGGATGCTCGCACCGCGGCGCTCCAGCATCGTGGCGAGCTCCTCGGCGCGCCGGGCGGCGGTGATGCCGACGGTGAACCCGGCCAGCGGTGGCGCCGCGGCCGCGTCGGGCGCGGCGGCGGTGTCTCGTGCGGCGGATCGGGTCACCGGTTCTCCGTTCCTCCGATACCCCGGCCGGCCGGCCGGCGCGGAGGACGCGCGGAGGTCGCCGGGAGCGTCGCGGATGGTGGTGGGCACGACGGCGCGGGAAGGCCCGTTCACCGTAGCCCGACCTGCAGTGCGTCGCCCATGGCCCGGACGACGAACGCGGGCAGGCTCACAGCGTCGCCGTCCTCGGCGCCGTCGAGGCAGCGGCCGTCGCGCAGGGAGAAGACCTGCTTGTACAGCGGCGCGGCGACGGTCGGCTCGCCCCCGCGGTCGCCGACGATGCCGCGCGAGACGACCGCGGCCCCGGTGAACGGGTCGATGTTGCCCAGGGCGTGCACCGAGCCGTCGGCGAGGCGGAACAACGCGACCTGGGTGTCGCCGACGAGTGCGGCGGCCCCCCGGCCGGGCTGCAGCCGGTCGATCGGGCAGACGGTGAGCCAGCCGGTGGGCTCGGTCCCGGCCGGGGCGGGCGCGGCGGTCGCGCCGGTCGTGGTCGTTGTGGTGGTCGCGTCGAGCCGGGTGGTCATCGGGAGGACACCTCCGGGAGGCCGATCAGGACGGGCTCGTCGGGACGGCCGGGGGCCGGGACGTTCTGTCCCCGCTCCTCGACGAACCGGACGGTGGGGTCGGGGGTGTCGGGCGCGTTGACGAAGGAGACGAACCGCTCCAGCTTCTGCGGGTCGGCCAGGACGCCGGCCCACTCGTCGGCGTAGGAGTCGACGTGGCGGGCCATCGCCGCGTCGAGCTCGCCGCAGATGCCCAGCGAGTCGTCGACGATCACGGCGCGCAGGTGGTCCAGCCCGCCCTCCATCGCCTCGATCCACGGCGCGGTGCGCTGCAGCCGCTCGGCGGTGCGGACGTAGAACATCAGGAACCGGTCGATCGTCCGGACCAGCGTCGCGGTGTCCACGTCGGACACGAGCAGCTCGGCGTGGCGCGGGGTGAAGCCGCCGTTGCCGCCGACGTAGAGGTTCCAGCCGTGCTCGGTGGCGATCACGCCGAAGTCCTTGGAGCGGGCCTCTGCGCACTCGCGCGCGCAGCCGGAGACGCCGGACTTGAGCTTGTGCGGGCTGCGCAGCCCGCGGTAGCGCAGCTCCAGCTCGACGGCGAGGCCGACCGAGTCCTGCACGCCGTAGCGGCACCAGGTCGTGCCGACGCAGGACTTCACGGTGCGCAGCGACTTGCCGTAGGCGTGCCCGGACTCGAACCCGGCGTCGACCAGGCGCCGCCAGATCGCGGGCAGGTCCTCGACGCGGGCGCCGAACATGTCGATCCGCTGCCCGCCGGTGATCTTGGTGTAGAGCCCGAAGTCGCGGGCGACCTCGCCGATGACGATCAGGCCCTCGGGGGTCACCTCGCCACCGGCTATCCGCGGCACCACCGAGTAGGTGCCGTTGCGCTGCATGTTCGCGAGGAAGTGGTCGTTCGTGTCCTGCAGGGTCGCGCGCTCGCCGTCGAGGACGTGCTCGTTGTAGAGCGTCGCGAGGATCGAGCCGACGACCGGCTTGCAGATGTCGCAGCCCGCCCCGCGGCCGTACCGGGAGATCAGCGCGGAGAACGAGGTGATTCCCGCCCCGGCGACGATCTCGAAGAGCTCGGCGCGGGAGTGGTCGAAGTGCTCGCACAGGGCCTTCGAGACCTCGACGCCCTGCTGGGCCAGGATCCGGGCGAGTGCCGGGACGCACGAGCCGCAGGTCGTCCCGGCGCGGGTGCAGGCCTTCAGCTCCGGCACGGTGTGCGCGCCGTCGTCGACGGCCGCGCACAACGCGCCCTTGGTGACGGCGTTGCACGAGCAGATCTGCGAGGAGTCCGGCAGCGCGGACGCGTCCGGTTCGGCGCCGCCCTTCGAGATCAGGGTGACCGGGTCGGCGGGTAGCCGGGCCCCGACCAGCGGGCGGAGCGAGCCGTAGCGCGAGGCGTCGCCGACCAGGACCCCGCCGAGCAGCGTCGACGCGTCGTCGGAGACGACCAGCTTGGAGTAGGTGCCCTCCACCGGGTCGTTGACGACGATCTCCAGCGCGCCCTCGGTGCTCGCGTGCGCGTCGCCGAAGCTGGCCACGTCGACGCCCAGCAGCTTGAGCCGGGTCGACATGTCCAGCTCCTCGGGCGTCATCCGGGCCTGCCCACCGAGCAACCGGTCCGCGACGACCTCGGCCATCGCGTAGCCCGGGGCGACCAGACCGTAGGTGCGGCCCTCCAGGGCGGCGCACTCCCCGATCGCCCAGACGGCGTCGTCGGAGGTGCGGCAGCGGTCGTCGACCCACACCCCGCCGCGCTCGCCGACCGGCAGGCCGCAGTCGCGGGCGAGCCGGTCGGACGCGCGGATGCCGGCCGAGAACACGACGAGGTCGGCGTCGAGCTCGACGCCGTCGGACAGCGTCCCGACCAGCCGGCCGCGGTCGGTGGACACGCCGGACAGCGACACCCCAGTACGGACGGCGATGCCCTGACCGGTGACGAGACGCTCGAGCAGGGCGCCGCCGCCCTCGTCGACCTGGACCGGCATGAGCCGCGGTGCGATCTCGACGACCTGCGGCGACAGCCCGAGCAGCCGCATCGCCCGCGCCGCCTCCAGGCCGAGCAGCCCGCCGCCGACGACGATCGCCGACGGCCGTCCCTTCCGGGCCGGGTCGTCCGCGGCGGCCGCGGCGGCGGCCTTGATCGCGTCCAGGTCGTCGAGGGTGCGGTAGACGAAGCAGCCGGGCAGGTCCTTGCCGGGGACCGGCGGGACGAACGGGTACGAGCCGGTGGCGAGCACCAGCGCGTCGTAGGTCAGGGTGCGGCCGGACGCGGTGGTGACACGGCGGGCGTCGCGGTCGATCGACGCCACGGCGTCGCCGAGATGGTAGGTGACGAGCGGGTCGCCGCGCAGGTCGTCGTCGTCGAGGCGCAGCTCCTCCTCCGACGTGCCGTCCACGTAGGACGACAGGGCGACCCGGTCGTAGGCGCGGCGGCTCTCCTCGCCGAGGACGGTGATCGCCCAGTCCCCCGCCGTGTCGCGGTCCCGCACGGCCGCGACCAGGCGGTGGCCCACCATGCCGTTCCCGACGACCACCAGACGACTCATGCTCTGCTCCTTCATGCCGCGCTCTCCTGCGGCGGGTCGATGTCGGCCAGCCAGTCCCGGATCCCGCAGACGACGTCGCGGCAGCTCCCGCAGCCGGTGGCGGCCCGGGTGCGTCGCGACAGCGCGTCGACGTCGTGGGCGCCCGCGCGCCACGCGGTGACCAGCGCGTTCTTGGTGACGCTGTTGCAGCGGCAGACCACGGCACTGCCCGGCATCCGGCCGGGGTCGGTGGCGGGCGACGCCTCCCCCGGCAGGGCCCGGCCGAGCAGCAGCGCGAGCCGGTCCTCGGGGGCGGGGGCGCCGGAGTCGTAGAGTCCGGTGATCATGGCGGCGGCGTCGGGCAGTCCCATGAGGACGGCCCCGACGACGCGGTCCTCGCGCAGCGCGAGGACGCCGTAGCGGCCGCGGCGGGGGTCGGAGACGCGCAGCTCCTCGTCGCCGGCGGTGGGGTCGCCGAGGGCGGCGAGGTCGATGCCGCGGGCCTTGAGCCGGGTGACCGGGCGGGTGCCGCGGTAGCGCGCGGCCGGGTCGGTGCCGGTCAGCAGGTCGGCGAGGACGACAGCCTGCTCCCAGCCGGACTGCACGAGCCCGCCCGGGGCGCCGACGTGCTGCGCGCAGTCGCCGAGGGCGTGCACCCGGCCGTCGCCGGTGGCGAGGCGGTCGTCGACGAGGATCCCGCGGTCGACCGCGAGCCCGGCGTCGGCGGCCAGCCCGGTGTTCGCGCGCACCCCGGCGGCGACGACGACGTGGTCCGCGGCGATCCGGGAGCCGTCGTCGCAGTCCAGGCCGGTCTCGGGGTCCCATGCCTTGGCGCCGACACCGCAGCGGACGTCGACCCCGAGCCCGCGCAGCGCGGTCGCGAGCACGTCGCCGGCACCCGCGTCGAGCTGACGCTCCATCAGGTGGGTGCACGGGTGCACGAGGGTGACGGCGACGCCGCGTCCGGCGAGCCCGCGGGCGGCCTCGACCCCGAGCAGCCCGCCCCCGACGACGGCGATCCGCGCGCCCGGCACGGCCGCGTCGAGGATGCGCTCGCAGTCGTCGAGGTCGCGGAACAGGCTCACGCCGCGGGCGGGGACGTCGCGGTCGCCCACGTCGGCGAGGCCGTCGACCGGCGGGAGCCAGGCGCGGCAGCCGGTGGCGAGGACCAGCTCGTCGTAGGGGTGGGTGGTGCCGTCGCCGGCGTGGACGACGCGCGCGGTCCGGTCGAGGGCCGTCGCCGCGACGCCGGTGTGCAGGGCGATGCCGTCGACGTCGGGCAGCGCGGCCATCGCGGGCTGCAGCCCGCCGGCGAGCACGGTGGACAGCAGCACCCGGTTGTACGCGGGGCGGGACTCCGCGCCGAGGACGGTGAGCGTCACCCGCTCGCCGTCCGGGTCGCGCCGGCGGACCTCCTCCACGAAACGGGCACCGACCATGCCGTGCCCGACCACCACCACGCGCCTGCTCATGACACCGACGGTAGGAACGGGGGGTTACGGGCAGAACGCCGGCCATTGCACGGGCGTTACGAGGTCCTCATTCTCGGCGGGCGCCGTCCGTGAGCCGGGACCTCGCAGGGGTTCCTCCCACCTCGCAGCCTCTGCAGGGTGTGCGAGGTCGGAGGAACCCGTGCGAGGTGCGCCTGCGGCGTGCGGGGTGCGCCTCGCGGCGTGCGGGGTGCGCCTCGCGGCGTGCGAGGTGCCGCGGAGCCCGTGCCGGGTGCTGCGTCAGCGGTCGAGCACGGCGGCGACCCGGGCCGACCAGCGCTCGTGCGCGGACTGGCGGGTGATCCCGGCGGCGCGGCCGATCGTCTCCCAGCTGATCCCGATGCGGCGGAGTCCGACCAGCTGGGGCAGCGGGTCGAGGCCGGCGGCCAACGCGATCCGGAACGCGGCGAGCTGCCAGGCGGTCTCGCGCCGCGCCGGGCCGTCGGTGCCCTGCTCCGCCTCCCACTCCGGCGTTCCGGGCAGCGGCGGGACGCCGGCGACGGCGTCGGCGCGGCGGTCCAGCTCGGCGACCGCCGCGGCGGTGACGGCCCGGGCCGCCTCGGTGACGTCGACGACGAGGGCGTGGTCGACGGGCGTGCGGTGCTCGGATGCGGACATGCCAGTCAGGGTATCCCTGACACGGCGCGACGGCTGCACGATTTCCCGCTGCGGGCCCGAACGGCACCTCCGCAGCGGGCGCGGCGCCGCACGGCCCGCACGATGACCCGCGGCGCGCGCGGTGGTCCACAGGCCGCGCGGTGATCGACAGGCCGCACGGTGATCCACAGTGCGCGCGGTGATCCACAGGCCGCGCGGTGATCCGTGTCCCGCGCGCGTCCGGACGCGCGCGGGACACGGATCAGCGCGCGGACCGACCCGCGCCGGTGGGGCTCAGCTCGGCGGCGGTGCCGTCCCCGGCTCCGTCGGACGGGTTCGGGCCCGTCGAGGCGGGTTCCAGCCGCACCGCGGCCACCTTGAACTCCGGCATCCGGCTCACCGGGTCCAGGGCCGGGTTGGTGACGTTGTTCGCCGCCCCCGCCCCACCGAAGTGGAAGGGCAGGAACACCGTGTCCGGGCGCAGCGAGGCGACGCAGCGGACGCGCGCCGTCGTCGTCCCGCGCCGGGACACGACGTCGGCCAGGTCGCCGTCGGCGAGACCGTGCCGGGCGGCGGTGTCCGGGTGCACCTCGACGAACACCTCGGGCGCGACGTCCGCCAGCTCGGCGACCCGCCGGGTCTGCGCACCGGACTGGTAGTGCACCAGCACCCGCCCGGTCGTGACGGTCAGCGGGAAGCCGCCGTCGACACCCTCGTCCGGTTCGACGTGGTCGACCGGCAGCATCCGGGCGCGTCCGTCGGGGTGGCCGAAGCGCTCGATGAACAGCCGCGGGGTCCCGGGGTGGTCGTCGGCGGGGACCGGCCAGTGCAGGGCCTCGCCCGCGTCGAGCCGGTCGTAGGACACGCCGGCGTAGTCGGCGATGCCGCCCGCCGAGGCGCGGCGCAGCTCGTCGAACACGGTCCGCGGGTCGCCGGGGAACTCCCCCGGCGCGTCGAGTGCGGCGGCCAGCCCGGCGATCACCTCGAGGTCGGTGCGGACCCCGGCCGGCGGGGCGAGCGCGCGGCGGCGGCGCAGCACCCGTCCCTCCAGGTTGGTCATGGTCCCCTCCTCCTCGGCCCACTGGGCGACGGGGAGCAGGACGTCGGCGCGCAGCGCGGTCTCGCCGGGCAGCACGTCGGCGACGACGAGCAGGTCCAGCGCGGCCAGCCGCTCGGCGACGGCGCGGGCGTCGGGCGCCGAGACGAGTACGTTCGAGCCGAACACCAGCAGCGCCTTCGGTCCGCCGGGGCGGCCGAGGGAGTCGAGGAGCTCGACGGCGCTGCGGCCGGGCCCGGGGATCGAGGTCTCCGGCACCCCCCACACCCGTGCGACGTGCGCGCGGGCGGCCGGGTCGGTGATGTGCCGGTAGCCGGGGAGCTGGTCGGACTTCTGTCCGTGCTCGCGCCCGCCCTGGCCGTTGCCCTGCCCGGTGATCGTCCCGAACCCGGAGCCGGGGCGGCCGGGCAGGCCGAGCGCCAGCGACAGATTGATCCACGCGGCGACGGTGTCGACGCCGTGCGCGTGCTGCTCGGCACCGCGCGCGGTGAGCACGTAGCGCCGCGTGGCCCGGGCGAGCCACCGCACGACGGTGTGCATGTCGGTGGCGGCGACCCCGCAGACCCGCTCCGCGCGCTCGGGCCACCACTGCGAGGCGATCGCCCAGACGTCGTCGAATCCGGTCGTCCGGTCGTCCACGTAGGACAGGTCGAGGTGCCCGTCGACGACGGCGGCGTGCAGCATCCCCAGCGCCAGGACCAGGTCGGTACCCGGGCGCGGCGCCAGGTGCAGCCCGCCGGAGGCGAGCGCGCGCTCCGCTGTCGGGGTGCGCCGCGGGTCGACGACGACCAGGCGCGCCGCGGTCAGGTGTGACATCAGGGGCGGCATGGTCTCGGCGACGTTCGCGCCGGCGAGGACGACCAGCTCGGCGTCGTCGAGGTCGGTGACGGGGAACGGCAGCCCGCGGTCGACGCCGAAGGCCCGGTTGCCCGCGGCGGCGGCCGAGGACATGCAGAACCGTCCGTTGTAGTCGATCTGGCTGGTGCCCAGCGCGACCCGGGCGAACTTGCCGAGCAGGTAGGCCTTCTCGTTGGTCAGCCCGCCCGCACCGAACACCGCGACCGAGTCCGGGCCGTGCTCGGCACGCAGTGCGGCGAGCCGCGCGGCGACGCCGGTGAGCGCGTCGTCCCAGCCGGTCTCGACGAAACCCGCCTTCCGCGAGGTCCTGACCAGCGGCGACGTCAGGCGTTGCGGATGGGTGAGCAGAGCGCCGGAGGTCCAGCCCTTCTGGCACATGCCCCCGGCGTTGGTCGGGAAGTCACGGGCGTCGACCTCGCCGGACGGGCCGACCCACTGCCCGCACTGCAGGGCGCAGTACGGGCAGTGGGTGGCGGTCCGGTCGTCTGTAGCCACCGCTCAGACCCGGGCCATCGCGGCGGCCTCGGTGCTCCCGGCCGGTGCCGGGCGCGGCCGCAGGTACACGGCCCAGGTGACACCGATGCAGAGGACGTAGAAGGCCAGGAAGCTCCAGAACGCGGGCGTGCCGGACTGCACCGTCATGAACGACTGGCGGAAGGCGAGGTTGATGAACAGCCCGCCCAGCGCGCCGACCGCACCGGCGATGCCGATGACGGCGCCCGACAGCCGTCGCGCGGTGTCGAACGAGGTCACACGGTCCGCGCCCCCGGCGATCGCGACGCGCGCCCGCCCGGTGAAGATCGCCGGGATCATCTTGTAGGTCGACCCGTTGCCGACACCGGAGAGCGTGAACAGGGCGATGAAGCCGATCGTGAACAGCGTCAGCGACCCGATCCCCGAGGCGAAGATGATCACCAGCGTGGCGACGGCCATGCCGGCGAAGTTCCACAGGGTGACCACCGCGCCGCCGAACCGGTCGGCGAGCTTGCCGCCGTAGGGGCGGATCAGCGAGCCGATGAGCGGGCCGATGAAGGTGACCGCGGCCGCCTGCAGCGGGGTCCGATCGAACTGGTTCTGCAGGACCAGTCCGAAGGCGAACGAGTAGCCGATGAACGACCCGAACGTCCCGATGTAGAGGAACGACATGATCCAGGTCTGGCGGTCGCGGCAGGCCTCGGCGAAGGCGCCGGTGTCGTTGGACATCGCGGCGATGTTGTCCATCCGCTTCCAGGCCAGGAACGCCGAGATCACGATGAACGGCAGGTAGAACGCCAGCAGCACCCGCGGGGAGCCCGCGCCGAGGGTGGCGATGACGAGCAGGCCGAGCAGCTGCGCGACCGGCACGCCGAGGTTGCCGCCGCCGGCGTTGAGCCCCAGCGCCCAGCCCTTCTCCTTCTCCGGGAAGAACGCGTTGATGTTCGCCATCGACGACGCGAAGTTGCCGCCACCGACGCCGGCGACCGCGGCGACGACCAGCAGCGTCGTGTACGACACCCCCGGCTCCAGCACGACCATCGCCAGGGTCGTGGGCACGATCAGCAGCGATGCCGCGAAGATCGTCCAGTTGCGGCCGCCGAAGCGGGCGACGGCGAAGGTGTAGGGCAGCCGCAGGATCGACCCGACCAGCGTCGGCACCGCGACCAGGAAGAACTTCTGCGCCGCGGTGAACCCGTACTCGGGCCCCATGAACAGCACCAGGACCGACCAGATGGTCCAGATCGAGAAGCCGATGTGCTCGGAGAAGATCGACTGCCACAGGTTGCGACGGGCGATCGCCGAGCCGGTGCGCTGCCAGAACCCCTCGTCCTCGGGGTCCCAGTGGTCGATCCAGCGGCCGCCGATACGGCGCCCCGGTGCAGAGGTGGTGGTCACGGATCGGTCTCCTGATCGCCGGCGGTCACGTCGTCGACGACGCTAGGGAGTCCCCGTTTCCGACGGGTGGCCCCACGTGACACCCCCGCAACGCTTATCTCACACGAATGTCGCGACGGCTGTGAGCAGCCTCAGCGCATCGGGACGCCGAGCGGGGCGTCGCAGAACGCACCGCCCACCCGGTGGTGCACCGGGTCGGCCGGGTCCGGCTCGGTGCCGCCGAGGAGCTCCTCGGCGAAGACCTCGGCGTCGTCACGCGGGTGGTAGCCGATCGCGGCCCCCTCCTCCAGCGACCACCAGCGACGGGTGTTGGCCGACACACCCCACACGACGTGGTGCCCACGGGTGCCCGGGTCGACGGCCGCCTCGACCAAGCGGGCGGCGTCGTCCGGGGACAGCCAGGTCGCGAGCGCCCGGGCGTTCGACGGCCGCGCGAAGCAGGTGCCGATCCGCAGCGTGACGACGGTCAGGCCGAACCGCTCGTGGTGGAGCCGGCCCAGCCCCTCCGTCGCGAGCTTGGACCAGCCGTAGTACGTGTCCGGGGCGTGCCCGACGTCCGCGGGCAGCGGGACGCCGTCGTCGCGGGTGCGGAAGCCCGCGGCGTGGTTGCTGGAGGCGAGCACGACGGTCCGCACCCCGGCGGCGACCGCCGCGTCGAGCACGGTGCGGGTCCCCTCGACGTTGACGGCGAGGATGTCGTCCCAGCCCGCCTCACCGCTGATCCCGGCGAGGTGGACGACGACGTCGGCCCCCTCCGTCGCGGCGGCGACCGCGTCCGGGTCGGTCACCGAGCCGGTGCGGACCTGCTCGCCGGGACCGGCCTGCAGCTCCGCGGTGTCGAGCAGGCGCACGGTCCGGCCGTCGCGGGCCAGCCGGGGACGCAGCAGCGTCCCCATGTTCCCCGCGGCGCCGGTGAGCAGCAGCGTGCTGGGAGCGGCCACGTCAGAGCCGGCGGCTGACCAGGCTCGCGACCCGCTCGATCCCGGCCAGCGACTCGGTCGTCGCGTCCGGGTGCTGGGCGTGCAGGGCCAGCCGGTAGAGCACCGCGCGCAGCAGCGACTGCGGCCACTCGGGCAGCTCCGACCAGCGCTCGATCAGCTCCTCGTCGGCACCGCCCCAGGCCACCGCGTCGACGACGACGACGGCCGCCGCCCACTCCGCGGGCCGCCAGAACGGCACGAGGTCGAGCACCGCGGGCCGCCCCGTCGGGTCGAAGAGCATGGCGCCGAACAGCTCGCCGTGCACGACCTGCGGGGTGAGCCGGATCGTGCGGCGGTGCGCGGCGAGCTCGGCGAACAGCCGGCCGCCGGTCTCGGGGTGCAGGTCCAGACGGCGCTCGCCGAACGCGGCGGCCGCGGACCGGGACAGCAGGTCGTCGCGGTCGTCGAGCAGTCGCGGGCGCAGCACGGTCGCGGTGGCGGCGTGCAGCCGCAGCGACGCGGCGACGACCTCGTCGTGCCGCGGCTCGGGGACGCCGGGCACGTGCCGGGACGCGGCCCAGCCACCCACGACCCACCGGCCGTCCGAGCTGCGGACGGGGCGGGCGAGGCGGACGCCGTCGACCTCGAGGTTCTCCAGGACCGTCGCCGACCACGCGGCGACGACGTGGTCGGACACCGGCCGCAGCAGCACGTCGCCGCACTGCCAGGCCCGCTGGCCCGCCCACACGACGGGACGGGGGGACGTCTCGCGCACGCCGAAGGCGGTGCGGACGTGCTCGGGCAGGGCGCTCGCGGCCGGCGCGGTGGCGAGCGTGCGGGCAGCGGTCACACCGGGGACGGTACCCGCGCCACCGGCCCGCGATCGTCGCGCCACGCCCGAACCGCGCGACGCGCCACGACCGATCGGGTGAACGGCGGACCGATCGGGGCCGGTGGGGCGGGCGGACGGGACCGTCGGCCGGGCGAGGCGGTCGGCCCCGTGACGTGGTCGGCCCGGCGGAGTGACCGGCGGGGCGGGACGGGACGGCCGGCCCGGCGAGGTGGTCGGCCCGGCCGGGCGGCGCGGGTGCGCTCCCCACGGGACCCCTGCGGCCGGCTCCGTGGGATCCGGCCGCCGCGGGGACCGTCAGTACCAGGAGCTGCCGCCGCCCGAGTCCGACCCCGAGTCCGACCCGGACGACCACGAGCCGGAGTCCGAGGACGAGGAGCGGGAGTCGTCCGAGCTGCTGCCCCGCGAGGACCCACCCCGCGACGACCCCTCGTCCGACGACCCCGGGTCCGAGGACGACGACGAGCCGGAACCGGACGACCGGGAGGACGACGAGCTCGAGTCCGACGACCGGGAGGACGAGGGCCCGGAGTCCGAGGACCGGGACGACCGCGACCCCGAGGACCCGGAGTCGGAGTCCGATCCGGAGGAGCGGGACCCGGACCCCGAGGACCGTGAGTCCGAACCCGAGCCGCCGGATCGCGACCCGGAGGACCCGCTCCGCTCGGCCATCTGCTCGGCCGCCTGCCGGTCGGCCTCCGCCAGCACCGGCGCCGCCGCCTCCCGCCCCATGGCGGACTCGACGTAGGACCCGGCCACGGCGCTGACGATGCCGCCGGAGCCGCGGCTACCACCGGACCCCTGCGACCCCGAGCCGGAGCGCTCCGTGCCGGAGCCCTCCGACGGGGCGGTCGACGCGGACGAGCTCGGGGCAGGTGCAGCCGCCCGCGGCGCGGGCTCCTTCCGCGGCGCAGGTGCGGACGGGGCGGGAGCCTCGTCGGACGAATCCGAGGACCCGGAGGACCCGGCGTCCGATCCTCCGGAACCAGAGCCGGCCCCCGCGGAGCCGGACTTCTTCCCGTTCAGCCCGCCTGCGACGTCGTCGACGCCCTTTCCGAGCGACTCGGCGGTGTCCCCGACCCCGCGCGCGGTGTCACCGACGCCCGCACCGACCTTCTCGACCGGCCCGTCGGACGAGGCCGGGGCGACCTCCGCCTCGTCCGGGCCGGGCTTCGCCGCCCGAGCGGCACCGCGGCCGGCGTCGTCGCCGGGGCCCGGCTCACCGCCGGTCAGACCGGCGACGCCGTCGGCCGCGCCGGACACCGCGCCGCCCAGCTTCTCCCCCGGACCCGCGTCCCGGCCGGGTGTGCCGCCCGGGCCACGGGCCGAGGCGCCCTCCGGTCCCTCGGCGCGCGGCCGGGTCTCGTCCAGCGGGCCCCGCGGGTCGGGCGGGCCGCTGGTGCCGACGTCGTCGCGCTCGCGGTCCCCACCGGTCTCCCGGCCCCCGGCCAGGACCTCGGGGTTGCGGCGCACCCCGGACGGCTCGGGGGTGGCGGGGTCCTCGCCGCGGGCGAGGGCCAGCACGTCGTCGGAGACCTTCTCGGTCTCGTCGCCGTCGCCGGGCAGCGGGGCGGTGCGGGCCCGGTCGATGCCGTCGTCGATGGCGGCCAGGCGCTCCGCGCAGGCGTCGCGGTTGCGGGCGCGCAGGTCGCGCTGCTCCTCCAGCGAGGCGGCCGCGGCCATCTGGTCGGGGGTCCGACGGGTGGCCGGCGGCAGGTCGGCGACGATCCGGTCCATCTCGGCGAGCTGCTGCTCGGCGGCGGCCAGCGCGTCCACGGCGTCCTGCCGGGAGGTGTAGACCTGCAGCTGCGACTGCAGGGCGGCGCGCTGCTGGAGCAGGGTGTCGCGCTGCTGCTGCAGCTTCGCGACCGCGGCCGGGGTGCGGTCCGACTCGGGCGCGGACGCCTGCCAGGTCCGTTCGCTCGCGTTGAGCGTCCCGAGCTTGTCGTCGAGGGCCGCCAACGCGATCCGGGCCTGCCCGGCCCACTGGTCGGCGCTGCGGTCCTGCGGCGCCGGCTTCCCGGTCACCGCCGGGGAGGTCGTCAGCGCGTACCCGCCGAGGAGCACGGCCGTCGCCCCGATCAGGGCCAGCGTGCGCCGGTGCCGCAGCGGGCTGCGCGGGGCACGCAGCGGTCCGGGGCGGTCCGGGCCCGCCGACACGGCCGGGCGCGCCACGACGGGACGGCGGGTCGCCGTACCCCGCCCGGCGGGCACCACGCGCCCGTCGGCCTCGACGGCCTCGGGCTCACGCAGCCACGGCAGCGTGTCGGCGAGCCGCTGGTCCCCCGCCGCCTGCGCCGCGGCCCGGCGGACCTGGCGGGCCGCCAGCCGGTGGGCGGCCGAGCAGTAGCGCCGCTGTGGACGGTCGCCGGACACGTCCCCCGCGGGCTCCAACGGTGCGTCGCACCCCTGCAGGGCGCATGTGCGCAGCGAGTCGTCCACCGAGCGTCCTCCCGATCTTGGTGATCGCGTGCATCCCCATGTCGCGGCGATCGGTGCAGATGTTTCGCCCAACGGGCCGATCACAGGGGTGAACGGACGATGTTCACTCGGACGGTCGTGCGCGATCGACGAGCGGTCACCCTGTGCCACACCAGGAACGCCGACGGCCGCCGTCCCGGGTGTACCGGTGACGGCGGCCGTCGGTGTAGTGCGGAGCCGGTCAGCCCATGATCAGTAGGTCGGCTGCGACGGGTCGATCTGCTTGACCCAGGACAGCACCCCGCCGCCGACGTGGACGGCGTCGCGGAACCCGGCCTTGTGCAGGGCGGCGAGGGCCTCGGCGGACCGGCCGCCGGACTTGCAGTGCAGCACGACCGGCTTGTCCTGGGCGATCTCCGCGAGCGCGGCGCCGGACAGGATCCGGTCCTTCGGGATCAGGACCGAGCCCGGGATCCGCACGATCTCGTACTCGTGCGGCTCGCGGACGTCGATGAGCTGGAAGTCCTTGCCCGCGTCGATCATCTGCTTGAGTTCGCCGACGGTGATCGTGCTGCCGGCGGCCGCGTCCTGGGCCTCCTGCGTCACGGTGCCGCAGAACGCCTCGTAGTCGATCAGCTCGGTGATCTTCGGCGTCTCCGGGTCCTTGCGGATCTTCACCTGGCGCCAGGTGGTCTCCAGCGCGTCGTAGATCACCAGGCGGCCGAGCAGCGGCTCACCGATCCCGGTGAGCAGCTTGATCGCCTCGTTGACCATGATCGAGCCGATCGACGCGCAGAGCACGCCCAGCACGCCGCCCTCGGCGCAGGAGGGGACCATCCCGGGCGGCGGCGGCTCGGGGTAGAGGTCGCGGTAGTTGAGGCCCTGCCCGTTCGGGGCGTCCTCCCAGAAGACCGACGCCTGGCCCTCGAACCGGAAGATCGAGCCCCAGACGTAGGGCTTGCCGAGCAGCACCGCCGCGTCGTTCACCAGATAGCGGGTGGCGAAGTTGTCGGTGCCGTCCAGGATCAGGTCGTAGTCCCGGAAGACGTCCAGCACGTTCTCGCTGGTGAGGCGCTCGTCGTGCAGGCGGACGTCGACGAAGGGGTTGACCTCGCGGATCGAGTCGCGGGCCGACTCGGCCTTCGGGCGGCCCACGTCGGACTGCCCGTGGATGACCTGACGCTGCAGGTTCGACTCGTCGACGACGTCGAACTCGACGACGCCCAGGGTGCCGACGCCCGCGGCGGCCAGGTACAGCAGGGCGGGCGAGCCGAGGCCGCCCGCGCCGACGACGAGCACCTTCGCGTTCTTCAGGCGCTTCTGCCCGTCCATCCCGACGTCGGGGATGATGAGGTGGCGGCTGTACCGCTCGACCTCGTCCTTGGTGAGCTCGGCTGCCGGCTCCACCAGTGGCGGTAGCGCCATCTCGTCCACTCCTCGCGGGTTGCGTGCGGGTCTCAGGGCGTCTCAACGCGCCACGTGCGCGTCATCTTCCCGCACCCGCTCCGACCGGCACCGTGTCCCACAGCGCGGCGACGGCGTCGGCCACCGCCGCGGGCCGCTCGATCTGCGCGACGTGCCCGGCACGGGGCAGCACCAGCAGCCGCGCCCCGGGCAGCGTGGCCGCGGTCCGCGCGGCCAGCCGCGGGGACACGATGCGGTCCTGCTCGCCCCACACCACCAGCGACGGCACCCGCACCCGCGCCATCCGGCGCCAGATCTCGCGTCCGGCCCACAGCCCGAGCAGACCGCGGGTGGCGCCGTCGGTGGCCGCGCCGGCCCAGGGCAGCGTCGCGCGGTGCTCGTGCTCGGAGACCAGCTCCTCGAGCCGGCGGGCGGAGCCGCGCTGCGGGTCGGCGAAGCAGACCTGCACGATCCGCTCGGCGCGGGCCCGCAGCGGCTCCTCGGCCAGCGCGCGCCGCGCGCCGCGCCCGAGCAGCGGCACCATGGCCAGCGCCATCCGCGGGTCCGACAGGCGTCGCGGGTCGGGACGCCGGTCCGGCACCGCGGGCGAGACCAGGGTGAGCGTGCGGACGAGCTCGGGACGGCGGGCCGCCACCGTCGTCGCGATCACACCGCCGAGGGAGTTGCCGACCAGGTGCACCGGGCGGTCGCGCCCGGCCAGCCAGCACAGCAGCGCGTCCGCCATGCCGTCCGGGCCGAAGTCGGCGACGGCGGTCGGCTCGGACAGCCCGAACCCGGGCAGGTCGACGGACAGGCCCGCCGCCCGCGGCGCGAGGAGCCCGGCGAGGTCGGTCCAGTTCGTGGCCGACCCGGCGAGCCCGTGGACGTAGACGGCGTCGGCGTCGCCGGAGCCGGGGGTCTCGCGCACGTGCAGGGTGACCCCACCGGAGGTGACCGCGCGGCCCGGCCACGGCGGGCGGTCCGCCGAGGCCCGGTCCGCGTGCGCTGCTCCCGACGCACCCGGGGACGTCCCGGCACCCGACGCCGTCACCGGCGCGGGCACGGTGACGGGCGGGTGAACGGACATCGACGGGGCGGCGACCATCCGACCAGCATGACGTGTCGTGCGCGCCACCCGCCGCGCCGGGTGATCCCCGTCTCGCTGTGATCACCGTCCGCATCCGGAGCTCCACGGAGCGCAACGAGATCGTCCCCCGGACGTTGTACCCCGTGGACGACGAGACGGAGGAGGTGGGCATGGGGCGGATCGCGGGATCGGCCGCGGCCCGGCTAGCCGGTTTCGGCGCCGCGTCGGTGCTGGTGTTCACCGCGGCCTGGACGGCGGGCGGTGCGGTGGGCACCCTCTCGGCGATCCCGGCCGGCGACTCGGTGGCCGGCGACGAGCGTGGCGACGACGGCGTCCTCGCGGCCGGCCTGGCCACCGGCGACGCGACGACCGGCGCGGGCGGCGTGCTCACCACCGCGGCCGGCTACACCCTGACCCCGGTCGGGATCGTCCTCCCCTGGCGCGAGCCCACCGAGGTCGCGTTCACCGTGACCGGCTCCGACGGCGCCCCGGTGACCCGGTTCGACACCCCCTCCGACGGCTCCGGGGTCATGGACGTCGCCGTGCTGCGACGCGACGTCGCCGGCTACATGCGGCTGCGCGCCACCCAGGGCCCCGACGGTGTGTGGCGGGCGCCGGTCCGGTTCCCCGGCCAGGGCGTGTGGCGGCTGTACGCCGGGTTCACCCCGACCGGCGGCCCGCACCTGGACCTCGGGGCCGACCTGCACGTCCCCGGTACCTACGGTGCCTTCACCTTCCCGTCCGAGAACCGGGCGGGGCTCTGCGGGGGCAGTGACCAGCAGGTCCGTCTCGACGGCGCCCTGGTCCCCGGCGGGGAGTCCCGGCTGTTCGCGACGGTGGGGCGCGACGGCACCCCGGTCACCGACCTCGAGCCCGTCGACGGCGGCGCGTTCGGCCGGATGACCGCGGTCCGCCAGGGCGACCTGGCCCGGTTCCCGGTCCGTCCCGAGATCACCGGCGCGGCCGCGGCCGACCGGTCCGGCCCCGGGGTGGCGTTCGCGGTGTCGGTCCCCGCCCCGGGCAGCTACCGGCTGTTCCTCGACTACCGCTCCGGCGGTGTGCTGCGGTCGTGCGAGTTCACGCTCCCGACCGCCCCGGGGAGCTGACGGCGGTTGCCTCCGGTCCTGCGGGCCGTCGCCCCGCCGGTGGCGGCCCTGCTCGCCCTGCTGCTGCCGCTCGCCGGCCCGGCACTCGCCGGCGCGGCGTGGGCCCCGCCCTGCGCGGCGGCCGCCCTGCTGGTCGCCCTCGCCGTCGTCGCGACGACGGGGCGCCCCGGTCTGCGCGTCGCCGGGCGTGGGCTGCGGGAGGGCACGGTGACCGCCGAGACCGGCGTCGCGGCGGCCGTGCTCGCCGCGCTGGGGTGGCCGGCCGCGGTGCTGGCCGTCGCGGCGGTCTCGCCCGCGGGTCCGGGCGCGGTGCCGGCCGACCCGCTCGCCGGGCCCGTCCTGCTGCCCGGCGCCGCCGCGGTGCTGACCGTCGTCGCGGCCGCGGTGCAGCGCACCGGGCGCCCGGCCGACGGGGACGCCGACGAGGTCCGCGCGGGCCTGCGCACCGTCGCGGACCGGTGGAGCGCCCTGCTCACCCCGCCCGCGGCCCTGGCCGCGGTCGCGGTGACCGCGTTCGCGGCGGGCACCGGCACCCCGTGGCCCGTCGCGGTCCCGGCCGGGATCGCGGTGCTGGTCGGGGCCTGCCCGGTGCCGCTGCTGGCCGCGTTGCCGGCGGCGCTGCGGGCCGCGGACCGGGCGGGCGGGGACACGGTGCGGCTGCCGTCGCCACTGCCCGGGCGTCGCGAGCCGGTGGGCTGGACCGGGCCCGCGGGCGGCCCGGGACTCGTGGGCCGGGTGGACACCGTCGCGCTGGCCGGGCCGGACGTGCTGACCGGCACCGGCCCCGGGACGGTCACCGTGCACGCGGGACGGGGCGAGGACCCCGCGCTGGTGCTGCGGCTGGCCGCGTCGGTCGCGGCGGGCGCGCGGCCCGGGTCGGACCTGCGCGTCGCGGCGCGGGCGCTGGCCGACGCCGTCGACGGCCCGGTGCCCGACGTCGCCGAGGCCGACGAGCAGCCCGGCCTCGGGGTGTCCGGCCTGGTGGCCGAGCTGCGGGAGCCCGGTCCGGGCGACGGCGGCACCACGGCGACCGTCGTCGCGCACGCGGTCCTGCTCGGCGGCCCGGACTGGCTGGCCGAGCACGGGATCCGGGTGCCCCCACCGCTGTCGGCGGAGCGGGAGCGGGCGGTGGCCGAGGGCCGCGCCGTCCTCGTCGTCGCCTGGGACGGGTGCGCGCGCGCCGTGCTCGCGCTGCCCCGGGCGCCGCACCCCGCGGCCCGACCGGGGGTGGCGGAACTGGCCGCGGCCGGGGTCGCGCCGGTCCTGCTCACCCCCGACGACGACGGCGTCGCCCGTGCCCTCGCCGCGGCGTCCGGTCTCGACCCGGCCGACCCCGACGCCGTCCGCCCGGGGCTGGACGCGGCGGCGCGGGCCGCGGCCGTCGCCGGGCTGCGGGTACGCGGCCGCACGGTCGCGGTGGCGGCCGACCCGGCCACCGACGAGGCCGCCCTGGCCGCCGCCGACCTGGCCGTGGAGCTGGTGCCCTGGCCCACCGACGACGGGGCCGGCCCCGGGTCCGAGGACGGTCCGGGCGCGCGGCCGGACCCGGTCGTGGAGCCCGCACCCGGATCGGAGAGGATCTGCGCCCGTGGCGGCCCCGCCGAGGTGGCCGCCGCCCTGCTGATCGCCCGCCGCGCGCGGGCCCAGGTCCGCGCGTACGTCCGTGCGGCCGTGGTGCTCGCCGTCGCCGGCGTGGTCCTCGCCGTGCTCGGGACGCCCGCGGTCGTGGTGGCCGCCGTGCCGGTCCTCGGTGCGCTCGGGCTCGCCGCCCGGGGCCCGCACCGCCGATCGTGAGAGGTTGTCACCCTTCTGCGGAGAAGCCCGTTCACGGATCGTTCGTCAACGCGGTTACCTGCTAGTAGGATCTTCCCACGACGGGTGAGAGGTAGGGGGCCCATGACCGGAACCGCCACGCCACGGGGCGCACGACTGTCCCGCGGTGCGCGGCGCGCCCAGCTGCTGCTGGCCGCCCGCGACGTGTTCGCCGACCAGGGCTACCACGCCGCCGCGATGGACGACATCGCCGAGCGGGCAGGCGTCTCAAAACCCGTGCTGTACCAGCACTTCCCCGGGAAGCTGGAGCTGTACCAGGCGCTGCTCACGACCTACGCCGAGGAGCTCGTCGAGCGGGTCTCCAACGCCATCGAGCGGACCGAGCACAACAAGGAGCGCGTGCAGGCCGCCGTCGCGGCGTACTTCGACTTCGTCGCCGGCGAGGGCAAGGCCTACCGCCTGGTGTTCGAGTCCGACCTGCGGGGCGACCCGGAGGCCGCGGCGCTGGTGGAGAGCGCGCTGGACCGCTGCATCGACGCGGTCGCCGGCGCGGTCACCACCGACGCCGGGCTGGACCAGGACCGTGCGCGGCTGCTCGCCGTCGGGCTGGTCGGGCTGAGCCAGGTGGGCGCCCAGTTCTGGCTGGACTCCGACCAGCGGGTCCCGCGCGACGAGGCGGTGGCGCTGATGGCCTCGCTGGCCTGGCGCGGCATCGCCGGGTTCCCGAAGCAGGGCCTCGACCAGATCTGAGCCCCGGCTCCGCCGACGGGGCGGGCGGCTCAGGCCGCCTGCTCCGCCCCGGCCCGGCGCACCAGCGCGGCGATCCGGCCGGTGACCCCGCCGACCCGCTCCACCGGGAGCATGTGCCCGGCGCCGGGGAACACGGTCAGCTCGGCGCGCGGCAGGCTGCGGTGGATCCGCCGGGCGAACCGCGGCGGCGTGAGCCGGTCCCGGGTCCCCACGAGGATCTCCACCGGCAGCGACGAGAACGCCGCCAGCGCCCCGTCGCGCTCGTGGGTGGTGAGGGTCGGGGTGAACCCGGAGACCGTCGTCGGGCGGCAGCCGGCGATCGCCTCGCAGGTCGCGCGGACGGCGAGCCGGTCCGGCCGGGTGCCCAGCAGCAGCGGCTGCAGCCCGGCCCGCAGCAGGGCCGGGTGGGTCGACAGCGACCGGCGCCCGGTCCACAGCGGGCTGACGGTCACCTTGTCCTTGCCGGCCAGGAACATCGTCGCGGGCCGCCCGGTCATCCCGAGCGTCGCCGCCGCACCGAGGCCGCCGCTGGCCGTCGCGACGAGCGCGACGCCGGTGACGCGGGACGCGACGAGGTCGGGGTGGCGCTGGGCCAGTGCCATCGCCGTCATCCCGCCCATCGAGTGCCCGGCGATCACCAGCGGCCCGGTCGGGGCGAGCCGGGTGATCACCTCGGCCATGTCGTCGGCGAGGACGTCGAGGGTCTTGAGCTCGTCGGGGGTGTCGTCGGAACGGCCGTGCGCGCGGTGGTCGTAGCGGATCACCCGGGGAGCGGGGCCGCCGCCGGGGGCGCCGACGGCGAGGGCGTCGGCGACCGGGGCCCAGCAGCGCTCGTCGAGGGTCCAGCCGTGGGCCAGCAGCACCGTGACCGGCGCCGACTCCGGGCCCGATACCCGGGCGAACAGACCGGTCCCGTCGCGGGTGACGATCCGTGTGCTCATCGCGGGGTGCCTCCTCGGATCAGGTGGGCGCGCTTCCACAGGGTCTCCGTCGGACCGCCGACGATCCCCTGCTCGCACGGGAACGGCACGAGCTCGCGCGAGGACCGGCGCAGCATCTCGTGGTGGTGCGGTCGGCCGGCGCCGCCTTCCGCCCGACCGCCGGGGTGATCCCGACGCTGCGGTAGACCTCGGTGTGGACGAGGTTGCGGGCCCCGGCGCGCTCGGGGTGGTCGGCCCTCGGCATGATCCGCTGCAGCTCCTCCCGGGCGTAGCGGACGTGCCGCGCCTCCTCGGTCACGTGGATGGATCATCTCCGACCGCAGCCCGATCCGGGCGACGCCGCAGGACTCGTGGACCGACAGCGTGATCCGCTGCTCCTCGGTGAGACCGTCCCACAGCGGCGTGCCGTAGAGCGACACGCGCTCGGGGACGATCCCGTACCTGCCCCCGACGAGCGGGGCGTCGCGGTCGATCTCGACCGCCGGGTCGCAGGAGGTCGTGACCGAGTTCTGCAGCAGCCGCCGTGCCGTGTCCTCGCGGTCCGCGAGGTGGGTCGTGCTGCCGGTGCGGGCGGGAGCGCTCATCGGTCGCGCCTTCCTGCTGGGACGGGCCTGTGGTGGCGGGTTCCACACCCGGAACCCTTGCTGTTACCGTCGGTAACGGTTACCACTGGTAACGTGCCCCAGGACACGAGGGATGTCAAGCCGGACGCGCGCAGCCGCCGACGGGAGGAACGGCGGACCGAGATGGTCTCCGCCGCCGTCGAGGCGATCCGCGAGCACGGTCCGGGGGTCTCGGTCGCCCAGATCGCCGCCGCGGCCGGCATCACCAAGCCGGTGCTCTACCGGCACTTCGCCGACCGCGCCGACCTGCAGCGGGCCGTCAGCGAGCACGCCGCGGACATGCTGCTGCAGCGGATCTACCCGGTGCTGGCGATCGAGGCCGAGCCGATCGAGCACGTCGCCGCCGTCATCGACGCCTACCTCGGGATGATCGAGGACGAGCCCCAGCTGTACCGGTTCGTCGTCGCGAACCCGGCCGAGCCGGTGCCGGGCGCGGAGATCGCGCAGGACGTCCGCGGCCAGATCGGCGCCCTGCTCACCACCCTGTTCGGGGAGCGGCTGCGCGCCGAGGGCCGCGACTCCGGCGGCGCCGAGGCGTGGGCGCACGGGATCATCGGGATGGTCCAGACGGCGGGCGAGTGGTGGCTGGAGCGCCGGACGATGAGCCGCGACGCGCTCACCAACTACCTGTCCGCGCTGATCTGGGGCGGGATCGCCGGCGTCGCCGGGATCGACTCCCCCACCGCGAACGCCGACATCCTGCGGCTGGTCCCCGAGCCGCAGGTGGGCGACGCCTCGGGGCGGGACCGGTGAGCGGCGACCACGATCACGACGAGGGCTGCCGCGGCCCCGCCACCCTGGTGCTCGACGGGGCGACCGTCGACGTCGAGGTGCTGCTCGACGCCCGGCACGGGCCCTTCGACCGCAGGCCGCACCGGTCCGGCCGGGTCGCCGCGCACCCCCGGCTCACCGCGCTGCTCGGCGGCCTCGGCGGCACCGTCGAGGTTCGGACGCCCGGGCACGCGGCCGTCGGCACGTTGTCCGAGCCGCACGTGGGGGACCGGTTCCGGATCACCGGCACGGGCGGGCCACCGTCCGCGCCGGACGGGCCACCCCCCGCCGGAGACCGACCGACCCGCGCCCACCGGCCCCGGACACGCGTCGGGCCCGGCCCCGCGGACGGGTACCGGGCCCGGACGACTCCGGGTGCGCTCAGCCGCTGAGGCCGAACCCGACCCGGCGCTCCTCGGACGGGCCGATCTCCACGTACGAGATGCGCGCGACCGGGACGACGTAGCGACGGCCCTCGTCGTCGGTGAGGTCCAGCAGCCCGTCGTCGGACTTCATCGCCCCGCTCACGAGCTGGGCCACCTCGTCCGGCGTGCGGTCGCTGGACACCACGAGCTCCCGCGGGGTCTCCGCGATGCCGATCTTGACCTTCACCGGTGGTCCTCCCGATCCGTCACTTCCGATCACCTTGCCGGCGCCAGGCTAGTCCAGATCGGGCCGGAGCATCGGCGAGCCGGGACCGGACCGGCGGGCCGGGGCTCAGGCGAGTCCGAGCCTGCCCATCCGGCGGCCGTGCGCGGTCTGCACCGTCCGGATGAGCCCGGCCACGCCGCCCTTCTCCCCCGATCCGAGCACGATGAACTCGGCGAGCTCGTCGCGCTCGGCGACGACCCGCTGGGCGTGGGTGACCGCCTCGCCGAGCAGCCGCCTGCCCCACAGCGCCAGCCGGTCGCGCTGCGCCGGGTGGGCGGCGCAGGCGGCCCGCACCTCGCGCTCGGCGAAGGCGGAGTGCCCGGTGTCGGCGAGCACCCGCTGCACCAGGTCGCCGGTGCCGGGGTCCACCCAGCCCGCGACCTCGCGGTAGAAGTCGGCCCCGAGGCCGTCGCCGAGGTAGGCCTTGACCAGCGACTCCAGCCAGCTCCGCGGGGCGGTCGAGGCGTGGTAGCTGTCGATCAGCGCGACGAACGGCGCCATCGCGTCGGCGACGGCGATCCCGCTGCCGCCCAGGTGGTCCTCGATGAGGCGGAAGTGGCCGATCTCGGCGGCCGCCATCGTCGACAGCTGCGCCCGGCCGGCCAGCGTCGGCGCGGCCCGGGCGTCCTCGGCGAGCCGGTCGAACGCCGACAGCTCGCCGTAGGCCAGCACGCCGAGCAGCTCCACGGTCGCGGCCGTCGGCGCGTCGCCTCCAGTGGTCATGACCATCACCCTAACCGGGACGTTCGGGCCCGCCGGGCGCCCCGCGACGGCCGCCCCGGCCACGGGGGCGAGACAACTCACCACACCCGGCGACGGCCGCGCCGTCGTGCTCGGGCGCCGTGGCGGGTAAGATGCGGGCAGCGCGTCACCGGATTTCGGGCTCATGGGACTCCATGCGGACGCGCCCACCGCGCGGGGACCGGGTAACGGGACGAGCGGCCGACACGGCCGAGCACGTCTCACCGGGACCCGCACCCGAACTGGTGCGCGCAGCGCCTCGGCGGCTCTCCCGCCCGGACCGTCCCCGACGGCCCGGGGCCGGTCGACGAGCCACGCCACGGCTCCTGTGCGCGGAGAGAGGCGATCACACTGTCCCGAGTCGACAGCACCGACACCCCCGAGGCCGACCCGGGCTTCCTGCCCACCGGCATCACCCCCAGCGAGACCCCGCTCGGCGTGACCAACCCCGGCGGCGAGAAGCTCCCCCCGACCTTCGCCGAGCTCGGCGTCCGGCCCGAGATCGTCTCCGCGCTCGCGGAGAACGACATCGTGCGCACGTTCGCGATCCAGGAGCTCACCCTCCCGCTGGCGCTCGCCGGCGAGGACGTCATCGGCCAGGCCCGCACCGGCACCGGCAAGACGCTGGGCTTCGGCGTCCCGCTGCTGCAGCGGATCACCCCGCCCGGTGAGCGTGCCGCGGCCACCGCCGAGGGCGAGGCCGCCGACCGCACCAAGGACGTCCCGCAGGCCCTCGTGGTCGTCCCGACCCGCGAGCTGTGCGTGCAGGTCGCCCGGGACATCGCCGCCGCGGGCAAGAACCTGGGCGTGCGCGTCGTCGCCATCTACGGCGGCCGCGCCTACGAGCCGCAGCTGGAGGCCCTGCGCAAGGGCGTCGACGTCATCGTCGGCACCCCGGGCCGGCTGCTCGACCTCGCCGAGCAGCGTCACCTGGTCCTCGGCCGGGTCAAGGCGCTCGTCCTCGACGAGGCCGACGAGATGCTGGACCTGGGCTTCCTGCCCGACGTCGAGCGGATCCTGCGCATGCTCCCCGAGGAGCGGCACACGATGCTGTTCTCGGCGACCATGCCGGGCCCGATCGTGCAGCTCTCGCGCGCGTTCCTGACCCGCCCGACGCACATCCGCGCGGAGGAGGCCGACCAGGGCTCCATCCACGAGCGGACCAAGCAGCTCGTCTACCGCGCGCACGCGATGGACAAGGTCGAGCTGGTCACCCGGGCCCTGCAGGCCAAGGACCGCGGCCTGACGATGATCTTCACCCGGACCAAGCGGACCGCCCAGCGGGTCGCCGACGACCTCGCCGAGCGCGGCTTCGCCGCCGCCGCGGTGCACGGTGACCTCGGCCAGGGCGCCCGTGAGCAGGCGCTGCGCGCGTTCCGCGCGGAGAAGGTCGACGTGCTGGTCGCGACCGACGTCGCGGCCCGCGGCATCGACGTCACCGGTGTCACGCACGTCATCAACTACCAGTGCCCCGAGGACGCGAAGACCTACGTGCACCGGATCGGCCGCACCGGCCGCGCCGGGCGCGAGGGCGTCGCCGTCACGCTGGTGGACTGGGACGAGACCCCGCGCTGGAAGATGATCTCCGACGACCTGTCGCTGAGCATCGACGAGCCGGTCGAGACCTACTCGACCTCGGACCACCTGTTCACCGACCTCGACATCCCGACGACGGCGTCCGGGCGGCTCCCGCTGTCCGCGCGCACCCGCGCCGGGCTCGACGCCGAGTACATCGACTCCGAGGGCGACCACCAGGGCGCCCGCAAGCCGCGCGGCAGCCGTCGTGACGGCGCCGGGCGCGACGGCGGCGGCCGCGAGGGCAGCCGCGACGGCGACGGCGACGAGGGCGGTCGCCGCCCGCGGCGCAACCGGTCCCGTTCCCGGACCCGCGGCGGGGTCGCGGTCGAGGCGGGCGCCTCGGCCCCCGCCGAAGGTGCCGCCTCCGCGGGCTCCACCGAGGGCGCCCCGCAGAACGGGCCGGACGCCGGCGCGTCGGCCGAGGGCGGGGCGGCCAAGCCGCGCCGCCGTCGTCGCCGCGGCGGGTCGCGGCGCGGACCCGGCGGCGGCGAGTCCGCCGACGGGGCCGACGCGGCCGCCAGCTGACACCACGCGTGCTGCGCGGCCGACCCCTGCGGGACCGGCTCCCGCTCCCGGGCGTCCCCGCCGAACGACGACACCGCGGCGACCGACTGGTCGCCGCGGTGCTCGTGCTGCTGCTGGCCGGGATCGCGGTGCTCTACGCCGTGCAGAGCCCGGCCGCGCACACCGGGTCGGTGACGGCCACGACCGCACCCACCCCACCGCCGCCGGTCGGCCCGGTCCCGGCCGGGTTCACCGAGCTGTGGCGGGCCGCCAGCCCGGACACCCCGGTGCCGCTGGCGGTCGGGGACGGCGTCGTCGTCGCCGAGGGATCGCGGGTCTCCGGGCACGACGCCCGCACGGGCGCCGAGCGCTGGAGCTACGAGCGTGACCTGCCGCTGTGCACCACCGGGTTCGCCGACGGCCGCGTGCTCGCGCTCTACCGCAACGACGAGTACTGCTCCGAGCTGACCACGCTCCAGCCCGGCTCCGGGGCCCGTGGGCCGGCCCGGACCCTCGACGCCCGGCCCGGCACCCGGCTGATCGGCCAGGACCCGGTGCTCGCGACCGGTCAGGACTACGTCGAGACCTTCCGCTCCGACCTGGTCCGCACCGCCGAGTACGGCACGGTGCGCGCGCTGGAGGAGCCCGGCTCGCAGCCGCGGTCGGGGTGCACGTTCCGCTCCTTCGCCGCCGCCGAGGACCGCGCCGTCGTCCTGGAGCGCTGCCCCGGCGAGCCGTCCGAGCGGCTGACGGTGGTGCGCCCCAGTGGGACCGAGGGCGACCGGCCCGCGTTCGACTCGTCGTCGGTCACCGGGACCGACGGCGCCCAGGTGGTCGCCGCGTCGTCCGAGCGCGTCGCCGTCCTGCTCCCGGGCGCACCCCGCCTGGCACTGTACGACCGGTCCGGGCGCAGCATCGGCGAGTTCCCGGTCGGCGCGGTCGCGACGGTCGCCGCCCCCGCCGACGGCGTCGCCCGCACCACCGCCGACGACCAGCGCCGCTACTGGTGGACCGGCGGCGCGACCGTCGCGCTGGACACCCGCAGCCTCCAGCCGCGCTGGAGCCTGCCCGGCACCCTCGGCCCCGGGACCCGCTACGGCGACCGGCTGCTCGTGCCCGTCCCCGGCGGGATCGCCGACGTCGACCCGGCCACCGGCGCCGTCGCCCGGACCGTGCCGGTGGACCGCGGCCCGGTCACCGCGCCGGTGCTGCTCGCCGCCCAGGGCGCCCTGCTGGTCGAGCTGCGCGGCGACGAGCTCGTCGTGCTGGGGCCCGCCGGCTGAGCCGCACCGTTGCCATAGTGTCTTCGACACTAGTATCGTCGACACCATGACGCAGCGGTCCGGCCTGGCCCTCGCCGTGCTGTCCCTGCTCACCGAGGAGCCCATGCACCCCTACCGGGTGCAGCAGCTCGTCCGCGAGCGGGGCAAGGACGACGTGGTCAACGTCGGGCAGCGGTCACAGCTCTACAAGACGATCGACCGCCTCGCGCGCGACGGCCTGATCGTCGAGCACACCACCGAGCGGGAGACCGCCCGCCCGGAACGCACCCTGTACGCGGTCACCGACGCGGGCCGCGAGACCGCCGAGGAGTGGACCCGGGAGATGCTGGCCGTGCCGCGGCCGGAGTTCCCCGAGTTCGTCGTCGGCCTCGCGCACCTGCCCCAGCTCACCCCGGCCGACGCCGCCGCGGCCGTGGGAATCCGCCTCGACACCCTGCGACGACGGCTGGCCGGCGCCCGGGCGAGCCACGACGCGGTCGCGGGCCTGTTGCCACGGGTCGTGCTCGTCGAGCTCGAGTACACCGTCGCGATGCTGGAGGCCGAGACCTCCTGGGTCGCCGCGCTCGTCGACGACGTCCGCGGGGGCCGCCTCACCTGGAACCGCGAGGAGCTGCTGCGCCTGGCCGCCGCGCGCAGCGGCCCCGCACCGCCCGACCGCCCCTGACCGGGCGCCGGGGGCGTCCCGACCGCACCGCACACCGCACCACCGCACACGGCCGTCGCGTCCGCGACCGGCCGCGATCCGCCCTGCTCCGACACGGAGGTCCACCATGTCCGTCCGAGTGATCGTCGCCGGTGCCGGTACCGGCGGCCTGTGCCTGGCCCAGCGGCTGCACCGGGCCGGGGCCGAGGTCGTCGTCCTGGAACGCGACACCGACCCGCGCCCGGCCGGGCTGCGCGGCTACCGGGTCGGGATCTCCCCCGACGGCTCCCGCGCCCTGCGGGCCTGCCTGCCCGCGGAGCTGTACGCGGTGTTCGAGGCGACCACGGCCGCGCCGTACGACCGGCTGCTGATGTGCACCGAGCAGTACCGCGAGCTGCTGTCGCTGCCGTTCGCCGAGATGCCCGGCGGCGGGGCCGAGGAGTTCAACGTCAGCCGCACCACGCTGCGCCGGGTGCTGCTGACCGGCATCGGGGACACGGTGCGCTGGGGCAGCCCGTACGTCGGCCACGAGGTCCGCGACGACGGCACCGTGCTCGTACACCGGCGACGGGGGCACGGTCACCGGCGACCTGCTCGTGGGCGCCGACGGCGCGCACTCCCGGGTCCGCGGACGGTTCCTGCCCGGTGCGGGCCACACCTCCACCGGGCTCGTCGCGATCGGCGGCCGCGCCCCGCTCGACGCCACCACCACCGCGCTGCTGCCCGGCGCCGACGGCATGGCCCTGGTCTTCGGCCGCACCGGGACGATGGGGATCACCCACGTCATGCGGATGCCCTGGGACACCGACCGCGTCCCGCGCCCCGGGACCGACCCCGCCCGCGCCGCGGCGCTGCGCGGCTGGCCCGGGCTGGCCGGGGACCCGACGGACGACTTCGTCTCCTGGGGCGTCACCGTCTCGCACACCGTGCTGCCGGGTGGGCGGCCGGTGTCCGCGGACGGCTCCGCTCTGCTCACCCTGGCGCAGCAGGTCACCGCGGACTGGGACCCGCGCTGGCGCGCGCTGCTCGGCCGGTCGGACCCGGCGTCGGCGTTGTGGATCGACATCCGCACCTCCGACCCGCTGCCGCACGGGGAGCCCGGCCCGGTCACGCTGCTCGGCGACGCCGCGCACACCATGACCCCCGGCCGCGGCGCCGGCGCCAACACCGCGCTGCGCGACGCCCGTGAGCTGGGCGAACGCCTGGTCCGGGTGCACGACGGCGGCCTCGACCTGCGCACCGCCGTCGGCGGCTACGAGGCGGAGATGCGTCGCTACTCGGCCGTCGCGGTGCGGGAGTCGCTGCAGCAGATGCACGACGACTCCGACCGCGGCCCGGTCTCGCGGGCGCTGGGGACCGCCGCGCAGCGGACCGGGCTGCGCCTGGTGAACCGGGTCCCTGCGCTGCGACGGCGGCTGGCCCGCGGCATGCAGCGCGTCCGGGACTCCGAGGGCGCCTGAGCGGCTACAGGAACCAGCCGAACCCGAGCACCAGCGACGCCGTCACGACCACCCCGAGCGCGGCGAGCAGCCCGGTGCGGTCCCGCCGCCGGTCCGCGACGACCTGGCCGACGACGGCGACGACCGCCGCCCCGACGTGCGCGACGATCGCGCCGGAGCCGGGCCCGGGGACCCCGCTGTCCCCGGCCGCCCACTCCACGACGACCAGCCCGAGCGCGAGCACGACCAGCCCGCCGGCGAGCACCCCGGCCAGGCCGCGCAGCAGCCGGGCCCCGGCGCCGTCGACGCCGGGTCCGGGGGTGCGGCGCCGCGCCCGCCGCGCGCCCTCCTCGGCGCGGCGGCGGTCGGCCCGCCGGCCGGGCGCGCGGGCGGCGGGGTGCTCGTCGGCGCGCGACGGCTCGCCCGCGCCGGAGGACGAACCCCGGCGCGACCCGGCGTCGCCGCGGCGCGGCGCACGGCGGGACTCGGACAGGGCCTCGGTGGGGCGCGGACCGGCCGGGGGCCCGACGCCGCCGCGGCGCCCGGGCGGGCCGGACGGCGGGACCGGCGGGACCGGCGGGCGGTAGCCGTCGGGGCCGGGGTGCGGGCGTCCGTGCGACGGCCCGGCCCGGTACGGGGCGGGTACGCCCGGCGGGCGGGGCGGGAGCGGGGGGCGGCCGCGGGGCGGTGGGCCGGGGAACTGCGGGTCGGCGGTCACGGGGCGAGCAGGTCCCAGGGTCGCGGCTCCGGGACGGCGGCGCGGCCGGAAGCGCAGTGGCGGCGGACCGCGCAGGTCCCGCAGTGCGCGCCGGTGCGGGCCGGGAAGAGCGTGTCGGCGTCGCCGCCGTCGGCCAGCGCGGTCGTCGCCCCGGCGGCGGCGTCGGCGGACTCCGCGGCCGCGGCCACGTGCCGGTCGAGGGAGGCCTGGTCGTGGGTGTGCGCGGCGACGGTCCCGGTCGGCACGTGGTGCAGCTCCACGGTGCGGCAGGGGCGGCGGAACACCGAGGCGGTGGCGACGGCGTAGAGCGCGAGCTGCCGGGAGTCCGCGGCGTCGGACGCGGTCGGCACCCGGCGTCCGGTCTTGAAGTCGACGACGACGGCCGCGCCGTCGCGCGCGTCGATCCGGTCGACCCGGCCCTCGACCAGCAGCGGCCCGGCGGGGGCCCGCACCCACCGTTCGACGGCGAGCGGCTCGTCCCGCCCGGCCGGGCCGTCGACGGCGGCGGCCAGCCAGTCCCGGGCGCGCTCGCGGTACCGGGCGGCCTGGGCGTCGTCGGCGAACCCCTCGCCGGTCCAGTGCCGGTCCACCAGGGACGCGGCCTGCTCCGGGGTGCGCCGCTCGGCGGGCAGGGCCGCCAGCGACCGCAGCGCCAGGTGCACCACCGCACCGAGGGTGGTGTGGGCGAACCCGCCGCCCCGCGGTGGGGCCGGGCGGTCGACGTGCAGCATCCGGTAGCGGCGCGGGCAGGCGTCCCAGGTGTCGAGCCGGGCCGGGGTGACCCGGTGCAGTGCGGTCGCGCCGAAGCCGGGGTCGAGCAGGTCCAGGCCGAGCTGACCGTCCGGGGTCCCGGTGGCGGGAGCGGTGGTCCGGGCCATGGGCGCCACGGTACTCCCGGACGGTCACCGACCGTCGATCACTCCCGGCGACGCCCCGTCACGCGGTGCCGCCGGATCCGCCGTGCAGCACGGGGACGCCGGTGGCCCGTTCGGTCAGTGCCGCGTAGACCTCCGGGTCGGTCGTCTCCTCGGCGAGCGGGGTCGTCTTGTTCGTGCCGTGGTAGTCGCTGGAGCCGGTCGCGAGCAGGCCGTGCTCGGCGACTATCCCGCGCAGCAGCTCGCGGTCGGCCGGGGCGTGGTTCGGGTGGTCGACCTCGATCCCGCCCAGCCCCCAGCCGACGAGGTCGACGAGCACCGACGGCTCCACGACCACACCGCGCCTGCGGGCCAGCGGGTGCGCGAACACCGCGACCCCGCCCGCCGCGACGATCATCTCGACGGCCGTCTCGACCCGGGTGTCGGCCCGCGGAACGTAGTAGGGGCTGTCGTTGTGCAGCAGCTCGGCGAAGGCCTCGTCGACCGACCCGACGACGCCGGCCGCGACGAGCGCGCGCGCCAGGTGCGGCCGGCCCGCGCTGCCGCCCTCGGGCAGGTGCGCGAACACGGTGTCGACGTCCACCGGGTACCCGTCGGCGGCCATCCGCCCGATCATCGTCTCCAGCCGCTGCACGCGCTCGGACCGCAGCCGTTCCTGCTCCGCGACGAGCGCGGCGTGCTCCGGGTCGAACAGGTAGCCGAGCAGGTGCACCGAGCAGCGCGGCTCCCCCGTGCGGCCGGTCGGGCTCAGGCAGGAGAACTCCGCGCCGCGCACCAGCGCGAGACCGGCCGGCAGCGCGGCCACCGCCTCGGCCCACCCGGCGGTGGTGTCGTGGTCGGTGATCGCGACGACGTCGAGCCCCGCGGCGCCGGCCGCCCGGACCAGCCCGGCCGGGGAGTCGGTGCCGTCGGACGCGGTGGAGTGGGCGTGCAGGTCGATGACGGACACGCGCCGACCCTAGCCCCGCGCACCGCCGACGCACCCCGGGACGCGACGCCTACTCCCCCGTCGGTCGGGACGACCCGGTCCGTCGGCCGGCGCGGTCCGGACGTGCACGACCTGCTCCGACGACACCGGGGGCATCCGGCGCCGCCGCAGGGCCGGCCCGTCGACGAGCGGCGCGTCGGTGCCGTCGGGTCCGCGCAGTGCAGCTCCCGGAGAGCTGGCGGCGGGGTCAGCGCCGCCAGCGCGGTTTGGCGAGCATCCCGGTCGCGCGGGTCTTGCCCTTCTCCCCGAAGACCAGCTCGGAGAGCGCCTCGTAGATCTCCTCGGGGCGCGGCATGTAGTCGATGCGGTTGAGTGCCTGGATCTGGCCGGCGGACTCGACGACCATCGTCCCGTAGCCGAGCATGCGCCCGGACAGCGACCGCTGGAACGTCAGGTCGGTGACCTTGCCCAGGGGCATCATGCCGACGTTGTGCACGATGATCCCCTGGGCGATCATCACCCGCTTGTCCGTGATCACGATCCGCTCGATCCACCACAGGATCGACAGCGCCGTGTAGCGCAGGACCGCGACGACGACCAGGTAGAACGCCAGGTTGTCGATCACGACGTCCAGCACCGGGTCGATCCCGGGCCGGTCGAGCAGCTGCTCGACGCCGATCACCACGATGATGAACAGCCCCGTCTGCCAGATGTGTCTGACCATCACCGCCCAGTGCTGGCGCACACGGATGACGCGCCGCTCCGTGGGGAGCAGGTACTCGTCGATCTCCCGGGGCGCGAGCACGGGCTCAGATCAGGTTGGTGACGAAGGTCGAGACGGACTGCGCCGCGTCGTAGAGGATGTTGCCTACGTTCGAGACCGAACCGGCTGCACCATTGGGATTGGTGATCACCAGGAAGATCCCCAGCGCCACCGCTACCAGGATCAGGATCTTCTTCACGTTCCCTGCCCACCCGTTTCTCGGTGTGTCGGACACACAGACATGTCATTGGTACCGGAGGGCCGGCTGGCCCCGGTACCGGCACCCGAGCAGCGTACCGTCGTTCCGGATGACCGACAGTAGCCGACACGTCGCCTGCGTGGGTGGAATCGTCTTCGACCCGGACGGACGATTGCTGCTCGTCCGCAGGGCGAACGAGCCTGGTCGGGGGCTGTGGTCGGTCCCCGGCGGACGGGTCGAGCCGGGCGAGAGCGAACACGAGGCCGTGGTCCGCGAGCTCGTCGAGGAGACCGGTCTGACCGTCGTCCCCGGGCGGCGGGCCGGGGTGGTGTTCCGCGGCCCGTACCGGATCGCCGACTACGTCTGCACCCTCGCGACCGGCGACGGCACCCCACGGGCCGGCGACGACGCCACCGACGCCCGGTTCGTCGACCGGGCGGACTATGCGGCGCTGGCCGTCGTCGACGGCCTCACCGAGACGCTCGGCGGCTGGGACTGCCTGCCACGGACCTGACCGCCACGGCGGGTGCCCGTCCGGCCCCGCGGTATGCGTGTGGGTGACACACGACGACCCCCGCTCCGGGACGGAGTCGGGGGCCGGCGTCGCGTGCCGCGGGTCAGACCTGCGGCGTGGGGCGGCCGGGCTGCTCCCCGCCGCGGCTGTCGCCGTAGGACCGCTTGGGCACCATGACCTTACGGCGGAAGGTGCACACAACGGTGCCGTCCTGCTTGTAGCCGCGGGTCTCGACGTACACGACGCCGCGGTCGTCCTTCGACTTCGACGGGGTCTTGTCGAGGACCTCGGTCTCGCCGTAGATCGTGTCGCCGTGGAAGGTCGGCTTCGTGTGCTTGAGCGACTCGACCTCGAGGTTCGCGATCGCCTTGCCCGACACGTCCGGCACGGACATGCCCAGCAGCAGCGAGTAGATGTAGTTGCCGACCACGACGTTCTTGCCGAAGTCGGTCGTCTCCTCCGCGTAGTGCGCATCCATGTGCAGCGGGTGGTGGTTCATGGTGAGGAGGCAGAACAGGTGGTCGTCGTACTCGGTGACCGTCTTGCCGGGCCAGTGCTTGTAGACGGCACCGACCTCGAACTCCTCGTAGTAGCGCCCGAACTGCACCGTTCACGCTCCCATCACGCCGTCGATTCGTTGCGGGAGTAATCTACCCGGTGGCCCGCGCGAGGAAGGGCGGTCCGGCTCACACGTGCGCGGTCGGGGATGTCACATCACGGTGACGTCCGCCTGCGCACGGACGAGACACAGGACGTCCGCCGAACAGCAGGGAGGTGAGTGCGGTGTCCGCGTCCCAGACACCGGCGAGCAGTAGGTGCCGCCTCCCGCTGCACACGGCCCCGAGGTACGTCGCGGGCTGATCCCGGCGGGAGGCGAGTTCCGGCCCGGCGGCCGCCCTGCGCGGTCGCACCGTTCCCCGGTGCCGCTCGCCCCCGAGCCGTACCGGCACGCCCGGAGGTGGTCCTCGTGATGCCCTCGCTCTCCCAGCTCCGCCCCACCATCCGTCCGTCCCGCCGCGCCGAGCGCGCCGCGGCGCGGGCCGCCGCGAGCCCGCCCGTCCGGCTACGTGTCCCGCTGTCCGCCTACGTCGTCGACTGCGCCGTCTACGTCGACGGCCACCGGCTCCCCGGCCGCTGGACCCACGACGAGGCGATCGCCGAGGTCCGCGAACGCGGCGAGGGCTTCGTCTGGATCGGGCTGCACGAGCCGGACGAGGAGCAGATCTCCGGCGTCGCCGAGACCTACGGGCTGCACGAGCTCGCCGTCGAGGACGCGGTGCACGCGCACAACCGCCCCAAGCTCGAGCGCTACGACGACACGCTGTTCATGGTGCTCAAGACCGTCCGCTACGTCGGGCACGCCGACCCGACGACGTCGAACGAGATCGTCGAGACCGGTGAGGTCATGGCCTTCCTCGGGCGCGACTTCGTCGTGACCGTCCGGCACGGCCGCCACACCGGCCTGCGGGAGGTCCGGCGACGGCTCGAGGACGACCCGGAGCAGCTGTCCCTCGGCCCGGCCGCGGTGCTGCACGCGATCGCCGACCACGTCGTCGACTCCTACATCGAGGTCTGCGGGCAGATCGAGGACGACATCGACGCCGTCGAGGGCGAGGTGTTCTCGCCGCGCTCGACGATGAACCCCGAGCAGATCTACGTCATGAAGCGCGAGATCCTCGACCTGCGCCGTGCGGTGATGCCGCTGGTCGGGCCGATGCGCAAGCTCGCCGAGGGCTACAGCGCGCTGGTCCCGCACGACGTGCGGTCCTACTTCCGCGACGTCGACGACCACCTCGGTGGTGTCGCCGAGCAGGTGGCCGGCTTCAACGAGCTGCTGACCACCCTGGTCGACGCGGTCCTCGCGAAGATCAGCATGCGGCAGAACAACGACATGCGGAAGATCACCGCGTACGCGGGCCTGATCTCGGTGCCGACGATGATCGCCGGCGTCTACGGCATGAACTTCGACTCGATGCCCGAGCTGCACTGGGACTTCGGCTACCCGATGGTCCTGCTCGTCATCGCGACGCTGTGCGGGCTGCTGTACCGCAACTTCCGCCGCAACGGCTGGCTGTAGGCCGGGGCACCGACGGTCAGACCCGGCGGGTGCCCGTCGGCGGGGTCGGCGGCTCGTCGTCCCCGCCGGGCGGCGCCGCGTCCCCGGGCCGCGGCCGCGGGGGGCCGGGGCGCCGGAGCCCGACCGGGCGGCGCGGACGGGGGCCGGGTGCGGGGCGCCGCGGGCCCGTGGCGCCGGGTCCGGCAGGTCCGGGCTCGGCAGCGCCGCGGTCGGGTCCGGCGGCACCGGGGTCGGAGTCGGCGGCACCGGGGCCGGGTTCCGCGGCACCGGGGCCGGGTTCCGTGGCACCGGGGCCGGAGGTTTCGGGCCGGGAGCCCGGCAGCCCGTACCGCAGCGCGCGGGCCACGGCGTGCCCGCGCGGGCGGGTGTCCGGGTCGTCGTCCTCGGTGGGGGCGGGGTCGTCCGCCGCACCGGACCCACCCGGGTCGGGGTCGACCGGGGCGGGGACACCGGCATCGCGGTCACCCGGTGCACCGTCGGCACCCGTCCGGTCGCCCGGCCCACCGTCGGCACCCGTCCGGTCGCCCGGCGTGCGGTCGGCACCCCCACGGTCACCGGGGCCGCCGGCGTCCACACCGGACGGGGCCGGGTCCGGGGCGACGTCGGCGTCGCCCTCCCCCACCTCGACACCGTCGCCCCCGAGCACCTGCTCCGGGAGCGCCTCGGCGTAGCCGGGATCCTCGGGGCCGCCCTCGTCGACGGGCTCGGTCGTGTCCTCGGGAGCCGGGGCGGACTCGTCCCGGAGGGGCCGCCACCCGGCGGCGGCGATGGCCGAGCGGCGGGCGCGGCGTTCCTGGCGCTCCCCCACCACGTCGGGCTCGTCGGGGCGCCGTCCCAGGAACGTGTGCACGAGGTGCTGCTGGACCCCGCCGACGGTCTGGACACGGACGTCGTCGAACCCGGCCCGTTCCATCCGTTGCACCATCTGCTCGGGCCCACCGGCCGTCGCGATCCGCCTGGCCCGGTAGCGGGCGAGGTCCGCGGCCCCCCAGCGCAGCGAGGCCATCGGGAGCATCCAGGTCCAGTTCGCCGTCGTCCAGCGCATCCGGCTCCGGCCGCCGACGGCGTAGTCGTGCACCGCCAGCGGGGCGCCGGGCGCGAGCAGGCTCAGCAGCCGGCGCAGGCCGTGCTCGGCGTCGGGCAGGTTGGACACCAGGAAGGACGCGAGGATCCCGTCGAACGGGCCCTCGATGCCGGCCTCGGCGAGGGTCTCCAGCCGGGAGTGCACGAACGTCACCCGGGGCGACCAGTTCTTCTTCCGGGCGACGGCGAGCATCTCCGCGGACGCGTCGACCGCGACCACCTCGGCGCCCCCGACGCTGGTCAGCAACGCCTCGGTGGACACCCCGGTGCCGCAGCCGACGTCGAGCAGACGCAGACCGTGGCCGTCGCCCAGGCCCATCCGCGACGCCGACACCCGCAGGTGGGTGCGGTAGCCGGGCAGGGTCGCGACGAAGGCGTCGAAGCCCGCGGCACCCCGCCCGTAGGCACGGTGCACCGTGGCCGGGCGGATCTGGTCGCTCTCCTGCCACGCCTCGCCGCTCACGGGGCCTGATCCTGCCCGCAGCGGCCCGTGTCCGGAACCCGACGCGCCCTCCCCGGTGGGGTGTGACACCCACCCGGGAGGGCGCGCTGGGCCGAACGTGGAGCCCCGGCCACCCGTGCGGCGCAGCGGGTCCGGCCGGAGGAGTGGCGCCGCCTCAGCAGCAGCGGCCCTGCGGGTTGTCCTCCTGGTACGCGGTGCGGGCCCGCCAGTACTCCCGCTCGGTCATCGGCGGGTGGTCGTGCCCGCTGCGACGGTGGTGGTCGAGGTAGCGGTCGTACAGGTCCGCCCCGATCACCCCGCGCCACCAGCCGTGCAGCGCCCGCAGCCGGGCCAGCATCGTGGCCGCCACGGTCGGTGCCGCCACGGTCAGTGCCCCGACCGGGCCGGGGTGCCGACCGCCTCGGTCCACTCCTTCTCCAGCTCCTTCTCCGCCGGGGTCGCGACCAGGCCGGCCGGGGCGTAGAGCCGCGAGGGCACCGGCTCCTCCTCGTTGTCCGGGCGGCCGCCCATCGAGATCGACCTCCAGGCGGCCAGGACCGCGGCGACGATCACGACGAGCGCGAGCGCCACGAACAGGATCGACAGCGTGCCCTGGACGAAGGTGTTGCGGACGACGGCCGCCATCGCCTGCGGGGTGCCCGCGGTGCCGAAGCTCGTCTCCCCGGACGCGATGGCCTCCCGGAAGGCGAAGTGCTGCGCCCAGTACCCGATCTTCGGGTTCGAGGAGAAGATCTTGTACATCGACGCCGTGACCGTCACGACGGCCGCGAACGCCAGCGGCACGACGATGATCCACAGGTAGCGCACGTGCCCGCGCCGGGCCGCGATCGCCAGGCAGACCGCGAGCGCGATCGCCGCCAGCAGCTGGTTCGCGATGCCGAACAGCGGGAAGAGCGTGTTGATCCCGCCCAGCGGGTCGGTCACGCCCATCAGCAGGATCGCGCCCCAGGCACCGACCATCAGCCCGGTGCAGATCCAGGCGGCCGGCCGCCACGAGGTGTCCTTGAACCTCGGGGCCACGGTGCCGATCGCGTCCTGCAGCATGAAGCGCGCCACCCGGGTGCCTGCGTCCACCGCGGTGAGGATGAACAGCGCCTCGAACATGATCGCGAAGTGGTACCAGAAGCTCATCATCCCGGGCCCGCCGATGAACTGCTGCATGATGTTCGCCAGGCCCACCGCCAGCGTCGGTGCACCCCCGGTGCGGGAGACGATCGACTCCTCGCCGACCAGTGCCGCGGTCGTGGCGAGCTGGTCGGGGGTGACGTTGACGTTCATCAGGCCGAGCGAGTTCACGAACGCGGCCGCGCCCTCGACGGTGCCCTCGGTCAGCGACGCGGGCACGTTCATCGCGAAGTAGAGCCCGCGGTCGATCGACAGCGCCGCGACCAGCGCCATGATCGCCACGAAGGACTCCATGAGCATGCCGCCGTAGCCGATGAAGCGGGTCTGGCGCTCCTTCTCGACCAGCTTGGGCGTGGTGCCCGAGGAGATCAGGGCGTGGAAGCCGGACAGCGCGCCGCAGGCGATCGTCACGAACAGGAACGGGAACAGCGACCCGGCGACGACGGGGCCGTCGTCCCGCCCGGCGAACTCGCTGAACGCGGGCGCCGCGAGCTCGGGGCGGACGACGATGATCGCCACCGCGAGCAGCACGATCGTGCCGATCTTCATGAACGTCGACAGGTAGTCGCGCGGGGCGAGCAGCAGCCAGACCGGGAGCACCGCGGCCACGAAGCCGTAGACGATCACGCCCCAGGCGATGGTGGTGCGGTCCATGGTGAACAGCGCCTGACCCCAGCCGGTCTCGGAGACCCAGCCGCCGGCGACGATCGCGCCGATCAGCAGCACGAAGCCGATCCAGGAGACCTCGGAGACCTTCCCGGGCCGCAGGTACCGCAGGTAGACGCCCATGAACAGGGCGATCGGGATGGTCAGCGCCACCGAGAAGACGCCCCACGGGCTCTCCCCCAGCGCGTTGACCACGACCAGCGTGAGCACCGCGATCAGGATGATCATGATGGCGAGGGTCGCGATGATCGCCGCGATCCCGCCGACCCGGCCGAGCTCCTCGCGGGCCATCTGGCCCAGAGAGCGGCCTCCGCGGCGCATCGAGAAGAACAGCACCAGGTAGTCCTGGACCGCACCGGCGACGATGACGCCGACGATGATCCAGATCGTGCCCGGCAGGTACCCCATCTGCGCGGCGAGGACCGGCCCGACCAGCGGACCGGCACCGGCGATCGCGGCGAAGTGGTGGCCGTAGAGGACCCGCCGGTCGGTCGGCAGGAAGTCCTGGCCGTTCTCCTTGTACTCGGCCGGGGTGGCGCGCCGGTCGTCCGGGCGCAGCAGCCTGTTCTCGATGTAGCGGGAGTAGAACCGGTACGCGATCGCGTAGGTGCTCACCGCCGCGAACACGAACCAGATCGCGTTGACCGTCTCCCCGCGGACCAGCGCGAGCATCACCCACGCCACACCGCCCAGCAGGGCGACCGCCGCCCACACCGCGATCTTCAGCGGTGTCCACGTCCGTTGTTCGGCGAGGAGCACCTCCTCGTCCACCGCCGACGGCGGGAGTTCGCGCTCCGCCGGTCCGCCCGACACCTGTGTCATCGCGTCCCTCCGATATGTCCGACGCGCGCACTATAGGAGGCGGTGTGCCCTGTGGGAACAGATGTCCGCTTGTCGACGCACGACGGCCGCCGCCACCCGGTCGGGTGACGACGGCCGCGGGGTCGTGCGGGTGGGCCGGGAGCGGTCAGAGGCCCCCGCCGGGGGTGCCCATCGCCAGCTTGGCCAGCATCTCGCGGGCCTGCTCGGCGTTGCGCGGCTCGCACAGGACGTCGTAGCGGCCCGCCACCATCTGGCTGGCGGACTGGAAGTCCCGGCGGCCCTTGCTCGCGCTGTAGCTGACCGCGGCGAAGGCCATGAAGAACACCGCGCCGGACACCAGGCCGACGACGATGGGCAGGAAGTTGCCGTCCGGGGAGAACACGAACAGCAGGACGCCGACGAACAGGCCCAGCCAGGCGCCCTGCGCCGCGCCGGAGGCGAGCACCCGGCCCCAGGTCAGACGGGCGATGACCCGCTCCACGAGCATCAGGTCGACGCCGACGATCGTCACGTCGGCGACCGGGAAGTCGGAGTCGGCGAGGTGGTCGACGGCTCGCTGCGCCTCCTCGTAGGTGGCGTAGGAGCCCACCGGCCACCCGGTCGGCGGAGTGGGCAGCTGCGGCAGGCCCGGAGCCGGACGAGTCTGGCCGCCGAAGGGGTTGGTCATGGCGTGCTCCTCGTGGAAGATGTCCTGTCTCGTCGTCGGTGCAACGTTCGACCGGACCGCGACGTGCCCCGAACACTAGTCGCGGAGCCGCAGGTCACACCCACCGACCGGACGACACGGCCCCGCACCCCGGGACGGGGTACGGGGCCGTGGACGCGGGTGCGGTCAGCGCAGCTTGTAGTCGCGCAGCAGACCCCGGGAGATGATCGTCTTCTGGATCTCCGAGGTGCCCTCGCCGATCAGCAGGAACGGCGCCTCGCGCATGAGACGCTCGATCTCGTACTCCTTGGAGTAGCCGTAGCCGCCGTGGATGCGGAACGCCTCCTCGGTGACCTCCTTGCAGTACTCCGAGGCGAGCATCTTGGCCATACCGGCCTCGACGTCGTTGCGCTCGCCGCGGTCCTTCAGACGTGCGGCGTTGACCATCATCAGGTGCGCGGCCTCGACCTTGGTCGCCATCTCGGCGATCTTGAACGCGATCGCCTGGTGCTGGACGATCGGCTTACCGAAGGTCGAGCGCTGCTGGGCGTACTCGACGCCCAGCTCGAAGGCCCGGATCGCGATGCCGCAGGCGCGGGCGGCGACGTTCACCCGGCCGACCTCGACGCCGTCCATCATGTGCGAGAAGCCCTTGCCGCGTTCCCCGCCCAGGATCTGGTCACCGGAGATCCGGTGACCCTTGAACACCAGCTCGGTGGTGTCGACCCCCTTGTAGCCCATCTTGTCGATCTTGCCCGGCACGATCAGGCCGGGGGCGACCTCGCCGTAGCCGGTGGGCTTCTCGACGAGGAAGGTCGTCAGGTTCTGGTGCGGGCGCTCGGCACCCTCGTCGGTCTTCACCAGCACCGCGGTCAGGTTCGACGTGCCACCGTTGGTCAGCCACATCTTGGCGCCGTCGATGACGTAGTCGTCGCCGTCCTGCTTGGCGCGGGTCTTGATCGCCGCGACGTCCGAGCCCAGGTCCGGCTCGGACATCGAGAACGAGCCGCGGGTCTCGCCCGTGGCCATCCGCGGCAGGTAGCGCTCCTTCTGCGCCTGCGTGCCGTGCTGGCGGAGCATGTACGCCACGATGAAGTGGGTGTTGATCACGCCGGAGACGCTCATCCAGCCGCGGGCGATCTCCTCGACCACCAGGGCGTAGGTGAGCAGCGACTCGCCGAGGCCGCCGTACTCCTCCGGGATCATGAGGCCGAACAGCCCCATCTCCTTCATCCCGTCGACGATGTCCTGCGGGTAGGTGTCCGCGTGCTCCAGGGCCGTCGCGTGCGGGATGATCTCCTTGTCCACGAAGCTGCGGACGGTGGACAGGATCTCGGTCTGGATGTCGGTCAGACCGGCGGTCTGGGCGAGCCGGGCCATGGGGTTTCCTCCTGAACGGCTGCGGTCGGGGTGGGCGGGGCGGGGCTCAGCGCTGAGGTTCGTTCCGCGAGCTGCTCTCACGCCTCCGGCGGGGTCCACTTGTCGGTGCGGGTCATGCCCGCCGCCCGGCCCTTGCCCGAGATCACCAGCGCCATCTTGCGGCTGGCCTCGTCGATCATCTCGTCCCCGATCATCGCCGCGCCGCGCTTCCCGCCGGCCTCGGAGGTGAAGTACTCGTAGGCGTCGAGGATGTTCTCGGCGTGGTCGTAGTCGCTCTGCGCCGGGGAGAAGGTCTCGTTGGCGGCGTCGATCTGGCCGGGGTGCAGGACCCACTTGCCGTCGAAGCCCAGCGCCGCGGAGCGGCCGGCGACCCGGCGGAACCCGTCGACGTCCTTGATCTGCAGGTACGGGCCGTCGATGGCCTGCTTGTCGTGCGCGCGGGCCGCCATCAGGATCGACATGAGGATGTGGTGGTAGGCGTCGCCCACGTCGTAGCCGGGGGGCTGCTCGCCGACGACCAGGGACTTCATGTTGATCGAGGCCATGAAGTCGGCCGGGCCGAAGATGATCGTCTCGACCCGCGGCGACGCGGTGGCGATCGCGTTGACGTTCGTCAGGCCCAGCGCGTTCTCGATCTGCGCCTCGATGCCGATCCGGCCCACCTCGAGACCGTTGGTCTTCTCGATCTGGGTCAGCAGCAGGTCCAGCGCGACGACCTGCTCGGGGGTCTGCACCTTCGGCAGCATGATCGCGTCCAGGTTGGCGCCGGCGCCCTCGACGACCTGGACGACGTCACGGTAGGTCCACTCGGTGGTCCAGTCGTTGACCCGGACGACGCGGATCTTCTCGCCCCAGCCGCCCTCGTTGAGTGCCTCGACGATGGTGGTCCGGGCACCCGGCTTGGCCAGCGGGGCGCAGGCGTCCTCCAGGTCCAGGAAGACCTGGTCGGAGTTCAGCGTGCGAGCCTTGTCGATGAACTTCTGGCTCGATCCGGGCACGGCCAGGCAGGACCGGCGGGCGCGGAGGGTGGTGCTCACAGGCGGGCTCCTCGTCGAGATCGTCCTCGTCCGCGTCGCGGCGACGACGTCGTCACGACACGGGCGCTCGGGTTGGGGACTGATGCTGGCACGACGACGGCCCCGGCGCCCCGTCCAGGTGATTGGTTTCTCACCCGCCGGTGCTCAGGTGCGGTTACCCGTCGGTCACCCCTGTTCGGGAGGTGGGGTAAGGGAGCCCCTGGCCACCGCCACGACGGTTCCGCCGACCCAGCTCCCGACGGCCCGGCCGCCCTCGGTGCGCACGCCGGCGTAGAGCGTGGACGGTCGGCCCATCTCCACCCCCTGGGTCACGACGAAGGAGTGCTCGCCGTCGTCGGTGACCAGACCGCGGTCGGCGAGGAAGATCCCGAGGGCGACGGCGGCCGAGCCCGTCGCCGGGTCCTCGGGCACCCCGATCCCGATGCCGAACATGCGGGCGTGGACCCGCTCGGCGGTGGCGTCGACGGCGGCGACGAGCAGCCCGGTCGCGCCGCTGTCGGCGACCGCGGCGGCCAGTGCCGCGGGGTCGGGCACCGCGCGGGCGACCGCGCCGGGGACGACGAGCAGGATCGCGAAGTCGGTCCCGGCACCGGCCACACCCGGCACGGCGGCGCCGTCGACGTCGTCGGGGCCGAGGCCGAGCGCGGCGGCGAGGCGGACGGCGTTCAGCTCGGCGCCGACCGACGGCGTTCCGCCCCACACCCGGGCGCCGGTGTCGTCGACCCGCACGGGCAGCAGCCCGGCTCCGCACTCCTGCACGCGGTCGCCCTCGCCGATGATGCCGTCGCGGGCCAGCACCCAGGCGGTGCCGACACTGGGGTGCCCGGCGAAGGCGAGCTCGGCGAGCGGGGTGAAGATCCGCACCCGGTAGTCCGCACCGCCCTCGCCGTCGCCGGTCGGGGCCAGCGGGAACGTCGTCTCCGACAGGTTGAACTCCCGCGCGATCGCCTGCATCCGGGCCGTGGACAGCGCCTCGGCGCCGTGCACCACGGACAGCGGGTTGCCCGCGTAGGGACGGTCGGTGAACACGTCGACGATGTCGTAGCGGAGGGGTTCGGGGTCCTGGCCGGGATCGTGCTGCGGCTCGTTCACGGCGGGCGAGCCTAGTCACACGGCCGGAGCGGCCGCGGTACCGCCGGGGTTCTAGTCTCGGCGCCATGGCCTCGGTACGGGTGTTCGTCGCGCGGATGGCCGGCCTGGCCGTCTACGGCCCGGACGGCGAGCGGATCGGCAAGGTCCGCGACGTCGTGGTGTCGCTGCGCGTCGACAGTCATCCACCTCGGGTGCTGGGCCTGGTCGTGGACCTGTCCGCACGCCGCAGCATCTTCGTGCCGATGCTGCGGGTCGCCGACATCGCGCCGACCGCGGTGACACTGGCCAGCGGCTCGGTGAACCTGCGCTCGTTCGACCAGCGTCCCAACGAGACCCTCGTGCTCGGGCAGCTGCTGAACTCCCCCGCGACGGTGCGCGAGGGCGGGACCGAGGGCTCGGTCGTCGACGTCGCGGTCGAGCCGACCCGGACCCGGGACTGGGTGATCACCAAGGTGGCGCTGCGGTTCCGGCGGACCCGGCTGGCGCGCAGGCCGCGGGTCGAGGTGTACGGCTGGGAGGCCGTGTCCGGGCTGGACGTCGCCGCGGCGCAGGGCGCGGACCGGCTGCTCGCGGTGTTCGACTCGATGCGCCCGGCCGACGTCGCCGCGGCGCTGTCGCGGCTGCCCGACGACCGGCAGCGCCACGTCGTCGACGCCCTGGACGACGAGCGGCTGGCCGACGTGTTCGAGGAGCTGTCCGAGTCCGACCAGCGCGAGCTGCTCGGCTACCTCGACGACGACCGTGCCGCCGACGTCCTGGAGGCGATGAGCCCGGACGACGCGGCGGACCTGCTCGGCGAGCTCGACGACGACGAGGCGGGCCGGCTGCTGGAGCTCATGGAGCCCGACGAGTCCGAGCCCGTGCGCCGTCTGCTGCGCTACGAGTGGGACACCGCGGGCGGCCTGATGACCCCGGAGCCGATCACGCTGGGGCCGGACGTGACCGTCGCCGAGGCGCTCGCCCGGGTGCGCAACCCGGAGGTGCCGCCGGCGCTGGCGTCGATGGTGTTCGTCGTCCGCCCGCCGACCGCGACCCCGACCGGGCGCTACCTGGGCTGTGTGCACGCCCAGCAGCTGCTGCGGGCGGCGCCGTTCGAGCTGGTCGCGGGCATGGTCGACGCCGACCTGCCGCAGCTGGGGCCCGAGGCCGGGCTCGGCGAGGTGACCCGCTACTTCGCCAGCTACAACCTGGTGGCGGGCCCGGTCGTCGACGCCGAGGACCACCTGCTGGGCGCGGTCACCGTCGACGACGTGCTGGACCACCTGCTGCCGCAGGGCTGGCGCGACCGCGACCTCGCCCCGGGCGAGGTGCACGGCGGCTCGGTGCCGGTCGCGAACGGCGCCGCCGACCGCACGCGCGACGGGCAGGTGCACGGTGCCTGAGCCGGGGATCGGACGGCGGCTGGACCAGCCGCGCGTCGGGCGTCGGCGGTTCGAGGTGGACCCGGACGGCTTCGCCCGCTTCTCCGAGCGGATCGCCCGGTTCCTCGGGACGGGCCGCTTCCTGGCGATCCAGACGGTGATCGTCATCGTCTGGATCGCGCTGAACCTGGTCGCCTGGTCGATCCAGTGGGACCCGTATCCGTTCATCCTGCTCAACCTGGCGTTCTCGACCCAGGCCGCGTACGCCGCACCGCTGATCCTGCTGGCCCAGAACCGGCAGGACGACCGGGACCGGATCGCGCTGGACGAGGACCGGCGGCGCGCCGAGCGGACGAAGGCCGACACCGAGTTCCTCGCCCGGGAGCTGGCGGCACTGCGTCTGGCCGTCGGGGAGACCGCGAGCCGGGACTACCTGCGCGGTGAGCTGGAGAAGCTGGGTGACCGGCTCGACGACGCCGTGACCCGCAGCCGGGGCGAGGAGCTGCCGGTCGAGCCGGGTGCCCGGAAGAAGATGCGCAAGAAGGAACGCTGAGCGCTCAGGGCACCAGGCGGCCCATGATGCGTTCGAGCGCGGCGAGGTCGTCGGCGTCGAGCCGCTGCACGAAGTGCGCGCGTACCCCGCGCAGGTGGGTGACCGCGGCGGTGCGCAGGCGGTCGTAGCCGGTGTCGGTGAGTCGGGCGGTGACCCCGCGGCCGTCGTCGGCGACCTTGGCCCGGGCGACGAGCCCGACCCGTTCCAGCCGGTCGACGAGCCGGGTGGCCCCGGAGCGGGAGAGCAGCACGGCGTCGGCCAGCTCGGTCATCCGCAGCCGGTGGTCGGGCGCCTCGGACAGCTGGACCAGCACGTCGTAGGCGGCCAGGGACAGCTGCTGCTCGTCGACCAGCTCGGCCTCGAGCTGTTTGGTGATGCCCGCGTGCGCGAGAAGGAAGCTGCGCCACGACGCGAGCTCGGCCGGGGTCGGGACCACGCGGCGGCGCACCGGGTGCTCGCGCGTCGGGGTGCCGCTCGTGTCGTCCATCGCAGGGATGCTAGAGACACCGGCACCGCCTCGTCAGCGCGGACGTGCCGGGCGACACCGCCGGTGACCCGGAGACACCGGAACGACCCACGTAGCATGGGGTGACGCGAGAGGAAAGAGGTCGTAGGAGCCCATGTCCGTCACCGGCAGCACCAGCACCGTCGTCGAGGCCGTGCGCGCAGCCCTCGGCACCGTCGAGGACCCGGAGATCCACAAGCCGATCACCGAGCTGGGGATGGTCAAGAGCGTCGACGTCGCCGCCGACGGCCTCGCCCACGTCGGGGTCTACCTGACCGTCGCGGGCTGCCCGATGCGCGAGACGATCACCTCCCGCGTCACCGAGGCGGTCTCGAAGGTCCCGGGCGTCGATCGGGTCGAGGTCGAACTCGACGTCATGAACGACGAACAGCGCACCGAGCTGCGTCGTTCGCTGCGCGGCGACGCCGACGAGCCCGTCATCCCGTTCGCCCAGCCCGGCTCGCTGACCCGCGTGTTCTGCGTGGCGTCCGGCAAGGGCGGCGTCGGCAAGTCCTCGGTCACCGTCAACCTGGCCGCGGCCATGGCCCGGCGCGGGATGAAGGTCGGCGTGGTCGACGCCGACATCTACGGTCACTCGGTCCCGCGCATGATCGGTGCCGCGGACCGGCCCACCAAGATCGAGAACATGATCATGCCGCCGCAGTCGCACGGCGTGAAGGTCATCTCGATCGGCATGTTCACCGACGGCAACACCCCGGTCGTCTGGCGTGGCCCGATGCTGCACCGCGCGCTGCAGCAGTTCCTCGCCGACGTGTTCTGGGGCGATCTGGACGTGCTGCTGCTCGACCTGCCCCCGGGCACCGGCGACGTCGCCATCTCCACCGCCCAGCTCGTGCCGAACGCCGAGCTGCTGGTCGTCACCACACCGCAGCAGGCCGCCGCCGAGGTCGCCGAGCGGGCCGGGTCGATCTCCACCCAGACCCGTCAGCGCCTGGCCGGGGTCGTGGAGAACATGTCCTGGATGGAGATGCCCGACGGCTCGCGCAACGAGGTCTTCGGCTCCGGCGGCGGGCAGATCGTCGCGGACTCGCTGAGCCGCACGGTCGGCACCACGGTGCCGCTGCTGGGCCAGATCCCGCTCGACGTCGCGCTGCGCGAGGGCGGCGACGCCGGCACCCCGATCGTGCTCGGCAAGCCCGAGTCGGCCGCGGCGCAGGCCCTCGACGCCATCGCGGAGAAGCTGACCGTGAAGGCCCGCGGCCTGGCCGGGATGAGCCTGAACATCTCCCCCGTCGGGCGCTGACCCGCGCCCTCGGCGACGACGAGGCCCCGCACACCGACCGGTGTGCGGGGCCTCGTCCGTTTCCCCGGGGCGGATCTCAGGACAGCGCGTCGTTCAGTGCCTTGGTCCAGAGCGCCAGGCCCTCGTCGACCTGCTCGGAGGTCACCACCAGCGCCGGGATCATCCGGACGACGTTGCCGTACACGCCGCAGGTCAGCAGGAGCAGACCCTGCGCCGCGGCCGCGGCGTGCACCTTCGCGGCGGTGGCGCCGTCGGGCTTGCCGTCGGCGTCGACGAACTCGATGCCGACCATCAGGCCCCGGCCGCGGACGTCGCCGATGGCGGCGATGCCCTGCGCGGCGTCCCGGACGCCGGCGAGGAGCTTCTCGCCCTGCACGCGGGCGTTCTCGACCAGGCCCTCGCCCTGCACGACCTCGAGGGTGGCGAGCGCGGCGGCGCAGGCGACGGCGTTGCCGCCGTAGGTGCCGCCCTGCGAGCCGGGCCACGCCTTCTCCATCAGGGCCTTCGGCGCCGCGATGGCCGAGAGCGGGAAGCCGGACGCGAGCCCCTTGGCGGTGACGATGATGTCCGGGGTGAGGCCCTCGGCGTGCTGGTGGCCCCAGAACTTCCCGGTGCGGCCGTAACCGGTCTGGACCTCGTCGGCGATCAGGAGGATTCCGTGCCGGTCGGCGCGCTCGCGCAGCCCGTGCAGGAACGCGGGCGGGGTCGGGACGTAGCCGCCCTCGCCGAGCACCGGCTCGACGATGAACGCGGCGACGTCGGACGCCGGCGCGGTGCTCGCCAGCTGGCGGTCGAGCTCGGACAGGGCGAACGCGACGGCCTGCTCCTCGGACCAGCCGTAACGGTAGGCGTAGGGGAAGGGCGCGAACGCGACCCCGCCCATCATCGGGCCGATCCCGGCCCGGATCTTCGCCCCGGAGGTGGTGAGCGCCGCGGCACCCATGGTGCGGCCGTGGAAGCCGCCGTCGAACGCGACGATCAGCTGCCGGCCGGTGGCCTGGCGGGCCAGCCGCACCGACGCCTCGACGGCCTCGGAGCCGGAGTTGGTGAAGAACACCGAGTCGATGCCCTCGGGCAGCACGTCGCCCATCCGCTCGACCAGCGTCAGCAGCGGCTGGTGCATCACGGTCGTGTACTGGCCGTGGATCAGCGTGGCCACCTGCTCCTGCGCAGCCGCGACGACCGTCGGGTGGCAGTGCCCGGTGGAGGTGACGCCGATGCCGGCGGTGAAGTCGAGGTGGCGGCGCCCGTCGGTGTCGTACAGGTAGACGCCCTCACCGCGGGCGGCCTGGACCGGGGTGGCCTGCTTGAGCAGCGGGGACAGCTGTGCCATGGGTTCGCAGCTCCTGATGCGTCGAGGGTGGTGCGTCTCGGGTTGTCGAGTTGTCGACAATCCTAGGGAAGCACGGGCGGGTGGGTACGGGCAAGGGTCGGTCGAGCCCGCCTTTGCTCTGCTCACCGATACGCAGCACGCACCCGGACCGCCCCGGCGCCGGGCCCCGGACGGGCCCGCGCGGCCGGGCGGACAGCCGTCGGCGGCGTCGAGATGCAGCTCAGCGGGAGTTGTCGATCTCCACGGCCCGCTGGGCTGCATCTCGACGCACGTACCGCGTGGGCGGCCGGCGCGCCGTGGAGCCGCCCGGCTCCGGCGCGGGGCCGGTGCTGCGTATCGGTGAGCAGAGCAAAGGGGCGAGGTAAGGACCCCCTCGTCCCGGACTGCGCGGAAGGGAAAGCCCTGGTCAGGCCAGCAGGGCGGCGATCACCAGCAGCACCGGGACGGCGACGACGGTCGAGGCGAGCGCCACGTCGCGGGCCAGCGGGACGGCACGGTCGTAGCGCACGGCGTAGCCGAAGACGTTCTGCGCGGTGGGCAGGGCGGCCAGCACGACCGCGGCGAGCAGCGCCGGGCCGGTCAGGCCGAGCACCCCCGCGGCGAAGACCCAGGCGATCAGCGGGTGCAGCACGTTCTTGATCGCGACGGCGGTCCACACCGAGCCCGCGGTCTCCCCCGTCCCGGGGCGGTGGGCGCCGTGCAGGGAGATGCCGAACGCGAGCAGCATGGCGGGCACCGCGAGGTCGGCGAGCAGCTCCACCGGGGCGATCACCGGCTCCGGCAGCACGAGGCCGGTCGCGGACACGGTCAGGCCGGCCGCGGTCGCGATCGCGATCGGGTTGCGCAGCGGGGCGAGGGCGACCCGGACCCACCCGGGGCGCTCGCCGCGGCCGTCGCCGGGCAGGACGTCCATCAGGGTCGTGAACAGCGGGGTCAGGATCGCGAGCTGGAACAGCAGCACCGGGGCGACGGCGGCGGAGTCACCGAGCACGTAGGCCGCGATCGGGATGCCGAGGTTGCCCGCGTTGACGTAGCCGGACGCCATCGACCCGACGACGACCTCGCCGGCCGGGCGGCGGCGCAGCAGCGCGACCGGCACGAACAGCAGACAGGCCAGAGTGCTGGTGAGCGCGGTGACGACCAGCCCCGAGGACAGGACGGCACCGACGTCCGATCGGCTGAGCGTGGTGAACAGCAGCGCGGGCGTCGCGACGAAGAAGGCGGTGCGGGCGAGGACCTTCGAGCCCTGGTCGCCGAGCAGGCCCCCGCGGCCGAGGACGTACCCGACGACCACGACGACGCCGATGACCAGGAAACCTTCGAGGACGCCCACCACGTGCCGCCATGTTACGTAGGGCGAACTAGTCCCCGGGGTGGCCGGCGGTGCGGTTCACAGGCGCTCAGGCCGCCCCGGGCATCGCGGCGAGGATGCGGGTGACGGCGTCGTCCATGTGCGCTGCCAGCCGGTCGAGCAGCAGCTCGGTGCGGCCGTCGCGCAGGGCGTCGCGCAGCCGTTCGTGCTCGGCGAGCAGCGCGCGGGCGGGCGGGGCGGTCTGCTGGAACGCGGCGAGACACATGCGGGTCTCGACGAGCAGACCCTCGGTCATCCGGCGCAGCCGCGGGCTCCCCGACGCGGCGACGAGCGCGGCGTGGAAGTCGTGGTCGGCGTCGGCGAGGGCCACGGCGTCGCCCGCCTCGGCCGCGGCGGCCATCACCCCGAGCGGGATGTCCAGCGCGACGACGGCGGCCGCCCGGTCACCCTCCAGCACCTTGAGCGCCGCGGCCCGCTCGACGGCGGTGCGGGCCAGGTAGACGTCACGGACGTCGTCGGGACCGAGCTCGCGCACGAACAGGCCGCGGTGGCGTTCGCTGCGCAGCAGCCCCTCGGCGACCAGGCGCTGCATCGCCTCGCGCAGCGGGCCGCGGCTCACCCCCAGCCGGTTGGCGAGGTCCACCTCGCCGAGCTGGGTGCCCGGCGCGAAGGTGCCTCGCATGATCGCGGCACGGATCCGGTCGGCGACGATCTCCGCGGTGGAGCGCCGGCTCACCGGCTCGAGCTCCGAGACGTCCAGGCCCACGACTCACCCTCTCCGGAACAGTGTCCCCAGGCCGGGACGGTCGACGTCGGCCCCGGCCAGACGCAGGCCCTGCCAGATGCTCACCTGGTTCGCGGTCAGCACCGGCCTGCCCACGCGTGCGTCCAGCGCGTCGAGCACCTCCACGGTGTGCAGCGCGGTGTCGGGCAGCAGCACCGCGTCGGCACCGGGCGCGTCCGTGGCCACCGCGGCGGCGAACTCCAGCACGGTCTCCGGCGGCAACGTCCCGACCTCGGCGGCGGTGATGATGTCGCGGGCGGACAGCGTGTGCACGGAGATGTCGTGGTGGGTCAGGAAGTGCACGAAGGCGCCGGCGACGTCCGGCGGGTAGGTAGCCCCGACCGCCACCGAGCGGATCCCGAGCCGCCGGCAGGCGTCGACGAAGGCGAACGACGTGCTCGACGTCGGCACCCCCGACACCCGTTCCAGCGCCGCGATCTGCCGGGCGGCGCCGTCGGGGCCGAAGATGAACGACCCCGAGGTGCAGGCCCAGACGACCGCGTCCAGCGGTCCCGCCTCCGCGGCGACCCTGCGCGCGCCGTCGGCGAGGACCTCGTCGCCGCCGATGGCGAGCAGCGCGTCCTCGCGGTGGGCGTCCTCGGGCATCTCGGTGTGGACGAGGGCGAGCCGGCTGCGGTCGATCAGCAGCTTCTCGGCGCGCGGGTAGTCGTCCTCGGCGGAGAAGCCCGGGTAGAGGAATCCGACCGTGCTCATGTTGTCGACAATCCTACAGAGACCGGGGTCACCGCAAGGGTCACGACGCCCGCGAGTAGACGAGCCGCTCCCCCACGCTGCCCGCCCGCCACACGTCGTGGCAGGCGGTCGCCATCGCGTCGAGCCCGTCGACGATGGTCGCGAACACGTTGCCCGGCACCCAGCCGACGTCGCCGTTGAGCAGCAGGTTGTTGCGCCCGTAGAAGATCGCGAGGTCGATCCCGCCCTCGGCGGCGTCGATGCCCTGGTCGTCCTTGAACGCGGTGTCGAGCATCCCGCCGTGGAAGTCGAAGTAGCAGACGTCGCCCGGGATGGGCGTGACCGTCGGGTTCTCCTGCCCGATCCGCGGGCCGAACCGGCCGACGATCGTGTAGACCTCGTTGCGGGCGTACTTGGCGTGCTGCGCGTCGCCGCCCTGCGGGCCGCCGGCCAGCGCCTCCCAGACCGCCGCGGCGGTGCGCGGCGCCTCGGCCTCCAGCAGCCTCGCGGTGCACGCGACGCCACGCTTCGCGAGCTCGATCCTGATCAGCTTCGTCATCCGATCCCCCTGTCCGATACGCGGATTGTTGACAATCGTAGGTGCGCTTCCTAGCGTGTCAACGCCGCCCGACCTCCCTACCGACAGGATCTCCCGTTGCCGGTTTCCGCTGGTCAGGACCTCACCACCGTCGCCGTGCTGCACGGCGGGGAGACCCCGCCCGGCCTCGAGCGGCACGCCGGTGACGCACGTCTCCGCTTCGCCGCCGACGCCGACGAGCTCGCCACCGTACTGCCCGGCAGCGACGTGCTGCTCACCTGGGACTTCACCTCCGACGCCGTCAAGGCCGTCTGGGAGGCCACCGACACCTCCGCGCTGCGCTGGGTGCACACCGCCAGCGCCGGCGTCGACCGGGTCGCCTTCCCCGCCCTCCTCGCCTCGGGTGCGACGCTGACGAACTCGCGTGGGGTGTTCGACCGCCCGATCGCCGAGTTCGTGCTCGGCGCGGTGATCGCGTTCGCCAAGGACACCGCCCGCTCGCTCGCGCTGCAGCGGGAACGGACCTGGCGCCACCGCGAGACCGAGACCGTCGCCGGGAAGGTCGCGACGGTCGTCGGGAGCGGACCGATCGGGCGTGCCGTCGCCGACCTGCTGGGCGCGGTCGGGATGCGGGTGCGGCTGGTCGGCCGGCGCGCCGCGGACGGCGTGCACGCCTTCGACGAGCTGCCCGGACTGCTGCCCGACACCGACCACCTGGTGCTCGCCGCCCCGCTGACCGACGCGACCCGCGGGATGCTGCACGCCGGGACGATCGCCCTGCTGCCCGAGCGGGCCCGGGTCGTCAACGTCGGCCGGGGCGCGCTCGTCGTGCAGGACGACCTGACCGAGGCGCTCGCGACCGGGCGGCTCGCCGGTGCCGCGCTGGACGTGTTCGAGGTCGAGCCGCTGCCCGCGGCCTCGCCGCTGTGGGCGATGGAGCACGTCCTCCTCTCCCCGCACATGTCCGGTGACGTCGTCGGCTGGAAGGACATGCTCGTCGAGCTGTTCGCCGACAACCTCGAGCGCTTCCGGGACGGCCGGGAGCTGCGCAACGTGGTGGACCCCGAACGCGGGTACGTGAGCTCCTCCGCAGGAAAGGTGTGACTGCTGTGACGACTGCAGACCTCAGCGCGACCGAGCTGCTGGCGGGCTACCGCAGCGGCGAGATCTCGCCGGTGCAGGCCACCCGGGACGCGCTGGACCGGATCGAGGCGCACGACGGCGCGGTGAACGCGTTCTGCCTGGTCGACGCCGACTCGGCGCTGTCGCAGGCGAAGGACTCCGAGGCGCGCTGGCAGGCCGGGGAGCCGGTCGGGCCGCTCGACGGCGTCCCCACCTCGATCAAGGACATGCTCCTGACGATCGGGTGGCCCACCCGCCGCGGCTCGACGACGACCTCGCCGGACGGGCCGTTCGAGGTCGACGGCCCGCCGGTGGCCAGGGTCCGCGCCGCGGGTGCGGTGCTGATCGGGAAGAACACCACCCCCGAGCTGGCGTGGAAGGGCGTCACCGACTCCCCGCTGACCGGCGTCACCACCAACCCGTGGGACCCGACGAGGACGGCGGGCGGCTCGTCCGGTGGCTCGGCGTCGGCCGTCGGACTGGGGATGGGCCCGCTGTCGCTGGGCACCGACGCGGGCGGCTCGGTCCGCATCCCGGCCGCGTTCACCGGCACCGTCGCGCACAAGCCCACCTACGGCCGGATCGCGCACTACCCGGGCTCGGCGTTCGGGACGCTGGCCCACGTCGGGCCGATGACCCGCACGGTCGACGACGCCGCGCTGCTGTACGACGTCGTCGCCCGGCCCGACACCCGCGACCCGTGGGTGTTCGACGTGCCGCGGGAGTCCGCCGTCGAGCGGCTCGCCGGCGGTGCGCAGGGCCTGCGGATCGCGTTCTCCCCCACCCTCGGGTTCGTCGACGTCGACCCGGAGGTGGCCGCGCTCGTCGCCGAGGCGGTCGCGGTGTTCGCCCGCGAGCTCGGCGCGACCGTCGAGCACGCCGACCCGGGCTTCGCCGACCCGATCGAGCCGTTCCACACGCTGTGGTTCGCCGCGGCCGCGAAGTCCCTGGAGCCGATCGGCGCCGAGGCCAGGAAGGCCATGGACCCGGCGCTGGTGGAGATCGCCGAGCAGGGGGCCGGGGTGTCCGCGCTGGACTACCTGGGTGCGATGGCCGTCCGCAACGAGCTGGGGACGCTGATGGGCGCCTTCCACTCCGAGTACGACCTGCTGCTCACCCCGACGCTGCCGATCACCGCGTTCGAGGGCGGCCGGGAGGTCCCCGAGGGCTGGCACGACCCGCGCTGGACGTCGTGGACGCCGTTCACCTACCCGTTCAACATGACCCAGCAGCCCGCGACGTCGGTGCCGTGCGGCGTCACCTCCGCCGGGCTGCCGGTGGGGCTGCAGGTCGTCGGGCCGCGGCACGCCGACGCCACGGTGCTGGCCGCCGCGCACGCCTACCAGCGCGCGACCACGCACCACCTGCGCCGCCCGCCGCTGCTGGGCTGACCCGGCCCCGCACACGACGACGGCGCCGCACCCGGCTCGGGTGCGGCGCCGTCGTCGTACGGAGGTGGGGCCGGGTCAGGTCGCGTCCGGATCCACCGGGGGACGCTCGTCCGCGGCCAGGGGCGGCTGCGGCGCGCGGACCGGGGGCGGGGTGCTCGCCGCGGTTCCGCGCAGGGCGGCGGCGCCGGCCGCGGCCGCGCTGCCGGAAGGGCCCGGGGCGAACCCGTTGGGCTTGACCGGCGGGGTGGAGGAGTCGTCGGAGAACAGGCTCCGGGTGATCGCGGTCCGCGGGTTGAGCGAGCGCAGGCTGCGCAGGTCGTCGAGCGGCTGCTGGATCTGGTCGAACTCCGGGCCCAGCTCCTTCTTCAGGTGGTTCTGGGCGCCGCTCGCGAACTCCTTGACCTTGCGGACCGCGCGACCGACCCAGGCCGCGGCCTCGGGCAGCCGTTCCGGGCCCAGGATGAAGAGCCCCGCCACGACCAGGACGAGGATCTCCGGCATGCCGATGTTCTCGAACACAGCGCCAGCGTACGGGTGCTAGCGCTGCCCGAGCGTGACGGTCACGGTGAGCGGTCGTCCCTGACGGACGAGACCGACCGGGACCTGCTCGCCGGGGGCGTGTTCGCGGACGGCGACGACGAGTTCGTCGGCACTGGCGATGGGGCGCCCGGCGACGTCGACGACGACGTCGCCGTCGGCGATCCCGGCCGCGGCCGCCGGTCCCCCGGCGACGACGTTCTGCACCTGGGCCCCGTCGGTGGCGCCGTCGGTGACCGAGCGGGCGTTGACACCGAGGTCGGCGTGCGCCACGCGGCCGGTGCGGATGAGCTCCTCGGCGATGGCGCGGGCGTCGTCGATCGGGATGGCGAAGCCCAGGCCGATCGAGCCGCCCTGCGCGCCGGACTCGGCGCTGCCCGCGCTGCGGATCGCGGTGTTGATTCCGACGACGGCGCCGGTCGCGTCCACCAGCGGGCCGCCGGAGTTGCCGGGGTTGATCGCGGCGTCGGTCTGCACCGCGTCGATCACCGCGTCGCCCGCACTGCCCTCGGGGTCGAGCCGCACCGGGCGGTCGACGGCCGACACGATCCCCGTCGTCACCGTGCCCGCCAGGCCGAACGGCGACCCGATCGCGATCACCGCGTCGCCGACGGCGAGCTCGCCGGAGCGGCCGATCCCGGCGACCGTCGGGTTCGCGACGGGCACCTTGACCACCGCGAGGTCGGTCATCGGGTCCGCGCCGACCACGGTGGCCGGGAGGCGGGAGCCGTCGGAGAACAGGGCCTCGATGGTGCCCTGGCCGGGTCCGGTCGCCGGTGCGACGACGTGGTCGTTGGTGAGCACGTAGCCCGCGGGGTCGATCACGACGCCGGAGCCGTTGCCCGCCTGGTTGCCGACGGTCACCTCCAGGGAGACGACCGCGGGCAGCACCCGCGAGGCGACCTCCGACACCGAGCCGGGCGGACGTTCCCGGGCGGGCTCGGTCGCGCTCAGCACCGCTCCGGGGCTGGTCAGGGCGCCCGCCGCGGCGGCTGTCCAGTGCCCGACCAGGCCGCCCGCCGCGCCGATGACGAGGGCGAGCACGCCGAGCAGCGCCAGCGCGCGCGGCTGCACCCGCTTGCCGAACAGGACCTCGCGGACGCTGAGCCGGGGGCCGTCGGGCCGGGGCCCCTCACCGGGCTCGTCCCCGTCTCCGGGGGGCGGCGCGGCGACGACCGGCGTGCCCGGGTCGCGCCACGGGTCGCCGGTCGAGCCGCCGGGCCAGAACGGGTCCTGCTCGGCGCTCTGCCCACCCCCGCGCAGCGCATCGCCCGACGCGCCGGGCGGACGCTGCAGACCACCGGCGGGGTCGCCGTCCGGTGCGCGGTCCGGGCGGCCGAACGCGCGGGCGACCGCGGCGGTCGGCGGGGGCACCGTCGGTAGCGACCCGTTCGACCCGAGGTGCGACGACGGCGGCGCGAACGAGCTGCCGACGCCGTCCGGGCGGCCGAACGCGGCCCGCTCGCCGGGGTCGGTCGCGGGACGGTCCAGCGGGCGGGGGCGCAGCCGCGGCGGGGCGGAGCCGGGGGCGTCCGGGTCGGCCGCGCCGTCCGGGCGGGTGCCGCGGTCCTCGCTCACCGGGTCACCCCGGAGCCCGGGGAGACTGCTCCCGACGATCGATCAGCCGGCACGGCGTCCACCCAGTACACCCGCACAGCCTGCCCGGCGGGCGGTGAAGTCGGTGTATCGGTGACGCGTCAGGGCGTCGGGGAGATGTCGGTGTCGCCGGTCGGCGTGGCCGAGGTCCTCGGCGACAGCGGCGCGCCGGTCGAGCCCGTCGTGGTGGCGGCCGGGGTGGCCGTCCGCCGCGACGAGGCGGGCACCGGGGTGGCCGCGAACCGGGCGACGGCCGCGGCGCCCGGGCCGGGCACGGTCGGCCCGACCGGGGTGCCGGTCGTGGCGGCGGGCAGACCGAACGCGAGCGCGCCGAGCGCCAGCCCGGACACGGCGGCGCCGGTGCCCAGGCGCACCCGTCGCGACCGGCCGGCGCGACGGCCGTGGTCGCCGTCGACCGGTGCCGGGCGCAGCACCGACACGAGCTGGCCGTCCGGGGTGAGCGACAGGCCCGCCGGCGGCGGGGGCAGCTCGGTGTCCTGCGGGATCGCGCGCAGCGCCGACATCAGCGACGGCGGCAGCGTGGGTGCGTCGGCGCCGCGCAGCGCGGTGCGGGCCCGCCGCTGCTCGGCGACCTCCACCGTGCAGTCGGGGCAGCGCTCGAGGTGGCGGGTGGCGCGGTCGTGCGGACCGGCGGCCAGCTCGTCGTCCACGAAGGCGACGACCGCCTCGAGCGTCAGGTGGGTGGTCCCCCAGTCCGGGGGGACGACCTGGAAACGCCGTCGCTCGCTCACGGGACCAACTCTGCCACCGGACCGCGGTCGGATGCCACCGCCTGCTCCTCCGCCGCGGCCGCACGGTGCCGCTCCAGCGACGCCCGCAGCGCGGTCCGGCCCCGGTGGATGCGGCTGCGGACGGTGCCGAGCTTCACCCCGAGGGTGGCGCCGATCTCCTCGTAGGACAGGCCCTCGACGTCACACAGGACGACGGCGACCCGGAAGTCCGGGGGCAGCTCGTCCAGCGCGGCCTGCAGGTGCGGGTCGAGGTGGTTGATCGCGAACACGGTCTCGGGCTCGGGGCCACCGCCCGGGAGACGGTCGGTGTCCTCGGGCAGGCCCTCCATCCGCAGCCGGGCGCGGCGGCGGACCATGTCGAGGAACAGGTTCGTCGTGATGCGGTGCAGCCAGCCCTCGAAGGTGCCCGGCTTGTAGGACGCCAGGGACCGGAACACCCGGATGAAGGTCTCCTGGGTGAGGTCCTCGGCGTCGTGCTGGTTGCCGGACAGGCGGTAGGCGAGGCGGTAGACGCGGTCGGCGTGCTCCCGGACGACCTCGTCCCAGGTGGGCGGGGTCCAGTCGGCACCCTCACCGGGGCGGGTACCGGCGGCGGCGTCCCGGAACGGGGCGTCGTCGGCTGCGCGAGGGGCGGACATCGGGGCGGGGCACCTCCGTGGGTCGCGACCGTGTCGTGGTGTCGATCGGCCGCGAGGCTTCGTTCGTTGCAGCACAGACTGCCCGCCACCCATGAGGAGGATGTGAAACCCGTCTGAGAGAAGTCTGTGAAATCGTCCCGAGGGGCTCCGGCGATAATCTTGTTCCATGAGCACACCCGCGGGGGCGGCCGCGTACGCCGAGGGCTACCTCGCCGAGGACGACGCGTGCGGCGAGGCCCGGGCACTGGGCACGGCGGCGGGCGCGCACCCCATCTCCGCGGCGGGCGGGGCGGCGCTGTCGGTGCTGGCCGCGACGATCTCCGCACGGGCCGTCGTCGAGATCGGGACCGGGGCCGGGGTGAGCGGGTTGTACCTGCTGCGCGGCATGGCCGGCGACGGGACGCTGACCACCATCGACGTCGACCCGGAGCTGCAGCGCTCGGCCCGGCGCACCTTCCTCGCCGCCGGGTACGGGCCCGGGCGCGCGCGGCTGATCAACGGGATGGCGCTGGAGGTGCTGCCGCGGCTGACCGACGGCGGCTACGACCTCGTCGTCGCCGACGCCGTCCCGGCCGAGTACCCCGGCTACCTGGCCGAGGCGATCCGGCTGCTGCGCCCCGGCGGGGTGCTGGTGCTGGAGGGTGTGCTCGACGGCGGCCGGGTCGCCGAGCCCGGTGCCGCGCACGGCCCGGGAACGGCCGCGCTGCGCGAGACCGCCGCGCTGGTCCGCGACGACGAGCGCCTGCTGTCGGCGCTGCTGCCGGTCGCGGACGGGATGCTCTGCGCCGTCCGCAGGTGAGCGGAGCGAACGCGGCAACGACACCGCAGGTGAGCGGAGCGAACGCGGCAACGACACCGCAGGTGAGCGGAGCGAACGCGGCAACGACACCGCAGGTGAGCGGAGCGAACGCGGCAACGACACCGCAGGTGGGCGCTACTGCGCCGTGACGCCCTTGCCGAGGACGACGACGCCGCCGTTGGAGACGGTGTAGCGGCTGCGGTCGAGGTTCAGGTCGACGCCGATCAGCGCGCCGTCGGGGACGACGACGTTCTTGTCGAGGATCGCCCGCCGCACCACGGCGCCCCGGCCGATCCGGGCGCCCGGCAGCACGACCGAGTCCGAGACCTCCGCGCCGCCCGACACCGACACGTTCGGGCTGATCACCGACCGGCGCACGATCGCCCCGGAGATGATCGTGCCCGCGCCGACGATCGAGTCCTGCGCGATGCCGCCCTCGACGAACTTCGCCGGCGGCAGCGCGGGCACAGCGGTGCGGATCGGCCAGCGCTGGTTGTAGAGGTTGAAGATCGGGTGCACCGAGACGAGGTCGGTGTGCGCGTCGTAGTAGGCGTCGATGGTCCCGACGTCGCGCCAGTAGCCGGCGTCGCGCTCGGTGGCGCCGGGCACCACGTTGTCGGCGAAGTCGTAGACGTGCGCCTCACCCTCGGCCACGAGCGCCGGGATGATGTCCCCGCCCATGTCGTGGTCGGAGTCGGCGTTCGCCGCGTCGGCCTTCAGCGCGTCGAGCAGGGCCTCGGTGGTGAACACGTAGTTGCCCATCGAGGCGAAGGTCACCTCGGGGTCGTCCGGCACGTGCGGCGGGTCGGACGGCTTCTCGAGGAACTCGGTGATGCGGCCGGTCTCGTCGGAGGCGATGCAGCCGAACGCCTTGGCCTCGGCCCGCGGCACCCGGATCCCCGCGACGGTGACGCCCGCGCCGGACTCGGCGTGCTGGGCGATCATCTGCGCCGGGTCCATCCGGTAGACGTGGTCGGCGCCGAACACGGCGATGTACTCGGGCTGGTCGTCGTAGACCAGGTTGAGGCTCTGGAAGATCGCGTCCGCCGAGCCGGTGTACCAGCGCCTGCCGAGCCGCTGCTGGGCCGGGACGGTGGTGATGTACTGGTCGAGCACCGACGACAGCCGCCACGTCGTCGAGATGTGCCGGTCCAGCGAGTGCGACTTGTACTGGGTCAGCACGCACAGCCGGTCCATCCCGCAGTTCACGAGGTTGGACAGCACGAAGTCGATGAGCCGATAGTTGCCACCGAACGGGACGGCGGGCTTGGCACGGTCCGCGGTGAGCGGCCACAACCGCTTTCCCTCGCCACCGGCCAGCACGATGCCGAGAACCCTTCCGGGAAGACGTCCGGACGCGGTGGGTCGCATGGCGTGGACACTAGTGGCCGCTGCGTGACGGGGCCATACGTCCGTCCGCGCCGGGCACGCTCGGACCGGATCGGACGCCCCTCGCTCCTCGCGCCGGCTCCGGTGGCCCCGGTAGCGTCCCGGCCCGTGCGCGTCGGCCTTCTCACCCGTGAATACCCGCCCGCCGTCTACGGCGGCGCCGGAGTCCACGTGGGACATCTCGTCCCCGCCCTGCGGGAGCTCGTCGACGTCGACGTGCACTGCTTCGCCGAACCGGGCAGCGACACCCCGGCCGACGCCCGTGCGCACTCGGCGCCGCCGCTGCCGGACGGGGCGAACGCGGCGCTGACCACGCTCGGGGTGGACCTGTCGATGGCCGCCGAGCTGGAGCGCTGCGACGTGCTGCACTCCCACACCTGGTACGCCAACATGGCGGGCCACATCGGCGGCCTGCTGCACGGGCGCCCGCACGTGGTCACGGCGCACTCGCTGGAGCCGTTGCGGCCGTGGAAGGCCGAGCAGCTCGGCGGCGGGTACCGGCTGTCGTCGTGGGTGGAGCGGACCGCCTACGAGGCGGCGGACGCCGTCATCGCGGTGTCGCACGGCATGCGCCGCGACGTGCTGAGCGCCTATCCGGCGATCGACCCGGACCTGGTGCACGTGGTGCACAACGGCATCGACACGCACTTCTACGCACCCGACCCGGCTCGCGACGCGCTGCTCGCGCACGGCGTCGACCCGGACCGGCCGCTGGTGGTGTTCGTCGGCCGGATCACGCGGCAGAAGGGCCTCGGGCACCTGGTCGCGGCGGCGCACCGGTTCGACCCGTCGGCGCAGGTCGTGCTGTGCGCGGGCGCCCCGGACACGAAGGAGATCGCGGCCGAGACCGAGCGGGCGGTGGCGGAGCTGTCCGCCTCGCGCGACGGCGTGGTGTGGATCCAGCGGATGCTCGCCACCGCCGAGGTCCGCCAGCTGCTGTCGGCGGCGACGGTGTTCGTGTGCCCCTCGGTCTACGAGCCGTTGGGCATCGTGAACCTGGAGGCGATGGCCTGCGGCACGGCCGTGGTCGCCTCCGACGTCGGCGGGATCCCGGAGGTCGTCGACGACGGCGTGACCGGCCTGCTCGCGCACTACGACCCGGCCGACACCGCCGCGTTCGAGGCGGCGCTGGCCGCGGGGGTCAACGCGCTGGTCGCGGACCCGCAGCGGGCCGCGACGATGGGCGAGCGGGGCCGGGAGCGCGCGGTCGCCGAGTTCGCCTGGGCCGAGATGGCCCGGCGGACGCTCGAGGTCTACGACTCGGTCACCTGATACCCCCGGGTACGACGACGGCGGGACCGGTTCCCCGGCCCCGCCGCGTCGCGTCCGTCCCGTCGGCCGTCAGCCGACGGTCGACTTCAGCGCCTCACTGAGGTCGGTGGCCTCGTCCGGGGTCATCTCGACGACGAGACGCCCGCCACCCTCGAGCGGGACGCGCATCACGATGCCCCGGCCCTCCTTGGTGACTTCCATGGGCCCGTCGCCGGTGCGGGGCTTCATCGCGGCCATTCGTCCGTCCTCCGTCAACATCCACAACTGTCGTTCCCCGGTGCGCGCTCGGGGCACGCGCCGACCGTGGGACCACATTGTCCCCCATCACCGGCGTCGAGGTGCAACCGAGGCGATCACGGCTCGGCAGCGATCCCCGCGGCGTTCACGCAGCGCAACGGCCCGGCGACGCTACGGCGACCCCGGTCCGGTCCCCGGCGGTTCCTCCGGGGCGGCCCCGGCCCGCCAGCAGTACGCGACGTGATCGTCGACCAGACCGGTCGCCTGCATGAGCGCGTAGCAGGTGGTGGGCCCGACGAACCGGAAACCGCGCTTCCTGAGCGCCGTCGACAGCGCCGTCGACGCCGGCGTGGAGCCGGGGACGTCGGACAGCCGTGCCGGGCGCGGGTGGTCGGCCGGGTCGGGCGCGTAGGAGGCCAGGAACGCGCCGAGATCGTCACCGGCGTCGAGGAGGTCGAGCACGGCACGGGCGTTGGAGATCGTGGCCTCGATCTTCATCCGGTTGCGCACGATCCGGGCGTCGCCGAGGAGGCGGGTCACGTCGTCGTCGCCGAAGCGGGCGACCGTGTCCGGGTCGAAGCCGGCGAAGACCTCGCGGAACGCCGGACGCTTGCGCAGCACGACGATCCAGGACAGGCCGGACTGGAACCCCTCCAGGCTCATGCGCTCGAACCAGGCCGCGGTGCCGTGGACGGGACGGCCCCACTCGTCGTCGTGGTAGGCGACGTAGTCCGGCGCCGAGAGCGCCCAGTCGCAGCGTGGGCGGTCGCCGTGGGCCGCGGGGTCGGGCGATGTCACCGGCCGGCCCGGTAGCGGTCCTCGGTCCGCTCGGCCATCCCGCGCAGCGAGTGCGCGACACCGGCCCGGAACGCGGGTCGCACCAGCGGCCAGCCGAACCGGCCGAGCGCACCGAGCGGCAGGTCGAGCAGCTCGGTCCACAGGAACCGCGACCGCGCCGGGCCCAGCTCGACGACGGCGAAGACGCCGTCGCCGCGGATCACGGTGCCGGTGTGGGTGACGACGATCCGCCGCTCCCCCGTCGCACCGGCGGGCGGTGCGGTCCACTCGGTGACCCGCATCGTGTCGGCGACGCCGAGCGGCCCGACCCCGGTGACCGCGCGCAGCTCGGTGCCGACCGAGCGGCCGTCGCCCGCGGTGATCTCGACGGTCGTGCCGAGCATCCAGTCCGACTGGCCCTCGAGGTCGGAGACGACCTCCCACAGGACGTCGGCGGGCACGTTGACGTCGACCGGGACCGTCAGCTCCACCCGGCCGCCGCCGGCCGGCCGCACGCCCGGGGTGCGGTCGCCGACCCCGCCGACCCCGCCGTCGCGGCCGTCCCCGCTCCTGCCTGCGGTACCGCTGTCACCACTGCCGTCGTTGCTCGTCACCCGGGTCCTCCTCGGCGCGCATCCGCGCGATCGTCGCCTCCAACCGGGCCACCCGGTCGGCCAGCTCGTGCCGGTCGGTGCGGACCCGGTCCAGCTCGCCGGCCAGCCGGTCCAGTGCCCAGTCCACCTCAGCCATCCGGTATCCGCGCAGCACCTGCTGGAAACGCAGGTCGCGGACGTCGGTCCCGGAGACCTCGCGGGCGGGCAGCCGGGTGGGTGTCGCGTCCGGGGCGAGCGGGGCGAGCTCCTCCCCGCGGCCGAAGACCGCGGCCGCCAACACGAACACCAGCGCGGCGACGCCGGCGAGGACGAGCACGTACGCGAGTGCGGTCCCCATGCCGCCATCTCATCACGCCGGTCCGACGACGGGGTTCACCCCACGCGGGCGGCGGGTGCGACCACCGGCTCGGCGGACCCTCCGTCGCGCACCCGCCCTGGTGGGGGCCGGTCGACCTGGCGCAGCGGCCGGGTCTCGGTGCGCCATCCCGTCTCCGCGCCGTGGCCGGCACGGACCTGGCCGGGGAGGACGTCGTCGGGGAGGAACACGGTGAGCCCGGCGCCGGAGTCCTCGACCCCGCAGCGGGCCAGGGCCGTGGCGAGTACCTCGCGGGAGGTACGGCCGAGCTCGTGCAGCGGGCGGTTGCGGTGCCGGCGCACGCCGAGGTCGGCCTGCGCGATGGCCGCGGTCCCGCCGACGACGGTGTCGGCGTCGGTGTCGAGCAGCAGGCCGATGTCGACGCCGTAGCCGGTCGCGAACGGGAGCCGGTCGAGCAGCTCGCGGGTCGCGGCGTACTCGCCACCGATCGGCTGGCGGACGTGCCGCAGCCCGGGGCGGAGCGCGGCCAGCAGGGGGCGGGCGAGCAGCTCGGTGACGCGGCCGCCCTCGTGCCCGCTCGCGTCGTCGGGGGCGCCGGCACCACCGGGGCCGCCGGGGCCGGTGAGCGGGCGCCGGTGGTAGCCCTTGACCAGCGCGGTCCCGGGCCGGGTGAGCAGCGGGGCGAGGAGCCGTTCGACGAGCTCGGGGTGCGGGTCGACGAGGTCGGCGTCGACGAAGCAGACCAGGTCGGCCGGGCGCGGCCCGTTCCCCAGGGCGACGACGGCGCGCCACATCGCCTCGCCCTTGCCCGGCAGCATCGGGACCCCGGGCAACGCCCGCTCGCGGCCGAGCACCCGCGCCCCGGCCGCCGCGGCGTACTCCGCGGTGCGGTCGGTGCTCCCGGAGTCGAGGACGACGAGGTCGTCGACCAGCGGGGACGGGCCCCCGCACAGCCGGGTCAGCCCGGCGACGAGCGGACCGACCGTCGCCTCCTCGTCGAGGGCGGGCAGCACGACGGCGATGCGCCGGCCGTCCTTGCGGGCGGCGAGCCGGGCGGAGAGGGTCACGGGCTCAGGCGAGCGGACGGGCGCACTCGTCGAGCGCCGCGCCGGCCAGTCCTGCGGGATCGGCCGGGCCGGAGTCGTCGCCGCGGACCTGCCGCAGCCGCTCGATCGGGGCTCGCGAGGCGAACCCGCGGTCGGCGAGGCCGGCGACCCAGTCGACGAGGCCGTCCCAGTGGCCGTCGGGGTCGAGGAGCACGACCGGTTTGCCGTGCAGGCCGAGCGACCCGGCCGTCCAGACCTCGAACAGCTCCTCGCAGGTCCCGATGCCGCCGGGCAGGGCGAGGAACGCGTCGGCGCGGTCCTCCATCTGCTGCTTGCGCTCGCGCATGCTCTCGACGACGAGCAGCTCGTCGCTGTCGTGGTCGGCCCACTCGCGTTCGACCATGGACCGCGGGATGACCCCGACGGTGCGGCCGCCGGAAGCCCGGGCGCCGGACGCGACCGCACCCATCATCGACTTGCGGCCCCCGCCGGACACGAGCGTCCAGCCGCGGCCGGCGACGGCGCGGCCGACCTCCCGGGCGAGGTCGAGGTAGTGCGGGGCGACGCCGTCGGAGCTGGCGCAGTAGACGCAGACGGCGAACCCGGGCTCCGGACCTGCCATCAGTGCGTCTCCTCCCAGGCGTGGTAGGCCTCGTTGACCACGTCCACGGCGTCGTCGATGTCGTCGGTGACGTGCAGCAGGTCGAGGTCCTTCTCGCCGATCTTGCCGTCGGCGAGGACGGTCTTGGCGATCCAGTCGTAGAGGCCGCCCCAGTAGTCGCTGCCGAGCAGGACGACCGGGAACTTGGTGACCTTCTTGGTCTGCACGAGGACGAGCGCCTCGAACAGCTCGTCGAGCGTGCCGAACCCGCCGGGCAGGCAGACGAACGCCTGCGAGTACTTCACGAACATCGTCTTGCGGGCGAAGAAGTAGCGGAAGTTGATCCCGAGGTCGACCCACGGGTTCAGGCCCTGCTCGAACGGCAGCTCGATGCCGAGCCCGACCGAGAGCCCGCCCGCCTCGGAGGCACCGCGGTTCGCGGCCTCCATCGCGCCCGGGCCGCCCCCGGTGATCACGGCGAACCCGGCTCCGGCGAGCCGCGCCCCGAGCTCGCGGCCCAGCTCGTACTCCGGGGAGCCGGCCTGCGTGCGGGCCGAGCCGAACACCGTCGCCGCGCGCGGGAGCTCGGCGAGCATCCCGAACCCCTCGACGAACTCGGCCTGGATCCGCAGCACCCGCCACGGGTCGGTGTGCACCCAGTCGGCCGGACCCCGCGAGTCGAGCAGCCGCTGGTCGGTGGTGGTCGGCTCGATGCTGCGTTCGCCGCGCAGCACCACCGGGCCACGCTGCTTCTCGGGCTGCTTCTCGTGCAGCGTCCGGGGATCGGCGTTCTCGTCGGCCATGGCGATCACGGTATTCGGGCCGCGGCGACCCGGCCCCGCCGGTGGGGTCGTCAGGGGAGTCGTCGGCGCTGTCGTCGGCGCTGTCCCGGCCGGCCGGATCCGGTCAGGCGGGGCGGCCCGTGAGGTAGCGGCGCAGCACCGCGGTGCAGGCGGTGATCGCGTCCTCGGCGACGTGCTCCTCGCGCGTGTGGGCGAGGTTCGGGTCGCCGGGCCCGTAGTTGACCGCCGGGATGCCCAGCGCGGCGAAGCGGGAGACGTCGGTCCAGCCGTACTTCGCCCGCGGCACGGCCCCGGTCGCGGCGACGAACTCCGCGGCCGCCGGCGCGGACAGGCCCGGCAGCGCACCCGGCGAGAGGTCGGTGACGACGAGCGGGAACCCGTCGAACACCTCCCGGACGTGCTCGACGGCCTGCTCGGCGGACCGGTCCGGGGCGAACCGGAAGTTGACGGTGACGACGCACTCGTCGGGGACGACGTTGCCCGCGACCCCGCCGCCGATCCGCACGGCCTGCAGACCCTCGCGGTACTCGCAGCCGTCGATGTCGACCCACCGCGGCTCGTAGGCCGCGAGCCGCGCGAGGATCTCCCCGGCCCGGTGGATCGCGTTGTCCCCGAGCCAGGAGCGGGCCGAGTGCGAGCGCCGCCCCGCGGTCCGCAGCTCGACGCGCAGCGTCCCCTGGCAGCCGGCCTCGAGGGTGCCGTCGGTGGGCTCGCCGAGGATCGCGAGGTCGGCGTCGAGCCAGTCGCGGTGCTCGCGCTCGATCCGGCCGAGCCCGTTGCGCTCCGCCTCGACCTCCTCGCAGTCGTAGAAGACCAGGGTGAGGTCGTGCCGCGGCTCGGCCAGCGTGGCCGCGAGGTGCGCGAAGACGGCGTCACCGGACTTCATGTCCGAGGTGCCGCAGCCGTGCACGATCCCGTCGGCGCGGCGCGACGGGACGTTGTCCGCGATCGGCACGGTGTCGATGTGCCCGGCCAGCAGGACGCGGTGCGGACGCCCCAGATCGGTGCGCGCGAGCACCGCGTCACCGGACCGCAGCACCTCCAGGTGCGGTGCCTGGGTCCGCAGCGCGGCCTCGAGCGCGTCGGCGAGGCGCCACTCGTCCCCGGACACACTGGCGATGTCGACCATCGCGGCGGTCAGGGTCACCGGGTCGGACGTGAGGTCCAGCGCGGGCAGCGTCGTCGTCACCGGCCCGACGCTACCGACCCGAACCGGCCACGCGGCGCCGGATCGGCCACGCGGCGCCGGATCGGCGTCCCGGCCCGGCGCCGCGTCGCCGGGGAGGGCTCCCTGGTGGTCGCTTTGCTCTGCTCACCGATACGCAGCACGGGCCGACGGGCGCCGCTCCCGCACCGTCCGTCGGCCCCGGATCCGGCACCGACTCGGGGTGGGAACGGTCTCCGGTCGTCTCCCGGGGCGTCCCCGGGCCTGCCCGCTGCGTATCGGTGAGCAGAGCAAAGCGACGCGCGGGCAGCCACCTCCCGGGACGGCCGCTCGGGCCGCGGGCCCACCGTGTCGGTCATCGCCGGCACCGGCTGGAGGCCCGGTTGTCCACAAGTGCGCGAGTTGTCCACAGTTCGCAGGTCGCCGGTGCATCCCGGGCGCACAGGCGCAGGGTCGGTGCATGGACATCATCGAGGGCGACCGGTTGCCCGCGGAGCCGCCGCCGGCGCCGGTCGACGTCGTCGTCCCGGATCTGTCCGGCCTGGTCCGGCGGGTGCGGCGCAGCGCGGACCTGTCGCAGCGGGAGCTCGCGGAGCGGACGGGGCTGGCGCCGTCGACGATCGCCCGGATCGAGAGCCGGTCGCTCGCGCCGGCGCTGGACACGCTGGCCGCGATCCTGTCGGTCGCGGGGCTGCGGCTGGTCGTCGTCGACGCGGAGAACCGGCGGGTGCCGCCGATGGAGGACCCGCCGGATGACCTGCGGGACGGGGCGGGGCGGAGGTTCCCGTCGCACCTGGACGTGATCCTCGATCCGCTGCCCGGCGAGTGGTGGGGCGACCGGTACGGCTGCGCCCGACCGCCGGAGACGTTCCACCGGGATCGGCCGCTGCGCGACGCGATGCGGCGGCGCAGCGTGTGGGAGGTGCGGGTCGCGCAGTTCCGCACCGTACCGCCACCGCCGACCATCGAGCACTGGATGCTGATGCAGGCCCGGTGCCGGGCGTGCGGTCGGCTGCCCGACCCGCCGCCGCCGCCGTTCGCGCCGACCGCGGTGCTCCGCTATCTGCAGGCTGCGGCCGTGCTGCTCGCGGTACGGGCAGCCGATCATGAGGACGTGTCCCGGCGCACCCACCGCGGCGCGCCGTGGGCGACGGCGGGACGGTAGGTTCGGGGCCCGTGAGCACCGAGTACCGCCGCGAAGGCGCTTCCGGAACCGGCCTGGCCACGGTCACGACCGACGGCACCGTCCTCGACGTCTGGTACCCGGCGCCGACGCTGGCCGGGGGTGCGTCCGACGACGCCGTCGACCTGCAGTCCCTCGTCAGGGCCGACGAGCTGCGTGGGGTCCGCACCGAGGTCGTGCGCACCCAGATCGCCTCGCTGGCCGACGCGCCCGCCGACGCCCCCGACGTCTACCTGCGGCTGCACCTGCTCAGCCACCGCCTCGTCCAGCCGCACCAGGTGAACCTCGAGGGCCAGTTCGGGCTGCTCACGAACGTCGTCTGGACCAACCACGGCCCGTGCCCGGTGCCCGGGTTCGAGGTCACCCGGGCGAAGCTGCGCGGCCGCGGCCCGGTGACCGTCACCCACGTCGACAAGTTCCCGCGGATGGTCGACTACGTGATCCCCGCCGGCGTCCGCGTCGGTGACGCCGACCGCGTCCGGCTCGGCGCGCACCTCGCCGAGGGCACGACCGTCATGCACGAGGGCTTCGTCAACTTCAACGCCGGCACCCTCGGCGCGTCGATGGTCGAGGGCCGGATCTCCGCCGGGGTCGTCGTCGGGGACGGCTCGGACGTCGGCGGCGGTGCCTCGATCATGGGGACGCTGTCCGGTGGCGGCAAGGAGGTCATCTCGATCGGCCGCCGCTGCCTGCTCGGCGCGAACGCGGGCCTGGGCATCTCCCTCGGCGACGACTGTGTGGTCGAGGCCGGTCTCTACCTCACCGCGGGCACCAAGGTCACGCTGCCCGACGGCCGCACCACCGCGGCGCGCGAGCTGTCCGGCCAGAACGGGCTGCTCCTGCGTCGCAACTCGGTGTCCGGCGCGGTCGAGGCGCTGGCCCGCACCGGCGACGGCATCGCTCTCAACGCCGCGCTGCACGCCAACTGACGGCCCAGCAGCGGTTCGCGGCGGAACGACCCACAGAAGCAGGACGGCAGGGACATGGTGGGCATGGACAGGGCTGCGCAGCCTCCGGGGAACCTCTACGGCGCCGCGGACCTCGGTGAGCCGCCGACCGCGGGACCGCAGGACCCGGCGGTGGCGCACGTCCGCGCGCTGCTGGACAAGCGGCTGCGCGCGATGCTGCGGCACGAGCCCGGTGTGCGCGACGGGTCCGACATCGAGGACCTGCACCAGATGCGGGTCTCCGTGCGGCGGATGCGGGCGGCGCTCAAGGCCGCCCGCCCCCTGCTCGACCACACCTGGGCGGACCTGCTGCGGGCCGAGCTCGGCCGGCTCGGCCGGGCGCTCGGCCCGGTGCGCGACCTCGACGTGATGATCGACCGCCTCCGCGGTGAGGTCGCCACGCTGCCGTCGGCCGAGCTCGCCGCCGGTGAGCGGCTGGTCGCGGTGCTGGAGGCCGAGCGGGTCGGTGCGCGGGCCGAGATGCTCGACGAGCTCGACTCGGACCGACACGCGGCACTGCGTCGCTCGCTGGTCGAGGCCGTCTCCGCGCCGCTGCCGGAGCCGCCGGAGGAGGTTGCGGGTCCCGAGCTGATCGAGCTGGTCCGGGCCGAGACCCGCAAGCTCGTCAGGGCGGTGCGCCGGGCCGGGCCGAACCCGCCGGACATGACCCTGCACGACCTGCGGATCCGCACCAAGCGGCTGCGCTACACCGGTGAGCTCGTCGAGCCGGCGATGCGCGACGAGGACGGGTCCCGCACCGACGACGCACGCCTGGTCCGCCGGATGCTGAAGGCCGCCGCCGGCCTGCAGGAGGTCCTGGGCGACCACCAGGACGCCTGCGTCGCCGAGCACCGCATCCGCGCCCTGCTCGACGAGCTGGGCCCCGGCCCGGACGCCCACGAGGTCTTCGTCGGCGGCCGGCTGGTCGAGCGCGAGCGGGCACGCGCCGAGGCGCTGCGCGAACAGTGGTGGGCCGCGTGGGAGCACCTGGCCGAGCAGGCCGAGGCGCTCTGAGACGACGCGCTCAGCGCGGACGGTCCCCGATCCGGGCGACGGCGACGCCCTGCAGGACGGCGCCGAGCAGGAGCAGCGCGATCGCGGGCGGGAACCCGGCGGCGTCGATGACCACGCCCATCACCAGCGGTCCGACCCCGGCGGCGAAGTAGCCGATCCCGAGCCCGAAACCGCTGACGGCGGCACTGCGGGCGGGGGTCGGCGTCCGCCAGGCGATCACCGTCAGCCCCAGCGGGAACCCGGCGCCGACGCCGATGCCGATCAGGACCGCCCACAGCCACGGAAGCGGCGTCCCCGGTGCGGGGGCCAGCAGCACCCCGAGCGTCCCGGCGGCCGAGCTGACCACGGTGAGCGCCGCCCAGAACCGCCACCGGCGTCGTCGCTCGGCCGCGGCCGGGAACAGCAGGGCCGCCGGGATCTGGGCGATGCTCCACGCCGCGAGGAGCAGCCCGGCCGCCTGCGGTGACCAGCCCTGCGACTCGTAGAACGGGGACAGCCAGGTCAGCCAGCCGTAGAAGATCGTCGACGAGCCCGCCAGGTAGCAGGCGATGCGGCGGGCGAACGGGTCGTGGCGGACCCGGACCTCCTCGGCGACCGACGGGCCGTCGTCGGCCGTTCCCGGTGCGTCCGTGGGCTCCCGACGGGCAGAACCGATACGGCTCGCGACGGGCGCCCACACCGCGACGGCGAGCACCGCGGGCACGGCCCACACCGCGAGCGAGAAGGACCATCTGCCCAGGGCGACGGCCAGGGGCACCGCGACGGCGGAGGCGACCGTCGCGCCGATCATCATCGAGACGACGTAGGCGCCCGTCACCGCGCCCGCCCGCTCGGCCAGGTGCTCCTTCACGACCCCGGTGAGCAGCACCCCGGACACCCCGATGCCGAGCCCGACCAGCACCGAGCCGCCGACGAGCGTGGGCAGCGCCACGACCGACCGCAGCAGGCTACCCACCCCGATCGTCGCCACGGCGACACCGAGCAGCCGCTCACGACCGACCCGGGCGGCGACGGCGGCGGCGCCGAACGAGCCCGCCGACATCATCAGCACCGCACCGGCCTGCACCAGCCCGGCCGCGCCCGCCCCGATCCCGAGGTCGGCCCGCGCGGTCTCCAGCAGCGGCGGGTACCCGGCGAGTCCGGCCCGCAGGTTGACCGCGAGCGCGAGCACCCCGAGCAGGACCAGCGCGGGCCGGACGACCGGCCGGGACCGGGCCACGGGGGCCTCGGGTCCGGCGCCACCGGGCGAACCCGGGCCGCCGGGACGCGGTGCCTGCATTCGACGGCTCCTTCGCCTGCCGGGTCCACCGGATCGCTGCGCCGGCGTCGTCGCTACCGGGCCGATCCTCTCCCGGGGTCCTTGCTCATCGCAACGACCGTGGGGTTCAGGCCGCGCCGAGCCGCTCGACCGCGGCGTCGATCCGCTCGTCCGGCGCGGTCAGCCCGACCCGGACGTGCCGGGCGCCCGCGGGACCGTAGAACTCGCCGGGAGCGACGAGGATCCCCAGGCCGGCGAGCCGGTCCACGGTCTGGCGGCACGGCTCGTCCGCGCTCGCCCACAGGTAGAGCCCGGCCTGCGAGTGCTCGATCCTCAGCCCGGCCTTCTCCAGCCCGGCCCGCAGGCGGGTACGACGGGCGTCGTAGCGGGCGGCCTGCTCGGCGACGTGCGCGTCGTCGGAGACGGCCGCCTCCAGCGCGGCCTGCACCGGACGCGGCACGATCATGCCCGCGTGCTTGCGGACCTCCAGCAGGCCCGACACCAGCGCCGGGTCCCCCGCGACGAACCCGGCGCGGTACCCGGCCAGGTTCGACACCTTCGACAGCGAGTGGACCGCCAGCAGCCCGGTGGTGTCGCCGTCGCAGACATCGGGGTGCAGCACCGACCGCGGCGCCGGGTCGGCGTCGCCGGGCAGCCCGAGGTAGCACTCGTCGGACGCGACGACCGCGCCCCGCTCCCGTGCCCAGGTCACGACCTTGCGCAGGTGCTCGACCGGTAGGACCCGGCCGGTCGGGTTCGACGGCGAGTTCAGCCACACCAGCCGGACCCGGGCCGGACCCGCGGCGGTGAGGCCGTCGGACCGGACGTGCCCGGCCCCCGCCAGCCGCGCCCCGACCTCGTAGGTCGGGTACGCCAGCTCCGGGATGACGACGGTGTCGTCCGCACCGAGGCCCAGCAGCGTCGGCAGCCACGCGACCAGCTCCTTGGAGCCGATCGTGGGCACCACCGCGGCCGGGTCGACCCCGGACACGCCGAAGCGCCGCTGCAGCGAGGCGACGACCGCCTCGCGCAGCGACGCCGGGCCGTGCGTCGTCGGGTAGCCGGGCTCCGCGGCGGCCGGCCCGGCCAACGCGTCGCGCAGCACCCCGGGGACCGGGTCCACCGGGGTGCCGACCGACAGGTCGACGATGCCGTCCGGGTGCGCCGCCGCGCGCTCACGTGCGCCGGTCAGCGAGTCCCAGGGGAAATCGGGGAGGTCGAGCCTGCTCACTCGTCGTGTTCCTGCGGGGGCAGGCTCTTCGCCGGCTCCACGTCACGGTCGACCTTGCCGAGCTTCGAGGCGCCGCCGGGCGAGCCCAGCTCGTCGAAGAAGTCCACATTGGCCTTGGTGTAGGCGGCCCACTGGTCGGGGACGTCGTCCTCGTAGTAGATGGCCTCGACCGGACAGACCGGCTCGCACGCACCGCAGTCGACGCACTCGTCGGGGTGGATGTAGAGCATCCGTCCACCCTCGTAGATGCAGTCCACCGGGCACTCCTCGATACACGCCTTGTCGAGCAGGTCGACGCAGGGTTCGGCGATCACGTAGGTCACTTCGGTGGTCCTCCACTCGGAGCAGCGGGCACCCGGAGATCGTGTGGTGGCGGGGTGCCCGGTCAAACTGGGACGCCCGCAGGTTAACCCGCGCCCCCCGGCGGGGCAGGAGTGAGGTGGTCGGCTTCATGCTCGACGAGCTGGCAGGACGGCGGGTGGCCCTGCGCCACCGCATCGCGCCGGAGGGCGGACCGGGCCCCGGACTGACCGACGCGGTCGGTGAGCTGGAGCCCGACGGGCCCGACGCCGTCGTCGTCCACACCCGGTCGGGGCCGGTCCGGGTACGGCGCGACGCCGTCGTCGCCGTCCGGGAGGTGCCGCCCGCCCCGGCCCGGCGGGCGTCCCGCGCGGCGGTGGACCGGCTGGAACGCGTGCGGGCGGCGGCCTGGCCGGCACCGGTCGTCGAGGAGCTGGGCGGCTGGCTGCTGCGCGCGGCCGGCGGCTGGACGCGGCGCGCGAACTCCGCGCTCGCGCTCGGGGACCCGGGGACGCCGGTCGAGCACGCCCTGGAGCGGGTGCGGGAGTTCGCCGGGCGGCACGGCATCGCCCCGGCGGTGCAGGCCCCGGTGGACGCGCCCTGGTCGAACCGGGTGGCCGAGGCGGGCTGGGTGCGGGCCGAGGGCACCGGGACCTGCACCGTGCTCGTCACCCGCGCCGCGTCCGACGGCCCGGCGCCGTGGTGGCCCGCGACGCCCGGAGCGGACTGGTGGGCCGCTCAGGGCGAGCCGGAACCCGGGCCCGGCGCGCCCGCGTGGGCGGTGCTGACCGGGGTGCTGCGTCCCGGTGAGCAGAGCACAGCGACGAGCAAGGACCCCGTCGAGGTCGGGTTCGGCACGCTCCGGGACACCGACGGGACGCCGGTCGCGGCGGTGCGCGCCGCCGTCGTCGACGCCCACGTCTACGTGTCACGGCTGTGGGTCGTCCCGGCCGCGCGGCGCGGCGGGCTCGCGGCCCGCCTCACCCGGCAGGCGCTGGCCTGGGGCGCGGCGCACGGGGCGCGGCACGGGATGCTCGACGTCGCCGACGACAACACCGCCGCGCTCGCCCTCTACCGCGGCACCGGCTGGACCGACCACCACCGCTACCACTACCTGGTCCCCCGGGATCCGGCCTGACCGGACGGTCAGGGCTCAGGCGAACCCGCGGTGGAGCAGCCACGCGCGGGCCTGCTTGGCGGCGCGCTTGAGCCCCGACCACTCCCCCAGGTACTTCCCGACGACGCCGACGACCGGCAGCAGCCCGAGCCACTGGTGGTAGAAGCGGCCGTGCGGACGCTTGTCGAGCTCGTCCTCGACGCTCCACAGGGCCCGTCCGAGACGCCACACGGCGCTGCCGACGCGCTTGAGCGTGGCCCGCTTGCCGTCGCCGGCCAGGTCACCGGTGAGCTCGTCGGCGCGGGCGTCGGCGTCGGCGTCCTCGGCCGCGGTGAGCTCCCGGGCGGCGAGGTCGAGCTCGCGGCGGAACAGCACCGACGCCAGCAGCTCGACGAGCCGGTCCTCCGAACGGACGCCGTGCTCGCCCGCGATCGCGACGAGCAGCAGCCCCTCGCCCGCCGCGCCGACGGCGTCGGACACCGGCAGGGTCCGGGCCAGCGCCCCGCCCAGGCCCGGGATCGCGGCGATCAGCGTGGTGAACCGGCCGACCCGGTAGACCCACCAGTCCGTGCGGGCGGGGACGCCCATCGCCGCCCAGGCCGAGGTGCCGGGGACCTTCACCGACGCCAGCGTGTCGAGGATCTTGTCGGCCAGCGAGCGTTCCTCGTCGGTCGCGTCCTCCGGAAGGTCCGGGCCGGGCGTCACCCGGGCCCGCAGCCCGAACGGGTCGGACTCGCGCAGCCCGTCGAGCACCGGGCGGGTGGCCCGCACGAACGGTCGCAGGACCCGCACCAGGTCGTCGTCGGAGATCGTCATCGGGTCACCCTTCGGTCGCGGCCGTCCGCCAGCCGGTCGAGCGCCCTGCGGAACGACACGACGCCGGTCACGGCGCCGGCGACGAGCAGCAGCAGCGACTCCCAGTTCACCGGGAGCAGGAGGTCCCCGCCCGGTCCGAAGAAGCCGAGCACCAGCACCGCGGCGAACCACACGACGAGCGGGGCGGCCGCGCCCGCGGGGGTCGGGAGGATCTCGGTGGCCGTGGTGTGGATCAGCCACGGCAGCGAGACGATCACGATCACCGTGCCCAGCGGCACCGGGACCGGCCCGATGTAGAGCATCTGGAACATCAGCTCGAAGGCCACCAGCAGCAGCGAGATCAGCACCAGCACCAGCGCGAGCGGCAGCCTCGTCACGTCGCTCACCCGTCGACCCCCTCGAACAGATCCGACTCCGCCGTGCCGGGCGGCGCGCCGGCGAGCACGTACTCCTCGACCCCCAGCAGAGGCTGCACGATGCCGTTGCTCATCGCGAACGCGACCCAGCCGTCGCCGCCGCGGACGTCGATCTGGGTGGCGTGCGCCCGCATCGCGGCGACGCGCTCGTCGTCGTGGGCGTCGACGTCGACCCGGGTGGTGACGGCGGCGACGTCGTGGCCGGGGTGCTCGTCGGGCTCCGGCCAGCGCAGCCCGGTGCGGTCCGGGTCCCCGCCGAGCGCGGAGAGCAGCTCGGTGAGCCCGTCGTCGAGCAGCGCGCTCGACCGCACCGCGAAGTACAGCTTGGCGACGACGTCCGGGCGCGCACCCGCCGCGGCGACGACGAGCTCGTGCGCGCGGACGTGGTCGGGGTGGCCGTAGCTGCCGTCGGAGGCGTAGGAGACCAGGACCTGCGGGCGGACCTCGTCGATGACCTCCAGGAGCTGGGCGAGCTGGGTGCCGAACGGCTCCGGGGCGGCGAACGCCCGCGGGTGCAGCTCCGGCGGGAGCGCGGCGCGGGTGCCGTGCCCGGCCAGCACCATGCCGGAGTCGCGCCAGCGCCCGGGGCCGCCGAGCCAGCGGTGCCGGGGCCCGCCGAGGGCGGCCAGCGCGGCGTCGAGCTCACGGATGCGGTAGCCGCCGAGCTGGTCACCGCGGTCCGGGGCGAGCTCGGCCAGCTCCTGACCGATGACCTCGCCCTCCTCACCGAGGGTGCAGGTCACCACGGTGACCTCGCAGTCGGGGTCGGCGGTGTAGCGGGCGATGGTCCCGCCGGTGGTCAGGGTCTCGTCGTCCGGGTGGGCGTGGACGAGCAGGAGGCGACTAGCAGGCACCGGGGGAGCCTACGGGGCGATGATCGACCCCGCCGCGGTGTGGGGGACGACCGGCAGCGGGAACTCCGCCGCCTCCCCCACAGCGGGGGGGAACGCGATCGTCGCGCCGGTCAGCGGGACGGTCGGGACCGCGGTCCCGGCCAGCCCCGCGGGCTCGGCGCCGTCGCGGACCAGCAGGTCGCCCAGGGCCGCGATCATCGCGCCGTTGTCGGTGCACAGCCGGGGCGCGGGCACCCGCAGGGTGATCCCGGCGCCCGCGCAGGCGCGCTCCATCTCGGTGCGCAGCACCCGGTTCGCCGCGACCCCGCCGACCATGAGCAGGGTGTCCGCGCCGCGCTCGGCGCACGCCCGCAGCGCCTTGCGGACCAGCACGTCGACGACGGCCATCTGGAACGACGCGGCGACGTCCGGGACCGGGACGGCGCGGCCCGCGTCCTGGGCGGCCTCGACGTGCCGGGCGACGGCGGTCTTGAGCCCGGAGAAGGAGAACCCGAACGCGGCGTCGCGCGGGCCGGTCATCGGGCGCGGGAACGCGATCGCGGCCGGGTCGCCGTCGAGTGCGGCCCTCGAGACCGACGGACCGCCCGGGTAGGGCAGGCCCAGCAGCCGGGCGACCTTGTCGAAGGCCTCCCCCGCCGCGTCGTCGACGGTGTCGCCGAGGTGCTCGACGGGGTCGCGGGCCAGGTCGCCCAGCGCCAGCAGCGAGGTGTGCCCGCCGGAGACGATCAGGCAGACGCAGCGGTCGGGCAGCGGCCCGTGCTCCAGGACGTCGACGGCGGCGTGCCCGGCCAGGTGGTGCACCCCGTAGAGCGGCACGTCCAGCGCCGCCGCGTACGCCTTGGCCGCCGCGACGCCCACGTGCAGCGCGGGCGACAGTCCCGGCCCCGCGGTGACGGCGACGGCGTCGACGTCGGACAGCGACACCCCGGCCGCCTCGACGGCCGCGCGCACCATCGGCGTCACCGCGCTCACGTGGGCGCGGGCCGCGACCTCCGGGACGACACCGCCGAAACGGGCGTGCTCGTCCGCCGACGACGCCAGCCCCTCGCCGAGCAGCACCCCGTCCCGGACGAGACCGGCACCGGTCTCGTCGCACGACGTCTCGATCCCCAGAACCAGCGGCACGCCACCCAGTTTCGCACCGGGTGGCGTGCCGTGGCCGTGGGGTCCTGCTCGGACGGGTCGTGCTCGGTCAGGTCCGCATCAGCGCGCGCTCCTCGGCGAAGTGGCAGGCCACCCGGTGCCCCGGGCCGGACGCGATCTCCAGGACCGGCTTCTCGTCGATGCAGCGCGCCTTGTCGGCGTCGGACAGCTCCAGGTGCTTCCAGCACCGGGTGCGGAACCGGCAGCCCGACGGCGGGTCGGCCGGGTTGGGCACGTCCCCGGTCAGCACGATCCGCTCCCGCACCCGCTCGACCTCCGGGTCCGGGACGGGCACCGCCGAGATCAGCGCCTGGGTGTAGGGGTGCTGCGGCCGGTCGAACAGGTCGTCGCGGTCGGCGACCTCGACGACGTTGCCCAGGTACATCACCGCGACGCGGTCGGAGATGTGGCGCACGACCGACAGGTCGTGGGCGATGAACAGGTAGGTCAGCCCGAAGTCGCGCTGCAGCTGCTCGAGCAGGTTGAGCACCTGGGCCTGGATGGACACGTCCAGGGCCGAGACGGGCTCGTCGAGCACCACGAACTTCGGGTTGAGCGCGATCGCCCTGGCGATGCCGACGCGCTGGCGCTGCCCGCCGGAGAACTCGTGCGGGTAGCGCTCGGCGTACTCGGCCGAGAGCCCCACGGTCTCGAGCAGCTCCGGGATCGTGGAGTCGGTGAGCTCGCCGCCGAGCAGCTCGTACTTCTCCGACAGGATCGACCGGACCGTCATGCGCGGGTTCAGCGACGCGTACGGGTCCTGGAAGACGATCTGCATGTCCTCCCGGGCCGAGCGCAGCTCGGACTGCCCGAGCGCGGTCACGTCGCGGCCGTTGATGTGCACGCTGCCGGCGGTGGGCTCGTGCAGCCGCAGGATCGCCCGGGCCGCGGTCGACTTGCCGCAGCCGGACTCGCCGACCAGCGACAGCGTCCGCCCCTCGGGGATCTCCAGGTCGATGCCGTCGACGGCCTGCACCACGCCGACGGTGCGCTGGAACAGCACCCCGGAGCGGATCGGGAACGACTTGGTCAGCCCCGCGGTGCGCAGCATCGGCTCGCCGGTCGCCGACTCGGCGACGTGCGCCTCGGACCCCGGCACGACCGGCTCGCGCGGCGTGGCGGCGGCCTCGCCGACCTCGTCGGAGTGCAGGCAGGCGTGCAGGTGCCCGGGCCGGTCGGTGAGCTGGACCAGCTCGGGGGTCCGCTCCGCGCAGGACGACGTGGCGAACCGGCAGCGCGGGTGGAACGCGCAACCCGACGGGACGTGCGCGAGGTTCGGCGGCTGCCCGGGGATCGGCTCCAGCTTCTCCGGCCGGGCCTGGTCCATCCGCGCCAGCGACGACAGCAGCCCGTAGGTGTAGGCGTGCCGCGGCTCGGCGAAGATCTCGTCGTTCGTCCCGGTCTCGACGACCCTGCCCGCGTACATCACCATGATCCGGTCGGCGTGCGCCGCGACCAGGCCCAGGTCGTGGGTGATCAGGACGATCGCCGTCTCGCGCTGCTCCTGGAGCTTCTCGAGCAGGTTCATGATCTGGGCCTGCACGGTGACGTCGAGCGCGGTGGTCGGCTCGTCGGCCAGCAGGACCTTCGGGTCGTTCGCGAGCGCCATCGCGATCATCGCGCGCTGGCGCATCCCGCCGGAGAACTCGTGCGGGTACTGCGACGCCCGCGCGGCCGGGTTCGGGATGCCGACCTCGCCGAGCAGGTCGACGGCGCGCCGGCGCGCGGTGACCTTGCCGGCCTGCCGGTCGTGCGCCCGGATCATCTCGGCGATCTGGTCGCCCACCTTGTAGACCGGGTTCAGTGCGGTCAGCGGGTCCTGGAAGATCATCGCGATGTCCTTGCCGCGCAGCTTGCGCTGCTCGGACTCCGACATCGTCAGCAGCGAGCGGCCCTCCAGCAGCACCTCGCCGCTGGGGAAGGTCGCGGGCGGGGTCGGGACGAGGCCCATCAGGCTCATCGCCGACACCGACTTGCCGGAGCCGGACTCGCCGACGATCGCCAGCGTCTCGCCCCGGTCGACGTGCCAGCTCACGCCGTCGACGGCCTTGACCACGCCGGCGTCGGTGGAGAAGTGCACCCGCAGGTCGCGGACCTCGAGCATGTGCTCGCTTCGGTTCTCGGTCACGGGTCAGTTCCTCCCGCGCAGCTTGGGGTCGAGGGCGTCGCGCAGGCCGTCGGCCACGAACGCGAAGCCCAGCGTGGTGATCGCGATGGCGGCGGACGGGAAGATCCACAGGAAGCTCTTGCCCGGCACCGACAGGTACTGGGACGCCTGCGAGATCAACCGGCCCCACTCGGGGACGTCCGGCGGGACGCCGACACCGAGGTAGGACAGGGTCGCCATCGCGACGACGACCACGCCGATCGAGGTGAACGAGTACACGAGCACCGGCGCCACGGCGTTGGGCAGGATGTGCCGGGTCAGGATGCGCCGGGTGCCCGCCCCGATCGAGCGGGCCGCCTCGACGTACTCGGCCTCCCGCAGGGCCAGCACCTGGCCGCGCATCAGCCGGGCGGTCGTCATCCAGCCCAGTGCGACGAGTGCGATGACGACCGGCAGCGTCCCGCCGCCGACCGCACGGACGATCACCAGCGCGCCCACCAGCGGCGGGAACGCGAGGAAGATGTCGATGATCCGGGCGATGACCGCGTCCCAGGCGCCGCCCTTGAATCCGGCGAGCGCACCGAGCGTCAGCCCGAGGACGAGGGAGAAGAACACCACGGACAGACCGACGATCATCGCCAGCCGGACGCCGTAGATGATCCCGGAGTACAGGTCGCGGCCGAGGACGTCGGTGCCGAAGAAGTGCGCCGACGACGGCGGCTGCAACGTGTTGAGCAGGTTCTGCTCGAACGGATCGTAGGGCGTCGAGAACGGCGAGATGATCGCCATGACGATCTCGAACGCGACGATGACCAACCCGGCCATCGCGAGCCTGTTGCGGCGGTAGCGCCGCCAGATCTCGGCGAACTGGCCGTTGGACCGCGCGCGACGGGGACCGTCGGGCGCCGGTGTGACGGCCTCGGCGGGGTCGCCGCCCGGCAGGCCGAGCGCGGCGGCCGGATCGGTGGCCGGCGCGCCGGGGGTGGGTGGTGGGTTCATGCGAGGGATCGCCTCACTCAGTCAGCTCAGGCGGATGCGCGGGTCGAGGTAGGCGTAGAGGATGTCGACGAGCATGGAGAGCAGCACGTAGGCCACCACGCTGTAGACGACCACCGCCATGATGACCGGCGCGTTGTTGTTCGTGATCGCGCGGGCCAGCAGGAATCCGGCGCCGTTGTACTGGAACACCGTCTCGGTGACGATCGCGCCACCGATGTAGGTGCCCAGGGTGAGCCCGACGAACGTGACGACGGGCAGCAGCGACGTCCGCATGGCGTGCCGGCCGACGACCGTCCGCTCGGACAGCCCCTTGGCGCGCGCGGTGCGGATGTAGTCGGCCTGCAGGACCTCCAGCATCGACCCCCGCATCAGCCGGGCGACGAACGCCGACTCGATGATGGCGAGGGTGAACGCGGGCAGGATCACGTCCCAGTACCAGGGCACCTCCTCGAGGAAGCTGCGCGGTACCGGCGGGAACGGCCCGACCCCGGAGACGTTCGCGACGAGGAAGATCGCGACGACGAACACCGGGACACCGATGCCGATGGTGGAGACGACGGTGACGAACACGTCCCAGAACGAGTAGCGGCGCACGGCGGCGATCACGCCGGCCGTCACCCCGAACAGGACGAGGAACAGCAGCGCGACGACGGCGAGCAGGATCGTGTTCGGGACGGTCTCGGCGAGGAGCTGGGAGACCGGGCGCCGCTGGTCGAAGTCGAGACCGAAGTCGCCGGTGACCATGTTGCCGAGGTAGTTCACGAACTGGACCGGCAGCGGCTGGTCCAGGCCGAACTTGGCGCGGTTGATCGCGGCGACCTCGGGCGGGACGACCTTCTCCCCGGTGGAGGCGAAGGGGTCCCCGAGCGAGAACGTCGCGATGAAGATCAGGAAAGCGGTGACGACGACGACCAGGATCCCCTGGAGCAGCCGCCGAAGGATGAATCTGCCCATGGAAGCACGGACTTTCGTGTGGTGGGAACGCCGCACCACGGCCCGCGTCCCGGGGTCTCCGGGACGCGGGCCGCGTCAGCGGGACGTCACTTGAGGGTGATCGTGTCGAACGTCGGGTCCTCGGAGAAGTCCATGTTCACGTTGCCGAACTTCTCGGTGTTGACCAGGCGGGACTGCTGGCGGAACCAGAGCGGGACCAGTGCGAGGTCGTCGCCGATGGCAATCTTCTCGGCCCGCTTGTAGAGGTCGTTTCGGGCCGCCTCGTCCTGGGTCTGCGCCGCCTGCGCGAGCAGCTTGTCGAACTCCGGGTTGGAGTAGCGGCCGCGGTTGTCGCCCTGGGCAGGCTCGCTCGGCGAGGTGGCACCGATCGACTGGGTGGCCAGCAGCGGGAACAGGTAGTTGCCCGGGGTCGGGTAGTCCGCGCTCCACGCCGCGCGCCAGAGGCCGGAGGCCTCGGGCTGCTGCTCGTTGTCGAGCAGGTCGCGGAACGGAACACCGGTGTAGGTGACCTTCAGCCCGAGGTTCTGCTCGAGCTGCTGCTTGACCGCCGCGGTCCACTCCTCGTGGCCGGCACCGGTGTTGTACTGCAGCTTCACCTCGGTGCCGGGGGCGAGACCGGCCTGCTGCGCGAGCCGCTTCGCCTCGTCGGGGTTGTAGGTGCACGCGGTGCAGACCCCCGGTGTGTAGACGTCCGGGAAGTTCGGCGGGATGAGCGCATCGGCCGGCGAGGTCGAGTTCTGCAGCACGCCCTGCACGATCGCGTTGCGGTCGATCGCCATCGAGACGGCCTTGCGGGCGTCCGCGCTGTTCAGCGGCGCGGTGGTGACCGAGACCAGCAGGTAGTTGTTGCCGTTGGTCTTCTTGTTCAGCCACTTGCCCTGGGGCTCGTAGGTCGACTTGGCCTGGTTCAGGACCGGGGTCGGCATGCGCGCCCAGTCGAACTGGCCGTTCTGGAAGCCGTTGTACTCGGCGGTGACGCCGCCGCCCTCGCCGGACGGGACGATGGTGATCTCGACGGAGTCGAGGTTCGCCTTGGTCCCCGCGGTGTAGGCGTCGTTGCGGACCAGCCGGATGCCGCGGTCGTGCTGCCAGGGGCCGTCCATCTTGAACGGGCCGTTGCCGATCGGCAGGTCGTTGTAGGTCTTGTTGTCGGCCGCGCCCGCGGTGGAGGGGACCGGGCTCAGCGCCGGGTGGTAGGTCCGCAGCTCGAACTCGCAGTCGGGCTTGGACAGCGTGACCTTGAGCTGGTTCGGGTTCGTCGCGTCCACGCCGGACAGCGCGTCGGCGGTCCCGGCCTGGATCTGGTCGTAGCCCTGCACCTCGTCGAGGTGGTACGAGACCTCCGACGCCGAGGCCTTGGCCGCGGTGCGCTCCCAGCCCCGCTTGAACGAGGTGGAGTTCAGCGCCTCGCCGTCGGAGAACTTCTGGTCCGGCTTGAGGTCGAACACCCACTGCGTGCAGTTCTGGTTCGGCGTCCACTTCGAGGCCACGCCGTCGTAGACGTCGCCGTTGGGCTCGACCCGGATCAGGCCCGTGAAGAGCGCCCGGTTCACGAGGGTGCCCTCGGACTCCTGGGTGTTGTACGGGTCGATCGCGGTCGGCTCGGTGATGGCCAGCCGGAACGTGCCGCCCGGCTTGCCGGGCACCTCCGGCTGGTCAGGGGTCTCCTCGAACCCGGCGGCGGTGTTGCCGCCGCCCCCCGTGTTGCTCTGCTGGCTGCAGCCGGTGAGGACGAGCCCCACGACCGCGGTCAGGGCGATGGCCGAGGCGGCCGCCCTTCTTCCCCTCATCTGCCGTGCCTCTCGAGATGTCGTGGGTGCACGCCGTCATCGCACCCGTCCGGGACGCGACGGAACGCCGGATGTGTGCCGGGCCCGTCGGGAGGCACGCTAGGAATCGCGGCCCTCCAGCAGCGAGGTCCGACGCCGATCGTGGCGAAACGGTGACCATTGAACGGCGTAACGGGCTCGCAGCCGAACCGGACAGTAACAACGGGACCGTTGCGTCGCACAGCCCTCGATGCACGCCGAAACACAGTTGGTACTTACGTACCACTCGCCGTCACCGTGCAGCAGCGGAGTGCGTCCGAACGGACGCGTCCGACGGTGTCAGTTCGGGTCGTCGTCGCCGGTCGGGCGCTCGCCCGAGCCCTCCGGCTCGGCCCAGGTCCGGGCGCCCGACATCGGGCCGGTCGCGATCGGGCCGGGCGTGACCCGGGTGGCCGCGTCGGTCTGCGGGTTGCTGACGACCAGACCCTGCGCCTGGTACAGGGGCAGCGCGGGCAGCTGGCGCCACAGCACCCGCTCGGCCTCGGCGACGACGGCCGGATCCGGGCTGTCGGCGACCAGCAGCTCGTCGAGCAGCGGCTGCAGCGCGGGGAAGCAGGCCACCCCCGGCAGCTCGCCGGGCACCGCGTCCGCGGGGCAGCCGTAGTCGGAGTCCAGTCGCGGCCCGATCGCGCCGTAGGCGGCACGGGGGGCGACGAGCACGTCGACGGCGACCGGGGTCCCGGAGTCGGGGGAACCGGACGTCGTCGGGGCGGCCGACGTCGTGGTCGGGGCCGCCGGGGGCGTGGTGACCGGTGCGGCGCTGCCGCCGGGGACCGGGCCCGCGCCCGGGGCGGGGGTGGTGGTCGGGGTCGGCGTCGTCGGGGCGACGCTCGGGTCGGTCAGCAGGTCCGGTGCCGACGGGGCGACGATCGTGGCGCCGATGCCGCCGGCCTTGAGCTGCTCGGCCACGACGCGGGCGACGTTCACGTCCTCGGTCCGCTCGGCCCCGGCGCCGATGACCACGCCGAGCGGGCGCCCGCCGAGGGTCCACCGGCCGTCCTGACCACGGACGTAGCCCGCCTCGGTGAACGCGGCCGCGGCCGCCGCCGCATCGGGCCGGCCGGGGGCACCGGCGGGGGCGGTCGGCGCGTAGCCGGGGTCCGACGGGGCGGCGCCGAAGGCGTTCACGGCCACGGCGTCGGGGTTGACGCGCTCGCGGATCGCGTCGCGGTCCAGCAGCGCCGCGATGCCCTCGCGGACCCGGGGGTCGGCCAGCGGGCCGTCGGTGGTGCGGAACTCCAGCTGTTCGACGGCCGGGCGCGGCCCGCGCTGCACCGTCGGCGGCTTGGGGCCCCGGGCCAGGACGTCGAGGGCCTGGGTGATCTCCGGCCGGGCGTCGGGCAGGGCGAGGTCGACGCCCTGGCTCTCCAGCGCCGTCGGCAGGGAGTTCGCCGGGATGCGGCGCAGGATGATCTCGTCGACGACCGCGGCGGTCGCCCAGTACGGGTCGTTGCGGGCGAGCAGGACCTCGCCGCGGAGGCGGTCGACCTGCATCAGCCGGAACGGGCCGCCCGAGGCGGGCACCCCGCCCGCGAACGGGGCGGTCCAGCCGCCCGGCGCGTCCTTGAGCAGGTGCGCGGGCAGCAGGTTGCCGAACAGCTCCCGCCAGTGCGGGTAGGGCTCGCGGAACACGACGTCGACGGCCTTGCCCGCGGCACGCGAGCGCACGTCGGTGACCTCGCGGTAGCCCGCGGCGCCGATCGTGTTGGGCCGGCTGCGCATCTGCTGCCAGAGGTAGACGAAGTCCTCGGCGGCGATCGGGGCGCCGGTGGACCACCCGGCGTCGCGGTTGAGCTCGTAGCTGACGGTGAACGGGCTCTGGGAGGTGACCGTCGCGGACGTCGCGACGGTCGTGTCGAGCTGCGGCACGCCGCGGTCGTCGGGCCGGAACACCGACGGCAGCGTCATCGACGCGATCGCGGTGGTGACCGTCGACTGGTCCGACCGCAGGTGCGGGTTGAACCCGGGCCCGAGGTCGTCGACGCCCACCACCACCCGGGTGGGGGCGGTGACCGGCTCGGTCGGTCGGTTCGTCTCCGGCGGGGGTGCCGGCTGCGGGTCCGCCGCGCAGCCCGTCAGCGCCAGCAGGGCGACCAGCAGGAGCGCCGGGAGCGCCCGGAAGCGTCGACGTGCTCTCACGTCCGCAGTATCCCCACCGGGGCGGGCACGCCCGCCGGACGGGGTCCGGCGGGCGCCTCCGCTCTGCTCACCGATACGCAGCGGGGCCGTGTGTCGGTGAGGCTTTGCTCTGCTCACCGATACGCAACACCGCAGCGCACGGGCCGTACGGGTCACTTCGTGGCGTTGGCCGCGGCCTTCGCGCGGGACCGGGCACGGGCCCGCAGGTTCGGGTCCAGCTCGATCTTGCGGATCCGGACGTTCTCCGGGGTGATCTCGACGCACTCGTCGGTCGCACAGAACTCCAGCGACTGCTCCAGGCTCAGGATCGTCGGCGGGATCAGCTTGACCAGCACGTCGGAGGTCGACGAGCGGATGTTGGTCAGCTTCTTCTCGCGGGTGATGTTGACCTCGAGGTCCTCGTTGCGGGTGTACTCCCCGACGACCATCCCGCCGTAGACCAGCGTGGTCGGCCCGACGAACAGCGTGCCGCGGTCGGCGAGCTGGTCGATCGCGTACGGGGTGACGGGCCCGGACCGGTCCGAGATCAGCGAGCCCTTGTTCCGGGTGCGGATCTCGCCGACCCACGGGCCGTAGCCGTCGAAGACGTGGCTGGCGATTCCCGCGCCGCGAGTGATCGTCAGAAACTCGGTGCGGAAGCCGATCAGGCCGCGGGACGGGACGCGGAACTCCATCCGGACCCGGCCGTCGCCGTGCACCATGTCGCCCATCTCGCCCTTGCGGGCGGCGAGCAGCTGGGTGACGGCGCCGAGGCTGTCCTCGGGCACGTCCACCGAGAGCTGCTCGAACGGCTCGTGGAGACGCCCGTCGACGGTCCTGGTGACCACCTGCGGGCGGCCGACGGTCAGCTCGAAGCCCTCGCGGCGCATGGTCTCGACCAGGATCGCCAGCGCGAGCTCACCACGGCCCTGGACCTCCCAGGCGTCGGGGCGCTCGGTCGGCAGCACGCGGATGGACACGTTGCCGACCAGCTCGGCGTCGAGCCGGCCCTTCACCAGGCGGGCGGTCAGCTTCTTGCCCGGGTGCGGGTCGCGGCCGGCCAGCGGCGAGGTGTTGGTGCCGATCGTCATCGAGATGGCGGGCTCGTCGACGTGGATGCGCGGCAGCGCGACCGGGGACTCCGGGTCGGCGAGGGTGTCGCCGATGGTGACCTCGGCGATGCCCGCGACGGCGACCAGGTCACCGGCGCGCGCCTCGTCGGCGGGGACGCGGGTCAGCGCCTCGGTGCGCAGCAGCTCGGTGATCTTGACGCGCGGGGTGGTGCCGTCCTCGCGGCACCACGCGACCTGCTGGCCGCGGCGCAGCACGCCGGCGCGGACGCGGCAGAGCGCGATACGGCCGAGGAAGCTGGAGGCGTCGAGGTTGGTGACGTGCGCCTGCAGCGGGGCGTCGACGTCGTCGGCGGGCGGCGGGACGACGTCGAGCAGGGTCTCGATGAGCGGCTCGAGGTCGTCGGAGTCCGGCAGCTCACCGTCGGCGGGCCGGATCCGGGAGGCCTTGCCCGCACGCCCGGAGGCGTAGACGACCGGGAGGTCGAGCAGGTGCGTGGTGACCGACTCGTCGAGCTCCAGCTCGTCGGCCAGCTCGAGCAGCAGCTCGAGGGACTCATCGACGACCTCGGCGATCCGGGCGTCGCCGCGGTCGGTCTTGTTGACCACGAGCATGACGGGCAGGCCGGCGGTCAGGGTCTTGCGGAGCACGAAGCGGGTCTGCGGCAGCGGCCCCTCGGAGGCGTCGACGAGCAGCACCACGCCGTCGACCATGGACAGGCCGCGCTCGACCTCACCGCCGAAGTCGGCGTGGCCGGGGGTGTCGACGACGTTGATCGTCGTGCCGTGCCAGTTCACCGCCGTGTGCTTGGCGAGGATGGTGATGCCCTTCTCGCGCTCCAGGTCGTTGGAGTCCATGACCCGGTCGACGAGTTCGGCGCGCTCGGCGAAGGCGCCGGACTGGCGGAGCATCGCGTCCACGAGCGTGGTCTTGCCGTGGTCGACGTGCGCGACGATCGCGACGTTGCGCAGCTCGGGTCGGCCGGCCCGATCGGGCACGGCGTCGCTCTCGAGCGAGGAACGAGCGTCGAGGGCCGAGGCGGAACGAGGGATGGTCACACCTCAACGGTATCCGCTGCAAGTCCTTCACCCTGCCCCGGGCGCAGGTTAGCCTGACCTCATCATGGGCAAGGTCAAGAAGAAGTGCTGCCGGTCCAAGCCGAAGCGGTGCAAGAGCTGTCCGGTCGTCGCACTGCGGCTGCGCAAGGCGGGTGCGGACGATCTGAGCGGCAAGGCACTCACCCGCGCGATCAAGATCGCGCGTATCTACTGAACGGACGTATCACCCGCTGACCTGCGACGACGTCGCGCTTCGGGTTGCGTGTGCACCGCCGGTCCGGTAGAGCGGCGCAGGCCGGCCGACGTCGTCCGGCAGGTCCGGGACTTCGCGCGCCCGGATCCCGGACCGACCTCCGTGATCACCCCGTGGACCACGAGGACGCGTCCGGGGCACGGTGCCGGCATGGCCGGAATCACAGTCGTCCGAGGGGTCCGGTGACACCGCGTGTGGTGGCGTTCGCCGGTCGTTCACCCCGCGGCCCGCCCCGCGGCACCGCCGGGCCCCGCCGGGTGCCCGGTCACGGCCTCGCGGAGGCGGTCCAGGAGCTCGTCGGGGCGCCGGAGCTCCGTCGGTCCGACCACGAGCGTCCGCCACCCGTGCCGGCGCAGCACGGCCCGCCGCCACGCGGGGCCGCAGCCGTCGGCGCCGGTCCCGGCGTCGACCGGGTCGTGCACCTCGACGGCCAGCCGGGCCGCGGGGAACGCGAGGTCGAGCAGCACCCCGGCCACGGTGACGTCGGTGCGCCAGGCCCGCACGCCCCTGTGGGCGAGCAGCGCCCGCAGCCCGTGCCGGGCCCGGACGGCGACCCGGCGCGACGCCCCGGCCAGCATCCGGCCGACCGGGCCCGACCCGTGCGCCCCGAGGTTGCGGGCGTGCGCCTCGACCAGCTCGGCCGCGTCGACGGACCCCGTGGTGAGCACGTGGTCCAGCAGCGCCTCTCCGGGCACCGACGGGTCGGCCGCGGCCTCCAGCACCGCGGCCGCGGGCCGGGCGACGACCGCCCCGTCGTGGGTGACGACGTCGCGCGGGTCCAGGTCACGGCGCCGGACGAGGACCCTCGCCCGCGACCGCGGAGCCCGCCGGCGCGGCACGGTGACCGTGACGACCGCGGGTGCGGACGGGAGCAGCCCCCACCACCAGGCCGCGGCGGCCCCGGTCAGCACGGCGTCCTCCCCCGCCCAGAGTGCGGCGGCGCGGACCCGGGACCGCTCGCTCGGCGGGTGGGCGGCGTGCCGGTACACGCGGGGGTGCACGGGGATCCAGCGCCGGGCGGCGAGCCTACGGTCGACCTGGTCGGTGGACAGGCCGTGGGCCAGCGCCTGGGCCCGGGTGACCAGGCCGTCCTGCGCGGCGACGAGCCGGGCGAGCGGGTCGGGGCCGCGCGACGTGCGGCGGCGGGCCGCCCCGTGCGCGGCGGTCGGGAGAACGGACGGGACGGAGGCGGTGGCGTTCCGGGTCATGCGGCTTGGACGACGCCCGGCCCGGATCGGTTCCACCGATCCTGCGGTGATCGTCGTTCCGGCACCGGGGACCGCGCGTCAGGTCCGCAGCAGGTCGACCAGCTCGGCGACGACGGCCCGGTCGGCGTCGAGCCAGCCCAGGGCCGCCACCTCGTGCGACCCCACCCAGCGCAGCGCCCGGTGCTCGCGGGCCTCCGGCTCCGGGGAGCCGGCCGCCGCCCGGGCGGTGTGGATCCGCAGTACACGTCGCCCGATCGGCAGGTCGGTGCCCAGCCGCTCCCCGACCACCACCCGGGCGCCCAGCTCCTCGGCACACTCCCGGACCAGCGCCTGCTGCTCGCTCTCGCCGTCCTCGACGCCGCCGCCGGGTAGCTCCCAGCGTCCGGCCAGCTCGGACGGGTAGGAGCGCTGGGCGACGAGCACCCTGCCGTCGCGGACGATCGCCGCCCCCACGACCACCCCGGCCCGGCCCAGCTCCGCGACCCGCTCGGCGAGCACGTCGCGCCGGGCCCGGAGCAGCCGCGCCCCGTAGTGGCGCAGCACCGGGTCGGAGAGGCGGCCGAGCACGCCGAGGGGCGGCTCCCAGGTGAGCTCGTCGTGGACGTGGCTGCCGCCGCCGTCCGCCGGCGTGACCCGGGTCGAGTGCCGCAGCACCGCCGCGGATCCCACCGCCAGCTCCGACCACAACCCGTCGGCCCCGGCGCGGGTGATCCGGGTCCGGCAGGCCGGGAACCCGCCGGGCAGCGCGACCCGGATCTCGTCCCCGGCCACGAGCAGCGCCGACGGTGCGGTGAACCGGGCTCCCACCCGCGCGACCGCGCGGGCCGAGGAGACGGATTCGCGCAGCACCCCCGCGACGAGTCGGGGCGGTCCGTCCACACGATGGTCCAGGCTCAGCACCGGCACACCGCTGATCCTCGCAGCCGGACCCGCACCCGGCCGGGCCGACCGATCTCGCCGAAACGGCCCGCTCGCGGCGCCGCACGGTCACGCTGGGTGCCGTGTACCGGACGTCCGCCCCCGCCGACTCTCCCGAGCCGCCCGCCGCGCCCCGCCCACCGGCCGTGCGCGCGATCGGCCTGTCCCGCGGATTCGGCGCGGTACGCGCGGTCGACGGGGTGGACCTCGACGTGCCGATGGGCGCGGTCCTCGGGCTGCTCGGCCCCAACGGCGCGGGCAAGACGACGCTGATGCGGATGCTGCTCGGGCTGCTCGCCCCCACCGACGGCGAGGTCGAGCTGCTCGGACGGCGGCTGCCGTATCGCGCGTCGGAGGTGCTGCCGCACGTCGGAGCCCTGGTCGACGCGCCCGCGCTGCACCCGCACCGCACCGGTCGGCAGAACCTCCTGCGGGCCGCGGCCGCCGAACCGCTGCTGGACTCGGCGCGGATCCCGGCCGCCGTCGACGCCGTGCTGCGCCGGGTCGGGCTCGCCGAGGCGGCCGACCGCCGCGCCGGCGGGTACTCCTCGGGGATGCGGCGGCGCCTCGGTCTGGCCGTGCCGCTGCTGACCCGGCGACGGCTGGTCGTGCTCGACGAGCCGACCGACGGGCTGGACCCGGCGGGCACCCGCGAGGTCCGCCGGTTGATCGCGGAGATGAACGCCGCGGGCGCGACCGTGATCGTCAGCTCGCACCTGCTCGGCGAGATCGAGGCGACCTGCAGCCACGTCGCGGTGCTCCGGGCCGGGCGCCTGCTGTGCGCCGGCCCGCTCGACGAGCTCGTCGATTCCGGTCCGTCGGCGCTGGTGGTGACGACGCCGGACGGCGAGCGCGCCGTCGCCGCCCTGCTGGCCCGGGGCATCGACGCCGAGCCGGGAGCCCGGGACCGGGTGTTCGTCCCGGCCGGGCCCGCCGCGCCGGACGTCGTCGCGACGCTGGTGCACGCGGGTGTCGCCGTGCACGGGGTGACGCGGCCCGCCGCCCGGCTGGAGGAGTTCTTCGCCCGGCTCACCGAGGAACCGGCCCCGGTGGGTGCCGGGTACGGAGCGGGACGGTGAGCGCGGGCGTGCGTCCCGAGCACACCTGGGGCACCGCGGCTCCCCGGCCCGACGACGACTGGGCCGCCGCGTCCCTCCCCCCGACCGCCCGGTGGGACGACGCCGTCGCGCCGCGGTCCGCCGGTGACCGGGCGGACCGGGCCCACGGCTCCTCGCACGCCGTTCCCGGGGGCCCGACGGTCGCTCCCGCACCGGCTGCCGGGTCCCGGGACACCGTCGGCGGCCGGGCGGTCCCCTCGGAGGCACCGGGCCGGGCGCGGTCCGCGGGTTCCCTCCGTCCACGCTCCGGGCCGACGACCGGCCGGGCGCGCCGCCCCACCGCGGCTCCCTTCGGCCGGCTGCTCCGCTCGGAGCTGGAGCTGGCCCTGCGGCGTCCGCGCACCGCGGTCGTCCTCGCGGCGGCCGCGCTGGTGCCGCTGCTGGCGACGATCGCGCTCGCCACCGACGCCGGCCGCCTGTCCTTCGCACTCGGGACCCTGACGGTCGCACTGTCCGAACCCGCGGCGTTCGCGCTCGGGATGCCCGTCGTACTCGTGGCCGCCGACGGGTTCGCCGCGGAACGGGCCCGCGGCACCCTCGACGCGTTGCGGCTGTCCCCCGTCGGCCCGGGACGGCTGCTCGGGCTCAAGGCCGCCGCGGTCGCGGCGACCTCCCTGCTCGCCGCGGCGACGACGGTCGTCACCGCCCTGGTCTGCGGCGGGCTCGCCCTGGGTGCCGGCCCGTTCGGGGCGGGCGCCACCGTGGCCCGGGCCCTGGTGCTCACCGGCTGGGCCGCGGTGCAGCTGTGCGGGCTCGGGATGCTGCTGCTGGCGATGTCGGCGCTGGTCCGGCGACCCGCCGGGGTGGTCGCGACCGGTCTGGCCGCGCTGACCGTCGCGCCGCTGGCGACCGTGCTGTGGGAGCCGATCGCGCCGGTCCTGCCGTCCGGGCACTGGCACGAGGTCCTGGCCGGGATCCTCGCGGTGCCCGCCGACCCGTCTGCCCTGTGGGCGACCACGGCGCGGGCGGCCGGCTTCGCCGTCGCCGGGGCGGGTGTCGTGGTCTTCGCCCTGACCCGCCGCGACGGCTGAGCGCCCCGGCCCGACCGGCGGACCGCGTCCGCGCAACGCCCGGGCACCACCCGGTGCCACGGCCGGGCGTCCACCGGTGCGACGAACGGCCGCCGTGCCACCGGGAGCGGGCTGCTCCACCGGGTGGATTCGGACACCCTCCACCGCGACGGGGTGCGCCGTCTGCGCCACGATGGGGCGATGCCCACCCCGACGCTGACCGACGCCGAGATCGCCGACGCCCTGCAGAAGCTGCCCGGTTGGGACCGCGACGGCGACTCCATCGTCTGCACCGCCACCCTGCCCGACTTCGAGGCCGCGATCGCGGTGGTGGACCGGGTCGCCGAGGACGCCGAGGACGCCGACCACCACCCGGACATCGACATCCGCTACGCCACGCTGACCTTCCGGCTGTCCACGCACTCCGAGGGCGGACTGACCGCGAAGGACGTCGACCTCGCCGCGCAGATCTCCGACCGCCTCAGCACCGCGGGCGGCTGAGCCGCCGCGAGCGGCCGTCCCACCGCGGACGGCCGAGACCCCGCGGCCAGGCGATCCACCGCGGACGGCGGAGCCGCCCCGGGCGGCCGCCGCACCGGGAACGGCCGGCGCGGCTCAGAACCGGCGGTTGGCCAGCACCGGGATCTGCTCGCGCACGGTCGTGGCCGCCACCGGGTCCACGTCGACCACGAGCAGCCCGGGCCCGGCGCCGAGTGCGTCGACGACCTCGCCGCGCGGGCCGGCGACCAGGCTGTACCCGATCCCGGTCGGGGCGCTGCCGTGCTCGCGACCGACCGTCGTCGGGTCGGCCTGGTCGCACGCGACGACGAACGAGCCGGTGTCCAGCGCACGCGCCCGCACCAGCAGCTCCCACTGCTCGCGCTTGCCCGGGCCCGCGCCCCAGGAGGCGGGGACCAGCAGCACGGTGGCGCCGTCGTCCGCGAGGCGCTGGTACAGGCCGGGGAAGCGCACGTCGTAGCAGGTGGACAGGCCGACCGTGACCGGCTCGTCGCCGCCCACCCCGACCACGACCGGCTCGGTGCCGGGCTCGACGGTGTCGGACTCGGCGAAGCCGAACGCGTCGAACATGTGGATCTTGTCGTAGTGGGTGTCGACACCGCCGCCGGTGGCGAGCAGCGTGTTGCGGACCCGGCCGTCCCCGGACGGGGTGAACATCCCCGCGACGACGGTGGTCCCGGCGGCCTCGGCGAGCTCGCGGACCCGCGTCGCCCACGGTCCGTCCAGCGGCTGCGCGACCGGGCCGAGCGCGACCCCGAAGCAGCACATGGTGGCCTCGGGGAACAGCACGAGCTGCGCACCGGCGTCGGCGGCGGTGCGGGTGCGGCGCTCCACCTCGGCGAGGTTCTCCTCGGGATCCGGGGTGGACACGATCTGGGCGAGGGCGATCCGCATGTGCCGGTGGTACCACGCCTGCCGCGGGCGTGGGGTACGGTCGCTGCGTGCTGAACGCGTACTACTGGTTTCGCCGGCCGGCCCGGGATGGGCTGGCAGGTGCCGTAGCGCGCTGACCTCCATCCCCTCGAGCCGGCATTCCGGACCGGCTCGGTCGAGGTGATCCGGGGCGGTCCGCCGGGTAAGGACCACCGTCTCCGATGAGCGCGAGCACCACCCCCCTGCAGGTCGCCCCGACCGACGACCGCCGCATCGAGCGGATCAGCCCGCTGATCTCGCCCGCGCTGCTGCGGCACGACCTGCCCTGCGACCCCCGGGTCGCCGAGACCGTCACCCGCGGCCGCGCCGCGGTCACCGACGTCCTCGACGGCGACGACGACCGGCTGCTCGTCGTCGTCGGGCCGTGCTCGGTGCACGACCCGGACGCCGCCCTGGACTACGCCCACCGCCTCGCCGCCCGGGCCGAGGAGCTGTCCGGCGAGCTGTGCGTGGTCATGCGCACCTACTTCGAGAAGCCGCGCACGACCGTCGGCTGGAAGGGCCTGATCAACGACCCGGGCCTGGACGGCACCTTCGACGTGAACCGCGGGCTGCGCACCGCGCGCAAGCTGCTGCTCGACATCTCCGCGCTCGGGCTGCCGGTCGGCTGCGAGTTCCTCGACCCGATCACCCCGCAGTACATCGCCGACGTGGTCACCTGGGGCTCGATCGGCGCCCGCACCGCGGAGAGCCAGGTGCACCGCCAGCTGGTCAGCGGCCTGTCGATGCCGGTCGGGATCAAGAACGCCACCGACGGCGACATCCGCGCCGCGATCGACGGGATGCGTGCGGCCGCGGCGTCGCACGTGTTCATGGGGGTGAACGCCGACGGGCTCGCCGGCCTGGTCACCACCACCGGCAACCCGGACACCCACGTCATCCTGCGCGGCGGGGCCACCCCGAACTACTCGGCCGCCGACATCACCGCGACCGTCGACGGGCTGCGTGCGGCGGGCCTGCCGGAGCGGGTCGTCGTCGACGCCAGCCATGGCAACAGCGGCAAGGACCACGTGCGGCAGGCCGGCGTCGTCGCGGAGCTGGCCGAGCGGATCGCGGGCGGCGAGCGCGCCGTCACCGGACTGATGATGGAGAGCTTCCTGGAGGCGGGACGCCAGGAGCTGGGCCCGGACATGGTCCGCGGCCGCTCGGTGACCGACGCCTGCATGTCCTGGGGCACCACCGACGAGCTGCTGGGCACGCTCGCCGACGCCGTGCGCCGCGGCCGCCGCTGAGCCCGGACCGCTCACCCCGGGCCGTCCAGCCGGTCGAGGACCCGGCGGCGCAGCAGCTCGTACTGCGCGCGGCAGCGCCGCGGCGGGCCCTCCGGGCGCACGACCACCCGGGGCGGGTGGACCGTCTCCCCCGGGCCGAACTGGTCCCGGGTGAGGTCCACCTCGGCGCCGCCGGGCAGCCGGTTCCACCAGTGGTAGCCCTGCAGCCGGCCGTCGGCGTGCCACACCTCGGCCAGCAGCAGGTCACCGCCGAACAGGTCGTGCAGGACCAGTGCCGTCGCCCCGCACTGGCCCCGCGACGGACGGTCCGGGGTCCAGTCGGTGACGTCCGCGACGTCGCACGTGTCGCGGCTCCAGGAGGCGCGCAGCGCGGCCGCCACCCGGGCCGGGACGGGTGGCGAGGCCGGGGGCGACGGCGGGGCGGTGGTCATGGATGCGACGCTACGACCGACCCCCGACAGTTCCGCGTCGCCGCAGGTCAGCCGCCCGGCGGAGCGAGGTGCCTGGCCATCAGGACGTCGTCGACGGCGACCCCGTCGACCACGAACTCGGCGCGCAGCACGCCCTCCTCGACGAAGCCGCAGCGGCGGTACAGCTCGCGGGCCCGGGTGTTCGGGCCGAGGACCCGCAGCGTGACCTTGCTGCCGCCGCTGTCGCGGGCCCGGGCCACCGCGGCGTCGACCAGCGCGCGGCCGACGCCGCGGCCGGTGTGCCCGGGGTGCACCGCCAGACCCCCGATGTAGCGGACGTGGTCGTGCGCCGGGACCGCGGGCGGAGCGGCCCCGACGATCACGTACCCGGCCACGGCGCCGTCGTCGTCGGCGACGAGCACGTCCCCGACCGGGGTCCGGTCGAGGAACGGCTCGGGCCGCGGCGGGGCCGGGCTGACCTCCGCGGTCCAGGTCAGGGCGTCGATCCGGGTCAGCCCGGGGTCGTCGGAGGGTGCCGCGGGCCGGACGGTCAGCACCGCGGGGCCGGACGGCCGACGGGCCGGTCCATCCGGGTCTCGCTGATGCCGTCGGGCCGCTCGACGACACCCCGGTCGACGAACCCGAGCCGCCGGTAGAACGCCGCGGCGCGGTCGTTGCCGATCACCACGTGCAGTGCCAGCGTCCGCGCGCCCCACCCGGCGGCGCGGTCGAGGACCGCGTCGACGAGCGCGGTCGCGGCGTCGCCCCCGCGCGCGTGCGGGGCGACCCACAGGGCGATGAGGTCGGCGACGCCGTCGCCGTCCGGCGGGACGGCCACGACCTGCCCGGCGGGGCGGCCGCCGACCTCGACCACCAGGTACCGGCCGGGCGCGGCCAGCCGGTCGCGCCACTCCTGCTCCCCCGCGCCGAGCCAGTCGGTGAGCCGGCTGTGGAACGCGTCGGGCGCCTCGGCCAGCGCGGCGAGGCGCAGGTCGCGCCAGGTCTCCCAGTCGTCGGGACCCAGCTCCCGGACGGTGATCACGCGTGGCCTCCCGGACGGACGGAGGCGCCGAACCTAGCAGCGGACCCGGAGCGGTCCGGCCGCGTGTCCGGCGATCGACAATCCTGATGACGTTGGTCCGGACGGCGCAACATCGGCCCGCTGTCCGGCGAGAGGACCGGCATGACCGCGCCGCGCCGCCGCACCCGTCCCACCGGACCCCGCCTGCTGCTGGCCGGCGCCGTCCTCGCCCTCGCCCTGTTCGGGACCGTCGCCGGGCCCGCCGCCGCGGGCACCGGCTGTTCCACGGCCTGGACCGCGGCCGGATGTCCCTGATCCCGCCCGACGGGCAACCGGACGCCCGATTCGGTACGAACTCCAGTCATGCTGCCCGAACCGCGCCACCGCGCCCGGACGCGCCTGTCCGCCTGGTCCTCCGGCCGACGCCGCACGATCGCGACGCTGACCGTGCTGGTGCTGGTCGTCCTCGGGGTCGTCGGGGGGCTGACGATCGGCCGGACGACCGACGAACCGGCCGTGGCCGGCGAGCCGGGGGCGACCGCGCTCGGCCCGCTCACCGGCCCGCCGACGCTGTACGGACGGGTGCAGCGGGTGGTGGACCCGGCGACGGTGGTGGTGGACGTCGGGGGCCGTCCGGTGACGGTGTCGGTGGTCGGCGTGGACACCGCGGCGACGCCGGCGTGTGCGCGGGCCGACGCGCAGCGGTTCGCCGAGGGGTTCCTCGACGGCCAGGAGGTCACGCTGGTGCCGGACCCGACGCTGCCCGTTCCGGCGGCGGACGCCCCGACCTGGCCCGCGTACCTCGTGGTCGGGACGCAGCAGTCCTACACCGACGCGGCGCTCGTCGCGGGCTGGGTGGACCCGGGGCAGGGCCGCTACCGGCCGGGTTTCGAGGCCGGGCAGCGCATCGCGCAGGACCGGCGGGCCGGCATGTGGGGGCCGCCGTGCAACCGGACGTCCTGACCGGGCGGCGATGCGGTGGGTCGCCGCAACCGGGCGTCACCCGTTCGGCAGAATGGTGAGCGTGGATCCCCGGGCGGTGCGCACGCGACGACGTCTCCAGGACGCGCTGCTCGCGCTGGCCAGGGAGCGCACCCTCGAGTCGATCACGATCGCCGACGTCGCGGAGCACGCGTCGGTGAACCGCAGCAGCTTCTACCAGCACTACACCGACAAGGAGATGCTGCTGGCCGACGCGCTCGCCGACCGGGCGGCGGACGCCGGGGCGGATCTGTCGGACCTGTCGATGGACGACATCGGGCCCCAGCCGCCCGCGGCGCTGCTGCGCTGGTTCATCCATCTGGCCGAGCACGCCCCGTTGTACCGGCAGGCGCTCGGCGGTGCCGCGGCGCCGGACGCCGCGGCCGGGATGCGCCGGCGGATGCAGTCGGTCGTCGCCGACACGACGGTGCGGCTGGGTGTCTCCGAGGACGCGTTCGGCATGCCGCTGGACGTGTTCGCCGCCGGCCTGACCTGGACACTGCTCGGGGTCGCGGCCAGCTGGCTGGAACGCGACCCGCTGCCCCCACCCGACGTCGCGGCCGGGTGGGCGTGGCGGATGCTGGTCCGCCGGGACTTCTGAGCTCCGCTCGGAGGGACCGGTCGGCCGTACCGCCCGGGCCGGGTCAAGCGGCCCGGGCGGTACGCGCCTCGCGGGTGTCCCGCGGAGCTCAGCCCTGGACGATGCCGGAGTTGCCCTGGTCGACCGTGGTGGTGGACTGCGACACCGGGCCGCTGGACAGCAGGCCGCCGATGTTGATCGACGGGTTGACGGTGGCCGCGACGTCGACCAGGCCGCCGCGCTGCGAGGCGTGCCCGCCGCCGCCGTGCGTGCCGCCGGACTGCAGGATCCCGCTGTTGGAGTCGTCGACGGCGGTGGTCGACTGCTGCACCGGGCCGGAGTTCAGGATGCCGCCGACGTTGGCCGACGGGCTGACGTCCAGGCCCAGCCCGACCAGGTCGTCGACCTGCACGGCGTCGCCCGCGCCGCAGCCGCTCTGCACGATGCCGGAGTTGGACCGGTCGAGCTTGGTGGCGTGCTGGGAGACCGCACCCTGGTTCAGGATGCCGCCGATGTTGAGCTGCGGGTCGACGGCGGCGTCGAGGCCGAGCAGGCCACCCTTCTGGGAGGCGGAGGACGGCGCGCAGTCGCGGCCCTTGTCGTGGTGCTTGCCGCCGTCGCCGTGGTCACCGGCGAAGGCCATTCCGGCCGAGCCCAGGACCAGCGGGACGGACAGGACACCGGCGGTGGCGATCCGCCGGGCGTTACGACGGGCGGGGGTCGTCTCGGGGGCGTTCATGGCACTCCTTCTGTGGCGATGTGATCCGGCCGTCGCACTGACACTCCGTCACTGGCCGGTGCCGCAGAACGTACGGACGCCGATCACTCAAACGAGAGGACCCCCTCGTTCGAACGGCGTTATGCCGGTTCAGGTCCAGCCGGACCGACCGTTCGCCGCGGGTCAACTACACAGAGTGCTATCCACCAGGTGTCGTTTAGCTACTCTCCGTAGACAGATGACAGCCTGCCGATCGTTACAGAAAGACCCCGGCAAGTGGGATGGATCACAGCTGCGCAACGACAGCGGGGGTCGGGCGTCTCTAGCTCCCGGAGTCACCGCCGGATCCACCCGGGAGCCACCGATACCCGGGATCACCTGCGGGAATGGGCCGTACGGCACGACGGGACTCGACCGTTCGTCGCGCGGGGTACGGCCGTCGGGTGTGTATCTATCGCCGAACGGCGGCACGGAACAGGACTGGACAGCACTTCACACCAGGCTGTCGCACGCTGGTGCGGCCTCTCACGATGAACAACGACGTGGTCCGTCCGGAGTAACGCTGTCGACCCGGATCACTCCTCTGCCGGGTCATCCCGCCGCCGCCCGGACCACGACGGTGCCCGCCGGGCGGAAACCGGTGACGCACCGGCCGGGTGACCGCGATCCTGGACGGGTGCACATCGGACTGCGACACCTCGACGAGCCTCTGCTCGCGGCGCTGTGCGACGCGGCAGCCGCCGGGGCGGACCCGCTGGAGGTCATGCCGCCGGTGCCCGGTCCTCCCGGGTGGACGACGCGGCGGCGCGCGGCGTTCGTCGCGTTCCACCGGGAGCGGTCGGTCGCGGCGCGGGTGCCGGTGGAGCGGACCTGGGCCGTCGTGGTCGACGGGGAGGTGGCCGGGGCGGCGCGGCTGGAACCGGTCGAGGGCGGCGAGGAGGCCGGGATCTGGCTGGCCCGGCCGTGGCGGGGCCGCGGGGTCGGCGGTGCGGTGCTGCGGATGCTCGTGGCACGCGCCGACGGCCCGGTCGTCGCGGAGACGACCCCGGGCAACTCCGCGGCGGTCGCGGTGCTGCGCGGGCTGGGGGCGGACGTGACCGTCGACGACGACGCCGTGCACGGCCGGCTGGGCTGAGCCGGCCGTGCATCATGGCGGGCATGGGCGTCCTCGCCGCGGGCCGGCGGCACTCGGCCGGGCTGCGGGCCGACGGGACCGTCGTCGCGGTCGGGGACGGCCGCGCCGGTGAGTGCGCCGTCGACGGCTGGACCGGGGTCGTCGCCGTCGCGGTGGGGAACGTCCACACCGCCCGCAACACCGGACGCGCGCACACCGTCGGGCTGCGCGCCGACGGCACGGTCCTGGCCACCGGCCGCGACGACGACGGCGAGCGCGCCGTCGCCGGCTGGCGCGGCGTCGTCGCGGTCGCCGCGGGGTGGCGCCGCACGCTGGGTCTGCGCGCCGACGGCACCGTGCTCGCCGCGGGGCGCGCCGCCGAGGGCGCGTGCGCGGTCGACGGGTGGCGCGGGATCCGGGCCCTGGGCTGCGGCGACTGGCACTCCGTCGGGCTGTGCGACGGCGGCACCGCGGTCGCGACCGGCAACGACCGGTACGGCCAGTGCGCGGTCGACGGATGGCACGACCTGGTCGCGGTGTCCGCCGGGTACCTGCACACCGTGGGGCTGCGGGCCGACGGCACGGTCGTGACCACCGGGCGGGGCGGCGGCGACGTCGCGGGATGGCACGACATCGTCGCGGTGTCGGCGGGCAGCGGTCACACGGTGGGGCTGCGCGCGGACGGGACGGTCCTCGCCGCCGGGGACGACGACCTCGGACAGTGCGCCGTCGGGACCTGGCGGGACGTGGTGGCCGTCGCCGCCGGGTCGGCGCACACGCTCGGGCTGCGGGCCGACGGGACCGTCGTCGCCGCGGGCGAGGGCACCGGCGGCCGCTGCGACGTCGACGGCTGGACCCTCGCCGTCACCCCACCGGGTGGATCGGCAGGTGCGGGCCCCCTGCCCGCCAGGCCCGCAGCGTCGCGGCGCCCCGTCAGGTGTGGCCCTCGTCCTCGGCGACGGCGTCCGGGGTGAACAGCGCGGTGTCGGGCGTCGAGGTCGGGGGCGGCGGCCCGGTCGCCGTCGAGACCGTCGGTGGGCCGGGTGCCCAGCGCGTCGGTGGACCGGCCCTCGCCCGGGTGACCGATCAGTTCCCGACGCCCGCCCGGTCGTACCGGTCATGTCCTCCGCGCACACCGCACGCCGCATGTTCGGGCTGACCGAGCCGATCTGCCTGGCCACCTACCTCGCCGACGAGCCGAACGAGGAGCTGGCCGCGCTCGGCCACCGCACCTACTGGGACGGCTACTTCGCGAGCCGGGCCGCGCCGCTGGGCCGGGTCCCGGCCGAGGTCGTGCACGCGGCGTTCTACAGCTTCGCCGACGGCGAGGCCGCCCGGCACATCCCGAGCGCCTGGGCGACGGTCCCGCCGGAGGAGTCCTTCGCCGCGTGGCGACGGGGCAGCGTCGCCGCGCTGCGCCGCATCCTCGGCGCCGAGCTGTCCGGCTCGCCCGGCGTGGCCCGTGCCGCCGACCTGCTCACCACCGCCGCGACGAGCGCCCCCACCGAGGGCCGGGTGATGTACGCGGGGATGCGCACCCTGGAGGTCCCCGGCGACCCGCTGACCCGGCTGTGGCAGTCCGCGACGACGCTGCGCGAGCACCGCGGCGACGGGCACGTCACCGCCCTGCTCACCGAGCGGGTCGGCGGCACCGAGGCCCACCTGCTGTCCGCGCTGGACATGGGCATCCACCCGCCGGAGACGTTCGGGCGGGTGCACCACCTGCCGGCGGCCCGGCTGGCCGAGGTCATGGCCGGGCTGCGGCGACGCGGCCTGGTCGACGACGACGGGTGGCTCACCGACGCGGGCCGGGAGGTCAAGGCGCGCGTGGAGGCGCTGACCGACGAGCTCGCCGCGCCGCCGTACGCGGCCCTGTCCGACGCGGAGCTCGACGAGCTGGTCACGGAGCTGGAGCCGCTGTCCGCGGTGATGACGGCGGCCTGGTCGCAGTGACCGCCGGTCAGGGCGGCAGCGCCGCCACCGCCGCCCGCGCGGAGCGCGTCGCGGCCGCGTACACACCGGACTCGGTGTGGCGCAACCGCGACACCTTCGCCACGGGCCGGCAGGAGATCGTCGAGCTGCTGACGGCGAAGTGGCAGCGCGAGCAGGACTACGCGCTGCGCAAGAGCCTCTGGTCGTTCGACGGCGACCGCATCGCCGTCCGCTTCCAGTACGAGTCCCGCGACGCCGACGGCCGGTGGTGGCGCAGCTACGGCAACGAGCTGCGGGAGTTCGACGAGCGGGGGCTCATGCGGCGGCGCGAGGCCGGCATCGACGAGGTCCCGACCACCGAGGCGGAGCGGCGGATCCACGGTCCGCGCCCCGGGTCCGAGCGGGGTGTCGACATCCCGCTGCGGTGAGCCGGGTCAGACCGAGTCCGCGCCGATGGTGTTCCGCATCCGCGTGAGCAGGTCCTGCTGCTCCCGCCCGGGCCGGTCCGGCGCGGCGGGCCGGATGCGGCCGTCGACGTCGTGCAGCGGGATGTCCGAGCGCCCGATCGGGGAGATGCGGGCCATCGACCAGCGGGGGAACACCCGGGACTCCGCCGTCGTCAACTCGACGACCGACACCTCGGTGTGCCGGTCGTCCTCCCTGATCTTCTCGAACAGTCCGGTGACCACCGCCTCGTCGCCCTCCAGGGTCTGGACGAACCAGTTGTCGGAGATCAGCAGCGCCCCGGTGACCCCGGCCTTCTTGTTCTTCGACCGGGCCACGTCGAAGATCTCGGCGAGGACCTCGTCGCGGCGTTCGCGGGGCACGGTGCTGTGGCTGCGGTAGATCAGCCGGTGGACCTGCTCGGCCATGTGGTTCCCCCGTGTCGGTCGGGCCGCGTCACCGGGTCGGGCGCGGAGCCGTCACGAGCCCGGGCCCCGGGTGATCGTCACGGACGATCCGACGGTAGTGGCGTGGGACACACTCCGGCGTCGCGATATGAGACAGCCTGTCGGAAGATCCACCGCTAACGGACCGGGTCGAACCGGACGTCCACCCGGACCTGTCGTCCGTCCCGCACCGCCACGCCGTGGCCCGGCCGTTCCGCGCCGTCGACCCGGACCCGCAGCGGTGCACCCTCGCCGGTGAAGTTGCGCCACCAGTTCTTGCGGTCCGGCAGCTCGACGCGGATGACGCCGCCGTCGCCCTCCGGCCGGAAGGCCACGGGGAGCCGGAACTCGGTGCCGGAGCGACGGCCGGCGTAGCTGATCTCCGTCATCGCGCCGAGGCGGCCGGAGCGCGCGAGCGGGGTGACGAGGGTGTTGACGACCCGGGCCGTGCGCTGGAGGAGGTTCACGCTCCGCCAGGGTAGCGGCGGACGACCGGTGCCGTCCGTGCCGCGACGGGTCAGCAGTCGCTCCGGGGCACCAGGCCCCGCTCGCACAGGTACTGCATCTGGGTCTCACCGCTGGTCGGCGCCCGGCCCGCGGACGTGCCCGGGTCGAGGTACCCCTGGTAGGCGGAGCACGACGGGTCGAACCGGCCGGCCGCCATCGCCCGCGCCGCGCAGTCGTCGCCGGACGCGCTCGCCCGGCTCTCCTCCGCCGCCCGCGCCTCGGCGGCCCGTGCCTCGGCCCGGTCGACCGCCCGGCGGGCCGCGACGATCGCGCCGTCCACCGCCGCACCCGGCACGGGCGAGCCCGCCTCTGCCCGGGGCAGCACACCGGTGGCGGGTGCGAACGAGGCGGACACCGAGGCGGCCGCGGGCTCCGGGGTGGTGGCCCGCTCGGCGCCGGACGCGGCGGCGCACGCACTGGTGGCGAACACCGCGGCGACGACGGCCGCCACGGCGAAGCGGCCCCTGCCCATCGTCGTTCCCCCAGCCGGTCACGCCGGCCCCGCCTCCCGGGGCCCGGCCCCAGTGTCGTGGGTGGCGCGACGACGGTGAGCGCGTACGCCGGATCGTCACCCCTTCTGATGAGCGACGACGCACCGCGGGACCGTCGCAGGTCGGACGTCCGACCGGAACCGGACCGTGTCTTGTCACCGGCCGCCGTCACGGGCCCCGCCCGGCACCTCGTCGAGCGACAGCAGATCAGGCCACCCACTCGCGTCGCAGCAGGCCGGACGCTCACGAGTCGGACACGTCGCCGTTGACGACGCAGTCCTCCCGCAGCGTCCCTTCGCGCACGAATCCGAGCTTCTCCAGCACCCGGGCGGAGGCGACGTTGCGGGTATCGGGCTCTGCCTGGACCCGGTTGAGGTCGAACGTACCGAAGGCCCACCGGAGAAACTCGCGCCGCCTCCGTCGCGTGTCTGCGGCCCCCACGCCCGCCTCGGTGAGGCAGTAGCCCAGGGAGGCGCTCGCCAGTCGGGATTCCAGCTATTGCCCGAGCACCAACCGATGAGGGCGCCGTCCGACGTGCGTTCGAGTGCCACCCGCGCGCCACATCCTTCCTCCGCCATCGTCCGACAACGGCTGATGAAGCGTGCGACGGAACCCTTGTCGGTCCAGGGCGGGGAGTCCCAGTAGCGCAGCACGTGGGCATCGCCCTGCAACCGAGTCCGGCACTGAACAGCGAGACAAGATCATGCGGTTTGCCCGCGGGTTCTACCACCGGTGCCATATCGAAGCGACGATCCGTCCGGCGAGTGGCCCGGATGGAGACCTCTTGCGCGTGCGGGTCACCGATGCTGGCGGGGCTACCTGCGCGAGCACCAGGCCCCCTGCGAGACCTCGTGATCCTGCTCATGGCCGAGTACCGGAACGCAGAACCGGGAGATGGACGGTCGCCGACTGAACTGGTCAGCTGACGACTGCGCTGCGTACCGACCAAGGAAACAGGCAGGTCGGGGGCCTGATCCGGAGTCTCAACCGCTCGGCGAGGAGTCGCTGACCGAAACGTCGTACTTCGGGCGGTCGAAGATCCGCACTCCGCTTTTGATCACCCGAGCGATCCACGGCCCGGGCTCGTCCTCCAGCGTCGCCTCCATCTCGTCCCACCAACGCATCCAGAGCTGCAGCTGACCGAACAGGTTCAGCTCGCCGCCAGCGGTCTGAAAGAACGCCCGCACGCCGTTGTCCAGCAACGCCTGCCGTTCGACCGGGTTGCGCTGGATGCGCTTGTCCCGGCTGAGGACCACCAGACCGGCCTTGCCGACGAGCGGAAGCCACTCGTGGTCCTTGGCGCCCTTCGCTACGAGCTCGCCGGGGCCACCGGGCCAAGTGATATCACCACGCACGTGCTGCAACGCCTTGGCCACGCCCATGGCGTTCTCGTCGAAGAACCAGCGGGCAGATTGGACGTCGGCCGGCACTGGATCAGGCAGCCTCGGCGGAGACCTTCATCGCGCCCTGCTCGAAGCGCACGGCCTGCTCGACGTCCGTCACCGGCAGCTCGTAAAGCTCGGCGACCCTGCGCGGATCCTCCCCCGCCTCCACCAGCTCGGCAAGGATGTCGGTGCGGACACCGTCAGGGACCGTGGGCTCTCCGAAGCTCCGCTCCGGATCGAGAACGATCGGCACCTGCTTGCCATAGGGGAACAGTCGCCCGGCGATGCCGGCCTCGTCGGTGAACTCGACCTTGTCGACGAACGCGCTGGCCTGGTCGGCCAGCTTCAAGGTGCCGTCGCGCCCGAGAACGACGATGCTCAGATCGGGATCCAGGCCGACGAACTGCTGGACCTCCATCGCTAGGTCCTTGCCCGAGGTGTAGGGCTTCAACGTCGCGAGCGGGTACTGGACATCGAAGCGCTCCCGCAGCAGTCCGATGACTGGACGCAGGTACTGTAGAGGGACCTGCTTCGCCCGGTACTCGCGCAGGTATCCGGCCTCGATGAACTCGCCCCAGGTGATCGAGTCGTTCCCGGTGGAGGTCTCGCGAATGACGGGGGCGTAGGTCTTCCCGGCGCGTGAGTATCCGTCGATCCAACGCCGCAGCCCGTCGGCGCGCAGGTTGAGCAGCCGCGCGGCCTGGCTCATCCCGTAGACCGGGCGGTGAAGCAACTCGATGCCGGCCTCGTCCACCTGCGCAGTGTGCACTACTCGACACCCTCCCTGCTCAACCCACTTTCGACTGTTCGTTCGACGCGCCCGATTTGTTACCTCCCGGGCCGTAACGCAAGATCGACATTTACCTACTAACCGGGCATGCGCACGCTCCCCCACCTCGCCGCAGCCGCGGCGCTCCTGCTCGCCCTCGCCGGATGCTCCTCCTCCATGCCCGCCCCGACCGCGGACCAGGTGGTCGCCGACCTCACCTCGAAGATCTCCTCCGTGCAGCCGGGCGAAGTCGTTACCGCTGAGAACGACCCGAACAAGCTGCTGGGCAGGCCGAACGGCTACACCTCGGCGATGGCCTTCACCGACTCCCGGGTGCCGACCGACCCGTTCCCGCCCGCACCCGGCTCGATCGAGGCCGGCGGCAAGGTCGAGGTCTTCGAGTCCGAGGACACCGCCCAGGCCCGGGTCGAGTACATCCAGCAAGTCACCAAGGGCGCCCCGATGCTGGGCGAGTACATCTACCGGTCCGGCCCGGTGGTGGTCCGGGTCGCGAGCGGGCTCACCCCGGACCAGGCGGCCGATTTCGAGAGCGCGCTGGGCTGACTCTGGCCGCTGGCGGGCCCGGTACCGCGACCTCGTAGCCGAGAGCACGCGCGACACTTCGCACGGAAGGTCGACGGCCAACGCTCGCTCGACGAGGTCATCGCCAGCCCTGCCCACCGGCCGGGACGTCGACTCTTGCGCCGGCAGGGTCACGCCCGGATCGTCCTACGCCGAGTGGTCTGCGGGCGGTGCTGAGTGCTGCGGTGCGGGATCGTGTCGTCGCGACCGACCCTCCGCGGGACTGGTCCTCCCCCGCCGCCGCAAGGCTGATCGGGCCATGACCATCCCGACCGCCGCTCAGGTCCACGCGCTGCTCGACGTCGCCAACCGTCCTTCGCGGCGGGCGTCGCACTCGGGGCGGTCACCGGGCTGCGGATCGGGGAAGTCTGCGGAGTCCAGGTCGGCCACGTCACGTTCCTGCAGCGCACGCTCGATGTCCGTCGGCAGGTGCAGCGCGCCGGCGGCACTGCTATCGAGGTGCGGCCGCCGAAGTACGGCAGCGAGCGCACCGTCGCCCTGCCCGACGACCCGGTGACCCTGATAGGTCAGCACGTCGGCGAGCTCGCGGGCGACGACCCGGCTCGCTGGCTGTTCCCGGGCGCTGACGGGGTGCGTCTCTGCACCGGGACAGCACCGGCTGCCACTGGCGCACCGCTCGCGCGGCCGCGAGAGCACCGGAGCTGCGGTTCACGACCTGCGGCACTTCTACGCATCGGGCCTGATCGCCGCCGGCTGCGACGTCGTGACGGTGCAGCGCGCCCTCGGGCACGGCTCTACCACGGTCACGCCGAACACCTACGCGCACCTCTGGCCGTCGGCCGAGGACCGCACCCGCGGCGTCGCCACCGACCTGATGGCGACGGCGCTCGCGCGACCTCTTGCGGACCGCGCACGGACCGCTGAGGGAGCGGCCCCCCGATGACCTGGGCAGATGCCGTCTACTACACGTTGAAGCGGAACTCGACCACGTCGCCGTCGTGCATGACGTAGTCCTTCCCCTCCATCCGCACCTTCCCCGCGGACTTCGCGGCGTTCATCGACCCCGCGGCGACCAGGTCGTCGAAGGAGACGATCTCGGCCTTGATGAAGCCCCGCTCGAAGTCGGTGTGGATGACCCCGGCGGCCTGCGGCGCGGTGGCGCCCTGCGGGATCGTCCAGGCCCGCGACTCCTTGGGCCCGGCGGTCAGGTAGGTCTGCAGCCCGAGGGTGGAGAACCCGGCGCGGGCGAGCTGGGCCAGGCCCGGCTCGTCCTGCCCGATGGACTCCAGGAGCTCGGCGGCGGAGGAGTCGTCGAGCTCCAGCAGCTCGGCCTCGACCTTGGCGTCGAGGAAGACCGCCTGGGCGGGGGCGACGAGCTCGGTGAGCTCCTTGCGCCGGGCGTCGTCGGTGAGGACGGCCTCGTCGGCGTTGAAGACGTAGAGGAACGGCTTCGTGGTGAGCAGGGTCAGCTCGCGCAGCAGCTCGGTGTCGGCCTTCGCCTGGAACAGCGTCCGGCCGTCGTTGAGGATCGCGACGGCGGCGTGCGCGGCGTCCAGGACCGGCTTGCGGTCCTTCTGGGTGCGGGCTTCCTTCTCCAGGCGCGGGATCGCCTTCTCCAGCGTCTGCAGGTCGGCCAGGACCAGCTCGGTCGCGATCGTCTCGATGTCGCTCGCGGCGTCGATGCGGCCGTCGACGTGCACCACGTCCGGGTCGTCGAAGACGCGCACGACCTGGCAGATCGCGTCGGACTCACGGATGTTCGCGAGGAACTTGTTGCCCAGGCCTGCGCCCTCGGACGCGCCCTTGACGATGCCGGCGATGTCGACGAAGGACACCGACGCCGGGATGATCTTCTCCGACGAGAAGATCTCGGCCAGCGTCCCCAGGCGCGCGTCGGGGAGCGGGACGACGCCGACGTTGGGCTCGATCGTCGCGAACGGGTAGTTCGCGGCGAGCACGTCGTTGCGGGTCAGCGCGTTGAACAGGGTCGACTTGCCGACGTTGGGCAGGCCGACGATGCCGAGGGTGAGGGACACGGACGACCAGGGTAGTCGGGTCCGTTCAGCCCGGTTCGAGCCGGTAGCCCGCGCCGCGCACGGTCGCGATCCAGCCGGCGCCGAGCTTGCGGCGCAGGTAGCGGACGTAGACGTCCACGACGTTGGACGACGCCCCCGACTCGGCGGGCCCCCACACCAGCCGGAGCAGCTGGTCGCGGGACAGCACCTGGCCCGGGTGGCGCAGGAACGTCTCGGCCAGCGCGCACTCGCGCGTCGACAGCTCGACGGTGCGGCCGTGCACGCTCACGTGCCGGGTGCGGGGGTCGAGCTCGAGCCCGTGGAAGGTCAGCACGTCCGGGTCCGGGACGGGGCGGGCGCGCTCCAGCCGCAGCCGGATCCGGGCCACCAGCTCCTCGAACCGGAACGGCTTGGCCATGTAGTCGTCGGCGCCGCCGGTCAGCCCGGCGACGGTGTCGTGCACGCTGTCGCGCGCGGTCAGGATGATCACCGGGACGGCGCTGCCGGCCGCCCGCAGCCGGCGCAGGACCTCGAACCCGTCCATCCCGGGCAGCCCGATGTCGAGCACCAGCAGGTCGAACCCCCCGGTCACGGCGTGGTCGTGCACACCGGCCCCGTCGGCGACGACCGTGACCTCGAACCCTGCTCCGACCAGGCCCTTCTTCACGAACGACGCGATGCGCGGCTCGTCCTCGGCCACCAGGATCCGGCTGCTCACGTCGCGCTCCTCGGCAGGTCCAGCGTGAAGGTCGCCCCGTGCCCGGGTGTGCTCTCGAGCAGCACGCGGCCGCCGTGTGTCGTCGCGATGGCCTCGACGATGGACAGCCCGAGCCCGGCGCCGTCGGAGCGGGGCGCGTCGTCGCCGCGCGCGAAGCGCCGGAACACGCGGTGCCGGTCCTCCGGTGCGACGCCCGGTCCGGAGTCGGCCACCCAGATCCGCACCCGCCCGTCGACCGCCTCCGAGCCGAGCGCGATCCGGTCGCCGTCGCCGGTGAACCGGGTCGCGTTGTCGGCCAGCGCGACGACGGCCTGGGTGATCCGCTGCGGGTCCATCCGGCACCGCACCGCGGCCACCGACTCCAGCCGCCAGTCCCGGTCGGCGAGGCCGGTCAGCTTCTCGAACAGCTCCCGGGTCAGCACGCCGACGTCGACGGTCTCGGTCCGCAGCAGCGACGGCTGCTCGGCCCGGGTCAGCGCGAGCATCTCCGACACCAGCCGGTTCATGCGCTCCAGCTCGTCGTCGACCAGGGCGACGGTCTCGGCGACGTCGTCGGGATCGCGCGGGTCGAGCACCCCGAGGTGCCCCCGGACGATGGTGATCGGGGTGCGCAGCTCGTGCCCGGCGTCGTCGACGAACCGCCGCTGGGACACCATCCCGCTCTGCACCCGGTCGAGCATCGCGTTCAGCGTGGTCGCCAGCTCGGCGATCTCGTCGCGGGCCCGGGCGCGCTGCGGCACCCGGCGCGACAGGTCCCGCCCGGTGATGGTGCGGGCGGTCGCGGCGACGTCGCGCAGCGGCCGCAGGATGCGCCCGGCCACCAGCCACGCCCCGACCGCGGACAGCAGCGCCGTGCCGAAGCCGACCAGCCCCATCAGCCGCGCGGCCTCGTGGGCGAAGTCGTGCTCGCGCTCGGTGAAGTAGCCGATCACGATGACGCCGCGCTGCGGGTCGCCGGCGAGCCCGACCGGCAGCGCCGACCAGCGCACCTCGCCCGCCGAGCTGAGGTAGGAGCCGCGGGTGGGACGGCGGACGTCGGCGACCAGCGCGGCGAACGCCGGGTCCTCGCGCAGCAGCACCCGCGGGCTGGTCCGCCGGGACTCCCAGCGGAAGCGCCCGTCGAGGTAGCCGAGGAACTTCTCGTTCGGCCGCGCCACGTTGGCGGCGATCACCGACCGCAGGATCTCGTCGACCGAGGAGTACGGCTGGCCGGTCGTCGGGTTGACGCCGGTCTCGGTGACGCGGGCGAACTCGGCGATCTCGGAGTTCAGCGCGCCGTCGATCCGGCGGTCGGTCTCGTCGATCAGCAGCATCCAGGTCAGCAGCGTGACGACGCCCAGCGAGGCCAGCACGAGCAGCAGGACCCACCCGACGATGCGGGTGCGGGCCGCGGTCGCCCGCCCGGCGCGACGGGGCCCGGGGCCGGACTCGACGGCCTCGGTCGCGATGATCGCCTCCAGTTCGTCCGTGCCGACGACCATGATCCCGTACCCCCGCCGGGGCCAGGACACGACACCCACCGCGGGTGATCACCGTCAGTCGCCGTCATTGCTCCGTTGGGCGTAAGGCATACTCCGTCGCACGACGCACAGGTGACGCACAGCCATCGTCGAACCGCTCCCATCACCCGGACGGCCGTGCACCACATCCGTCCGGGCCGAGCTTCGACGACCGAGACCGAGGGGGACGTCGTGCGCCTGCCCGGAATGCACGCCCTGCTGACCGCGGGGGTCGCGGTCCTGACCACCGCCGGGACCGTGTCCGCGGTGTCGCTGACCGCTGCCGGCCGGGAGGAGCCCGCGCCGGACCCGGCCCCGGCACCGCCGGCCGCGCCCGCCCCGCCGGCACCCGCTCCCCCACCGCTCGTCCCGGCCCCGGCCCCGGCTCCGTCGGGCGGGCGCGCACCCGTCGTGCGCGACGACACCGGCGGCGTCACCCGGGAGCGGGAGACGACGGCCCCCGAGCCGGTCGAGCCCGCCCCCGTCGCGACCCCGGCACCGGCCGACCCGCCGCGCGCCACCCCGGAGCGGACCCGCGAACGCCCGTCGGGGGTCCCCGGCCGGGACGCCTCGCGCGAGGAGGAGGTCCGCTTCGCCTGCGAGCAGGGATGGGTGTCGGGCGCGCTCTGCCCGTAGACCGGACCGCGGACACCGGTGACCGATTCCCGCCAGTGACGGCGGCCGCGGAGTGGCATCGTCGGTGCCGTGCTGCTCGACCACGACTCCTGTTACCGCGCCGTCGCCGCCAAGGACGCGCGGTTCGACGGCCAGTTCGTCACGGCCGTGCGCACCACCGGCATCTACTGCCGCCCGTCGTGCCCGGTACCGCCTCCGCGCTCGCGCAACGTCGAGTTCCTGCGGACCGCGGCCGCCGCGCAGACCGCGGGCTACCGGGCCTGCCGGCGGTGCCTGCCCGACGCCGTCCCCGGCTCGCCGGAGTGGAACCTGCGCGCCGACGCCGCCGGGCGGGCCATGCGCCTGATCGCCGACGGCGTCGTCGAGCGCGACGGGGTGCCCGGGCTCGCGTCGCGGCTGGGCTACTCGCCCCGCCAGCTCGGCCGGATCCTCACCTCCGAGGTGGGCGCCGGGCCGCTGGCCCTGGCCCGCGCGCAGCGCGCGCACACCGCCCGCATCCTGGTCGAGACCACCCCGCTCGGACTGGCCGACGTCGCGTTCGCCGCCGGGTTCGGCAGCGTCCGCCAGTTCAACGACACCGTCCGCGCCGTCTACGGCGTCCCGCCCTCGCAGCTGCGCGCCGAGGCCGCCCGCCGGTCTCGGACCCGTGAGCCCGGCCCGCCGGGGGCGCTGGTCCTGCGGCTGCCCTACCGGTCCCCGTTCGACCCGCACGGCCTGCTCGACCACCTCGCGGCCCGCGCCGTCGACGGCGTCGAGGCCGTCACCGGCGGCACCTACCGGCGCACGCTGCGGCTGCCGCACGGACCGGCCGTCGTCGCGCTGGACCTGACCGCGCGGGCCGGGGCCGTGGTGGCGACGCTGCGGACGTCCGACCCGCGGGACGTCGGTCCGGCGGTGTCCCGGCTGCGCCGGCTGCTCGACCTCGACGCCGACCCGCTCGCCGTCGACGCCGTGCTGGGCGCCGACGACGCACTCGCCCCGCTGGTCGCCGCGACGCCCGGGATCCGGCTGGCGGGCACCGTCGACCCGGCCGAGACGGCGGTGCGCACGGTGCTGGGCCAGCAGGTGTCGGTGGCCGCCGCCCGCACCGCCGCGGCCCGTCTCGCGGCCGTGCACGGGACGCCGCTGCCCGCCGAGCTGCGCGACGACGACGGGCCGCACCTGGTGTTCCCGGGGCCGGGGACCCTCGCCGACGCCGACATCGCGGGGCCGGCGCGACGGGCGTCGTCGCTGCGGGGACTGTGTGCCGCGCTCGCCGACGGCACCCTCGCCCTCGACCCCGGGCGTGACCCGGACGGGCTGCGCGCCGAGCTGTGCGCGCTGCCCGGGATCGGTCCGTGGAGCGCCGGCTACCTGGCCATGCGCGTCCTGGGCGACCCCGACGAGCTGCTCGCCTCCGACCTCGCGGTGCGCCGCGGGGCCGAGGCGCTCGGACTGCCCGGCGACGAGGCGGCGCTCACCGCGCGCGCCCACGCCTGGGCCCCCTGGCGGTCCTACGCCGCCACCCATCTCTGGCGGGCCGCGACGTCCGCCGCCACCACCACTCCGCGGAGGAACGCATGAGCACGGCAACGTGGTCCACACGGGACACCCCGGCCGGACCGTTCACGGCCGTCGTCGACGACGACGGCCACGTCCTCGCCTCCGGCTGGACCGCCTCGGTCGACGAGCTGCTCGCCCTGGTGCACCGCTCGCTGGCCCCGGCGACCGTGGTCGAGGGCGACCTCGGCGCGGTCGGCGAGGCGGTCGACCGCTACCACGGCGGCGACCTGTCGGTGATCGACGACGTGCCCGTCCGCCAGCGGTCCGGCCCCTACCGGGAGCTGGCGTGGGACGTCCTGCGGACCGTCCCCGCGGGGGCGCCGGTCACCTACACCGGCTACGCCGAGAAGACCGGCCGCCCCGCGGCGGTGCGGGCCGCGGCGGGCGCCTGCGCGTCCAACGCGGCGGCGCTGTTCGTCCCGTGCCACCGGGTGCTGCGCAGCGACGGGAGCCTGGGCGGTTTCCGCTACGGCCTGGCCGTGAAGCGGTGGCTGCTGGCGCACGAGGCGGTCTGAGACCGCCGCGGCGGCCGCGGATCGCGCACCGCGGCCGCCGCGTGATCGGTGGTCCGGGGCGGCGCCCCGGGTCAGCGCTCGGTGACCGGGCCGACCTGGATGCCGGCGTCGACGCCGATCGGTCCCCGCGCCAGGAAGCCGCCCGGAACGTCACCGCCGGGACCGTGCAGCGAGAACTCCAGCTCGTTCGCCGGGGCGGGCCCGGCGGAGTCGCGGACCTGCACGTCGAACTGCACGGGCTCGCCCGGCCCGAACTCGACGGCGCGGGTCTGGTCGCCGTAGGGCACCGCGACCTCGGAGGCGCGCGGCGAGCCGTTCAGGCTGAACACCAGGTCCGACGGCGATCCGGACAGCAGGCACGGCGACGTGCCCGGGGCTGCGCTGAGCACGACCGTGTAGTGGCGGTGCCCGGCGCTGCCCGGGGCCGGGTGGATGGTCGCCTGCTGGTTCGCCGGGCGGCAGGCGCTGGGCGCCGGGTCCCCCGCCGGCGTCGCGGGTGCGGCCGAGGCGACCCCGGCTGGGACGAGCACGGCCGCGGCGGCGACCGCCAGGGCGGCGGTGGTCGTGGCGGTCGTACGGCCGATGGTGCGGGCGAGTCGGGTGGTCATCACAGGTACCTCTCTCACTCTCGCGGTGCGCCCGGGCCCCCCGGCCCGGACCGTCGGCCCCCCGAAGGTCCGACACCGGAAAAGACGTGTGCATCGCGAACCGGTTCGCCCGGCGTGGCATCCGCCTCTCCGGGGCAACCCGGCAGGCCGCCGGCCGTCCCCCGTGCGTGCCCGTGCGAGACACCCGGCTCCGGACACGCCGCTGAGCTGCGGCGACGCGGAACTGTCAGGGGTGCGGTGCACGCTGCGGGGGTGGACGTCCTCAGCCTGCTCCTCGGATCGCTGCTCGGTGCGGCGGTCGCCGCCGCCGTGGTCCGGTCGGTGGCCGCCGCCCGGTTCCGGGCCGAGGCGGCCGAGGCGGCCCGGGCCGCCGCGAACACCGCCGCCACCACCCGGGCCGACACGGCGGGCCTGCGCGCCGAGCGCGCCGCGCTGCTCGAACGGATCGAGGAGCTGCACGAGTCCCTCGACGACGCGACGATCCGCGCCCGGCGGGCCGAGTCCGACGCCGCGGGAGCCACCGCCGCGCTGCGCGCCGAGCGGGAGGCCCGGGCCGGTGCCGAGGCCGCGACGGTGCGCCGCGAGGCCGAGCTGAAGGACTCCTTCGCCGCGCTGTCGCAGGACGCGCTGGCCCGCAACAACGAGGCGTTCGTGGCGCTGGCGGAGAGCAGGCTCAAGGAGGCGACCGCCGCGCTCGCGGCGAAGGCCGACGGCGACCAGGCCGCCCGCGCGAAGGCCGTCGAGCAGCTGCTGGACCCGGTCTCGGCGGCGCTGGGCCGGGTCGAGGGACAGCTGCGGACGGTGGAGAAGGAGCGCGAGTCCGCCTACGCCGGGCTCCGCGAGCAGGTCAGGGCGATGGCGGCGAGCTCGGACAAGCTCGGCACCGAGACGAAGGCGCTGGTCAACGCGCTGCGGGCGCCGCAGGTGCGGGGCCGGTGGGGCGAGATGCAGCTGCAGCGGGTCGCCGAGATGGCCGGGATGCTCGAGCACTGCGACTTCTCCACGCAGGTGTCCGCCGCCGGGGAGGACGGCGGGGTCCGCCCGGACATGCTGGTCCGGCTCGCGGGCGGCAAGCAGGTCGTCGTCGACGCGAAGGTGCCGTTCGCGGCCTACCTGCAGGCGGTCGAGGCCTCGGACCCGGACGTGCACACCGAACGGCTCGCGGCGCACGCCCGGCAGCTGCGCACGCACGTGGACCAGCTCTCGGCCAAGGCCTACTGGGAGTCGTTCGAGCCGACACCGGAGTTCGTGGTGCTGTTCGTGCCGGGCGACCCGTTCCTGGAGGCGGCGCTGCGCTCGGACCCGGGACTGCTGGAGTACGCCTTCGGCCGCAACGTCGTGCTCTCGACGCCGACCACCCTCGTCGCGCTGCTGCGCACCGTCGCCTACGGCTGGAAGCAGGAGGCCCTGGCCCGCAACGCCGCCCAGGTGCACCGGCTCGGGCGCGAGCTGCACGGGCGCCTCGCGACGATGGGCACGCACGTCGCGAAGCTCGGCCGCAGCCTGGACGCGGTGGTGGACAGCTACAACCGGACCGTCTCCTCGCTGGAGGCGCGGGTACTGGTGAGCGCCCGGAAGTTCACCGAGCTGCAGGTGTCCGACACCGAGCTGGGGACGCCCGCGACGGTGGACCGGACCCCGCGCGGCGTCTCCGCGCCCGAGCTGGTCGCCTCCGCCGGCGACTCGCTGGTGTCCCTGGAGGACCTCGGGCGGGCCGACCACCACCGGTCGGACGGCACCCGATCCGGCGGTGGCCGACCCGACGGCGCACATCCGAGCACGTTCGGCGACGGCGAGACCGCACGCGACGAGGCGGCCGGGACACCGTGGCGGGAGGGGTTAGGCTGACCGGGTGACCACGGCCCGATCCAGCTCGGCCCGCCGGCCCGGCCGGAGGCCCGCCCCCGCGCGCGGTGGCTGGCCGGTGCGTGAGCGGTCCCTGCTCCCCCCGGTCCTCGGTGTCCCGCCCCTCGCGGCCACCGGTCTGGCCGTCGGCACCACCGCACTCGGGGTCCTGGCGGACCTGCTGCGGATCGGCACCGTCGGCCGGGTGTTCGAGGTCTGCTACCTGCTCGGCTGCGTGCTCGCGGTGTCCTGGGTCCGCCGGCGTGGGCTGTTCCTGCCGGCCGTGCAGCCGCCGCTGCTGCTCGCCGTCGTCGTGCCGCTGGTCGCGGTGCTGATCGGCGCCCCGTCCGGCGGCGGCACGGCGCAGGGCCTGCTCATGGCGGGCGCCCCGCTGATCAACGCGTTCCCGGCGATGGCGATGACCACGCTGGTCGTGCTGCTCGTCGCCGGTCTGCGCGTGCTGCGCCAGCGCCTCGGCCCGGACGACGCCGTCGGCCGGCTGCGGCAGCGCCTGGGCCGCGACCCGGGCGGGTACGACCCCGACGGTCCCGGCGGACGGACCCGGGCACCGCGCGGCGCGGGCACCGCGACGACGACCGCGGCCCGGTCCCGCACGACCGGCACCGCCCGTACCGGCTCGACGACCGGTGCCGCGCGCACCGGCTCGGTCCGCACCGGCAGCGCCGGTCGCACCGGGTCCACCGGCCGTACGGGCGCCACGAGCAGCGGGGTCTCCCGCACCGGCTCGGCGGCCCGCTCCACCGGGTCCGCCGCGCGGTCCACCGGGTCCGCCCGCTCCGGATCGTCCCGCACCGAGTCCTCCCGCACCGACCCGTCCCGCTCCGAGCCCTCCCGTGGGTCGACACGCGGCGCCACCGGCCGGACACGCCGCGACACCCGCTGACGGCCGTTCCGGCGCGGTCACGGTCGTCCGGACGCATCCGCCCAGGTGGGCGGCCGGAACGTACCCCGCAGACCGCCCGGGTGACGACGGATCCGACAATGGGAGCAACCCACTGCCCTCCCGAGCGTCTTTCCATCCGGGGGCACGGCGCGACCCCGCCGCTCCCCGACGCACGCCGGAACCACTGGAGAGCCATGCCGACCACCCGCAGCCCCCGCAGGACGCGACCCGCGATCGTCGTCGCGCTGGTCACCGCGGCCGTCGCGCTGATCGGCGTCGGCACCGCGATCGCCGGGACCCCGGCCGCGCAGGCCTTCCGGGACCAGCCGCTCGTCGAGGGCACCCCGTGCACCGTCACGGCCCGCGCCTGCGTCGACCTCGACACCCAGCGCTCCTGGCTGATCACCGACGGGAAGATCACCCACGGGCCCGTCCCGGTCGCCATCGGCGGCCCGGGGAAGGAGACCCCGGTCGGCCACTCCCTGCGGGTCTACCGCAAGGAGCAGCTGCACCGCAGCGGCGAGTACACGATGACCAACGGCGAGCCCGCCCCGATGCCGTGGGCGGTGTTCTTCCAGGACGGCGGCATCGCCTTCCACGAGGGTCGCACCGACACCCCGTCGGCGGGCTGCGTCCGGCTCACCCCGGAGAACGCGAAGCTCTGGTTCGACACCCTGCAGATCGGCGACCAGGTGCAGGTCGTGTCGGCGAAGCAGGTCCAGGCGGACCGGGCTGCGGGCTGACCGCCCCGCCCCGTACACGACGGAGGCCCCGGACCGAGTCGGTCCGGGGCCTCCGTCGTGTGCAGGCGCGGGTCAGTTCACCGGGGTCAGGCCCAGCGAGCGGCCGCGCGGCGGGCGCAGCTCGCGGGGCAGCGAGAAGGTCAGCGTCTCCTCGGCGGTGTCGACCTCCTCGACCGAGCCGAAGCCGCGCTCGGCGAGGTACTCGACGACACCCTGCACCAGGATCTCCGGGACCGACGCGCCGCTGGTGATACCGACCGTCGTGACGCCGTCGAGCCAGGATTCGTCGATCTCGCGGGCGTAGTCGATCAGGTACGAGGCACCGGCCCCGGCGCCCAGTGCGACCTCGACCAGGCGCACCGAGTTCGACGAGTTCCGCGACCCGACGACCAGCACGAGGTCGCAGCGCGGCGCCATCGTCTTCACCGCGACCTGGCGGTTCTGCGTGGCGTAGCAGATGTCGTCCGACGGCGGGTTCTGCAGCTTCGGGAACCGCTCGCGCAGCGCACGGACGGTGTCCATCGTCTCGTCGACGCTCAGCGTGGTCTGCGACAGCCACACGACCCGCTCCGGGTCGCGGACGGTCACGGAGTCGACGTCGGCGGCGGACTCGACGAGCTGGATGTGCTCGGGCGCCTCGCCGGAGGTCCCCTCGACCTCCTCGTGCCCGGCGTGCCCGACGAGCAGGATGTCGTAGTCCTCGCGGGCGAACCGCTTCGCCTCCTGGTGGACCTTCGTCACCAGCGGGCAGGTCGCGTCGATGGTCTGCAGGTTCCGGCCCGTGGCCTCGTCGCGGACCGCGGGCGAGACGCCGTGCGCGGAGAACACGACGTGCGCGCCCTCCGGGACCTCCGACGCCTCGTCGACGAAGATCGCGCCGCGCTCGCGCAGCGTCTCCACCACGTGCTTGTTGTGCACGATCTCCTTGCGGACGTACACGGGGGCGCCGTACTGGTCGAGCGCCTGCTCCACCGCCTCGACGGCACGGTCGACGCCCGCGCAGTAGCCGCGGGGCTTGGCGAGCAGGACCTGCTTGGCAGAACCGGACATGGCCCCCAGGGTACGGACCGGTCCGGGAGCGGGCAGCCGTACGTGACCGGCCCGACCGGGTCCCGGCGCGCCCGGCGCGACAGGCGGCCGCGGATCAGGCGACAATGGCGTGCATGTCTCCGCTGCCGTTCCCCGTGCGGATCGCCGCCGGCCTCGTCGTGACCGCCGTCGAGCAGGTCCGAGAACTGCCGCGGCACGCCGTCGAGCTGCCGGTGACCGCGGTCAGCCAGGCGCTGCAGGTGTCCATGCGACTCCAGCAGCGGATCACCGAGCTGGCGATCAAGGGCGACCGCGCGCTGGGCACCCTGCGCCCCGCCGACGACATCCCCAGCTGGGCGACCTTCGACGACGACCTGGCCGACGGCGCCGACCTCTCGCTGCCCGACCCGGAGCCGATCGCCCCGCCGCTGCCGCCCGCCGCTCCCCCGGCCGGGCGCAACGGCACCGTGTCGTCACTGCGGCCCGCCCGCACCGGCATCCCGATCGACCGGACTCCCGCGTCGCCCCGCCCGGCGTCGGCGTCGAACCGGGTCGAGGCGGGTGCGACCGCGCCCGCCGTGCTGCCCGAGTACCCGACGATGACCGTCCCCCAGCTGCGCGGCAAGCTCCGCACCCTGAGCCTCGACGACCTCGCGGACCTCCTCGCCTGGGAGACCGCGCACGAGAACCGGCCGCCGTACGTCACGATGCTGACGAACCGGATCGCGACGGTGTCCGAGAACCGTTGAGCGCCACGACCTCCGAGGAGGACCCGTGGCCGGTCCGCACGGTCGCCCGCAAGATCGCCGAGTGGGTCGACCGGCTCGGCGCGGTATGGGTCGAGGGCCAGCTCGCCCAGGTCAACGCCCGCTCCGGGACCGCATTCCTGACCCTGCGTGACCCGGCCGCCGACGTCTCCCTGCAGCTGACGGCGCCGTCGTCGCTGGTGCGCGACGCCGGCGGCGCCGTGACCGAGGGCAGCCGGGTGGTCGTGCACGGCAAGCCGTCGTTCTACCTGGGGCGCGGCACGCTGTCGCTGCGCGTCGACCGGATCCGTGCGGTCGGGCTCGGCGAGCTGCTGGCCCGCATCGAGCGGCTGCGCAGGCTGCTCGCCGCCGAGGGGCTGTTCGACCCGGCCCTCAAGCGGCGCCCGCCGCTGCTCCCGCACACCATCGGTCTGGTCACCGGGCGCGACTCGGCGGCCGAGCACGACGTCGTCTCGGGCGCGACCTCGCGCTGGCCCGCGGTGCGGTTCCGGATCGAGAACGTCGCCGTGCAGGGCGGGCTCGCCGTCGAGCAGGTCGTGGGCGCGCTGCGGGCCCTCGACCGGGACCCGGACGTCGAGGTCATCGTCCTCGCCCGCGGTGGCGGCAGCGTCGAGGACCTGCTGCCCTTCTCCGACGAGACGCTGTGCCGCGCCGTCGCCGCCTGCCGGACCCCGGTCGTGTCGGCCATCGGGCACGAGCCGGACACCCCGCTGGTCGACCACGTCGCCGACCTGCGCTGCTCCACCCCCACCGAGGCCGGACGCAGCCTGGTGCCCGACCTCGCGGAGGAGACCGCGCGGATCTCCGGGCTGCGCGACCGGGCCCGCCGCGCGCTGCACGGCTGGGTCGACCGCGAGCAGCACCGCCTCGACGACCTGCGACGACGGCCGGTGCTGGCCGACCCGCTGCGTATGGTCACCTCCCGGGAGAGCGAGATCGCCGACGCACGCGCCGCCGCCCACCGCGCGGTGCTGCGCCGGCTGGACCGGTCGTCGTCGGAGCTGGAGCACCTGGGTGCCCGGCTCGCCGCGCTCGGCCCGACCGCGACCCTGGCCCGCGGCTACGCGATCGTGCAGCTCGCCGACCGCACCGGCGACGACGTGCCCCCGCTGCTGCGGTCGGTCGCCGACGCGCCCGCCGGCACCGGCCTGCGGATCCGGGTCGCCGACGGCGCCGTCGCCGCCACCGTGACCACCACCCCCGACCCGGAGACCTGATGAGCGACCGACCGGCAGTGGAGACCCTGGGCTACGAGAAGGCCCGCGACGAGCTCGTGGAGGTCGTGCGCGCGCTGGAGGTCGGCGGCCTCGGTCTGGACGAGTCCGTCGCGCTGTGGGAGCGCGGCGAGGCCCTGGCCAAGCGCTGCGACGCCCAGCTCGCCGGCGCCCGCACCCGCATCGAGGAGAAGCTGGCCGACGCCGAGTCCGACGACGACGCCTGAGCCTCCCGCACGGGATCCGGCGTCCCACACGGGTCCCGATCCGGTGTGGGACGCCGGATCCGGTGTGGGAGGTCATCGGGTCGGCAGCCTGGTCCGGAGGCGGGTCAGGAGGGCGGCGGGGTCGGTCAGGTCACGCCAGGTCCACCGGACGACGTGCAGTCCCAGGTCGCGGAGCCGGTCCTCGCGGACCTTCTCCTCGGTGATCACCTGGCCCGCTGTCCTCCCCGGTGGGAGCAGACGCCCGTACTTGATCTCTCCGTCGAACTCCCCGACGACGGGTGGACGGCCGTCCCACCAGAAGTCGACCGTCGCGAGCCACCGGCCGGAGCCGTCACGCACCTCGCGCTGCAGGTCGGGGGCGGGGATCCCGGCGGTGTGGAACAGGACCCGGCTGCGTGACTCGCCGGGGCTCGCGGCGCGCCCGTCGGCGAACCGGGCGACGCGCACCGCGGCCGCCGTCCCCCGTCGACGACGGTCCGGGCGGGCCGCGCCCAGGAGCTCCGCGGTCCCGAGCCCGTGTCGCCGGGCGAGAGCGTCCGCGACGACGACCGCCTGCCCGAACGGCACCGTCCTGGCGACGTCGACGACGGTGCGGGCGGGGCTGGTGACCGGGAGCCCGCGCACCCGGATCGTCTCCGCGGGGTCGAGAGGCAGCGCATGGAGGACGAGATCGTGCCCCCGGCGGGCGCCGGTCGGCACCGACCGCGTGACGTGCACGCGGTCCAGCGGCACGTCCCAGGTCTCGGCGCCGTGCACGACCGCGGCGGAGACGTGGCTGACGACGGCGGGCGAGTCGAGCCGACGCAGCACACCGCGCACGGCGCGCTCGTGCGCGGCGACGAGCTCCTCCCAGCGCCCGCCGGGTCCCGTCACCGCCCCGGGCGGTACGGCACCGCGGTACATCCCGCGGCAGACCCGCACGATCGCCCCCGCGCCCAGGGCCTGCCGGATCTCGGCCTCGCTCATCCCCGCGGCGATCAGCTCCGAGCGCCGCACGGGCGTCGTACCGGGCAGGAGGTCCATGCCCCCGACCCTGCCCCGCCACACCCCGTCCGCCGGCCCCACACGGGCCCCTGTGGACAACTCCCCGCGATGTGGACGACCACGTCCCACACGGGTTCCGGCGTCCCACACGGGATCGGAGCCCGTGCGGGACGCCGGAACCCCTGTGGGACCGGTCCTCAGGAGCCGGGCGGGTAGACGCGGGCGGTCGTCAGGGCGGTGGCCAGGGTGGTGAACTGCTCGTCCGACGCGGAGCCCGTCACCAGGACGCGGACCTCAGGCCGGCCGGGCAGCGTCGCGATCCGGAAGGGTTCGCCCCCCTCGGCACCGTAGACCTCCCAGGTCAGGCCGCCCGCCCGCACCGTGCCGCGCATCGTCGGCGGGCCGTCGCCGCGGCCCGCGGAGCCGGACTCGGTGGCGAGGACCCCCTCGACCGAGCCGTCGGTCTGGACCAGGCTCAGGAAATCCGCGTCGGGGGTGACGAAGCCGATGCGCACGGCGGTGCCACCGCCCTCCACCGGGCCGCGGTCGGTGGAGTTGACCCGGAACGGGACGTCCGGCAGCCGCAGCGGGAAGGTCGAGCCGCGGGCGTACTCGGCGATCCGGGCCGGGGCGTCGACGGTGGGGGCCGACGCGGCGTCCTCGGCCGGGGTGCCGGGCGAGAACGAGCAGGACCCGCCGACCGAGAAGATCAGCAGTGCGACCGGGACGAGGATCAGGCAGGCCCAGATCAGGTCGCGCACGGACGCGTCGCCGCGGGCGGGCTTGTGCATCGCCTGCGGGCCCGCCTCGGGGATCCGGCGGGTCACCGGCGGCGGCTGCGGCCTCCCGGACCGGGCCGCACCCGCGGGAGCCGCGGCGACGGCCGGGGTCTCGGCCGGGTCCGGGCCCGCGTCGGGGTGAGCGCCCGGGGCCGGGGCCGACACCGGGTCCGACGCCGGAACCGGGCCCGGGACCGGGTCGTCGGCCGCCGCCCGACCGGCGGAGGCCGCCCCACCGGGGGACGCGTCCCGGTCGGCGGCCCCGGCGGTACCGGAGGTCTCGGCCGGGTCCGGGACAGCCGGGGGCCCGGCGGGCTCCGAGGAGTCCGGCGACGGCGTTCCCGGGTCAGGTCGTGCGCTCACGCGTCCATCGTCCCAGGCATGGCGTCGGTCGCTCATCACTGCTCCCCCGGCGTCCCACGTGCGAGGATCGCCGGGCGCCTCCCCGTACGCCCGTGGGAACCCGGACGAGGGGACGTCGCCGACGAGCACGCCGCCCGCGAATGGAGACGTATCCGTGAGCCAGCCCGCCAGCCCCGCCAGCCCCCGCCGTCGTGAGGCGCCCGACCGCAACCTGGCGATGGAGCTGGTCCGGGTCACCGAGGCCGCCGCGATGGCCGCGGGACGCTGGGTCGGCAAGGGCGACAAGAACGGCGGTGACGGTGCCGCCGTCGACGCCATGCGCCAGCTCATCTCCTCGGTGTCGATGCGCGGCGTCGTCGTCATCGGCGAGGGCGAGAAGGACGAGGCCCCCATGCTGTTCAACGGCGAGGAGGTCGGCAACGGCGAGGGCCCGTTCTGCGACGTCGCCGTCGACCCCATCGACGGCACCACGCTGATGGCCAAGGGCATGCCGAACGCGCTGGCCGTGCTCGCCGTCGCCGAGCGGGACGCCATGTTCGACCCGTCCGCCGTCTTCTACATGGAGAAGATCGCGGTCGGGCCGGAGGCCGCGGACGTCATCGACATCACCGCACCGGTCGCGGAGAACATCCGCCGGGTCGCGCGGGCCAAGGAGATCGACGTCGCCGACGTCACCGTCTGTGTGCTCGACCGCCCCCGCCACGAGCAGATCGTCACCGAGATCCGCGAGGCCGGTGCCCGCATCGCCTTCATCTCCGACGGCGACGTCGCCGGTGCCATCGCCGCCGCGCGCCCGACCTCGGGCGTGGACATGCTCTACGGCGTCGGCGGCACCCCGGAGGGGATCATCACCGCGGCCGCGCTGAAGTGCATGGGCGGCGAGATCCAGGGCCGGCTGTGGCCCAAGGACGACGCCGAGCGCGAGAAGGCGCTCGCCGCGGGCCACGACCTCGACACGGTCCTGACCACCGCCGAGCTCGTGCGCGGCGAGAACGTCTTCTTCTGCGCCACCGGCATCACCGACGGCCCGCTGCTGCGCGGCGTCCACTACCGGGGTGGCGGCGCGACCACCCAGTCGATCGTGATGCGGTCCAAGTCCGGCACCGTCCGGCTGATCGACGGCTACCACCGTCTCACCAAACTGCGCGAATTCTCCTCCGTCGACTTCGACGGCGCCGAGGGCGAGGCCCCGCCGCTGCCGTGAGGTTAGGCTCACTTAACACTGCGGGACGGGTCGTGGTGGAGTAGACCTTCGCCCATGAGCGAGGACTTCCGCATCGAGCACGACACCATGGGCGAGGTCCGGGTCCCCGCCGACGCGCTGTGGCGGGCCCAGACCCAGCGCGCGGTGGAGAACTTCCCGATCTCCGGCCGCGGCCTGGAGCGCGCCCAGATCCGCGCGCTCGGCCTGGTCAAGGCGGCCGCGGCCCGGGTGAACGGCGAGCTGGGCGTACTGGACGACGACCGGGCCCGCGCGATCGCCGCGGCCGCCGACGAGGTGGCCGCGGGCGGGCACGACGACCACTTCCCGGTCGACGTCTTCCAGACGGGCTCGGGCACGTCGTCGAACATGAACGCCAACGAGGTCATCGCCTCGCTGGCCGCCCGGGCCGGGACCGACGTCCACCCGAACGACCACGTCAACGCCTCGCAGTCGTCGAACGACGTCTTCCCGACGACCATCCACCTCGCCGCCACCGAGGCGCTGGCTACCGAGGTCGTCCCGGCACTGCAGCACCTCGAGGCCGCGCTGCGCCGCCGCGCGGCGGACTGGTCGGAGGTCGTGAAGGCCGGCCGCACCCACCTCATGGACGCCGTCCCGATCACCCTCGGCCAGGAGGCGGGCGGCTGGGCCAGCCAGACCGGCTACGGCGCCGACCGCGTCCGCGACGCGCTCCCCCGCCTCGCCGTCCTGCCGATCGGCGGGACCGCGGTCGGCACCGGGCTGAACGCTCCGGACGGGTTCGGCGCCGCCGTCGTCGCGAAGCTGCGCGGGGCGACCGGCCTGGAGCAGCTCGCCGAGGCCACCGACCACATCGAGGCCCAGGGCTCCCGCGACGGCCTGGTCGAGGCCTCCGGCGCGCTGCGCACCGTCGCGGTGTCGCTCTACAAGATCGCCAACGACCTGCGCTGGCTGTCGTCCGGACCGCGCACCGGGCTGGCCGAGATCCACCTGCCGGACCTGCAGCCGGGCAGCTCGATCATGCCGGGGAAGGTCAACCCGGTGATCTGCGAGGCCACGATGATGGTCTGCGCGCAGGTCATGGGCAACGACGCGTGCGTCGGCTTCTCCGGCAGCCAGGGCAACCTGGAGCTGAACGTGATGATGCCGGTGATGGCGCGCAACGTGCTGGAGTCCGCCCGCCTGATCACGAACGCGGCGCGGCTGCTCGCCGACAAGGTCGTCGACGGGATGGAGGCCGACCTCGAGCGCACCCGCGAGTACGCCGAGTCCTCGCCGTCGATCGTCACCCCGCTCAACTCGAAGATCGGCTACGAGGAGGCGGCGGCCGTCGCGAAGCAGGCGCTGAAGGAGCGCCGGACGATCCGCGAGGTCGTGATCGAGCGCGGGCACGTGGCGAACGGGACGCTCACCGAGGCCGAGCTGGACCGCGCCCTGGACGTGCTGGCGATGACCCGCGGCGAGAAGCGCTCCTGACCCCGGCTGCGCCCGGTCACCGGCCGGGCGCACCGGGTCAGTCCATCCGCTGTTCACCTCCGCGTCCCCGTTCGGTCCACATCGACGTGACACCGTGTGTGCGTCAGTCGATCACTGTCACCCGAACGGACTCACCCATGCCCGACCAGCGCTTCGCGTACGTGCCCGTGCACGATCTGCGCACCGGCCGCGTCGCCGGGGTCGAGGTCGTGCCGCGCCGGCAGCACGACGCCGTGGCCGTGGTGGCCCGCGACCGCGGCTGGGACGCCCGCCGGATCGCCGAGCTCGACGCCGGGACCGCGGTCTCCGCGGTCGCGTCGGCCCGCGCGTACGGCGGGTCGGTCCCGATCCAGGTCGACGTCGCCGCGGACACCGTCCTGCACGCACGCGGCCGGCTGCGCGGCATGCTCGGCGACGCCGCCGACCCGGTCACCCCGCTGCTGGAGGTGGGTCCGCCGATCGCCGCCGCCGCGCCGGCCGAGCACCTCGTCCCGGCGCTGGCCGAGCTGCGGCGGTGGGGCTTCCGGATCGGGCTCGACGGGGCCGGGCGCGCGTTCGGTCCCGAGGTGGTGGCCGCCGTCCGGCCGGACGTGGTGAAGCTGGAGCCCGACCTCTGCGGCGGGGTGCTCGACGCGGGCACCGGTGCCGCCGTCCGCGCGGTGATCGAGGTGTCCCGCACGGCCGGGGCGCCGGTCGCCGCGACGGGTGTCCACGACGCGGGCAGGCTGGCCGCGCTGTTCACGATCGGCGTCGCCTTCGCCCAGGGCCCGCTGCTGGGCGGGACGCGCGCCGTCCCCGAGGCCGACCCCGCCACCCGCGCGGAGCTGCTCGGCCTGCTGAGCGCGGCGCCGCAGCCGTTCACGACCGGGTCCGCGACGCCCGCCCCCGAGCGCCCCGCGGCGCCCCGGCCGGCCGGTCCCCCGGTGCGCGGGCTCGCCGTGCCGGCCGTGACCCTGCCCGACGACGCCGTCGGCGACACCGCCCGCGAGGCGCTGCGCGCCCGCCCCGACTCGGCCGGGATCGTCCTGGTGGACCGGGCGCACCGGCCGGTCGGCTACCTGGACCGCAGCCGCGTCCTGCTCCAGCTGGCCGGCAGGTTCGGCCACGCGCTGTGGGCCGAGAAGCCGGCGGCGGAGCTGGCGGACCCGCCGCGGACCGTCGACGAGCGGACCCCGCTGCACCGCGCGATGGAGATCGGTCTGTCCGGCGACCCGGCCCGCGGCTACGACGACCTGGTCGTCGTCGCACCGGACGGCACCTGCCGCGGGGTCGTCCCGGTCGCCGAGCTGTGGCGCCGCGCGATCCTGCCGCGCGCCGCGTCCGGCCCACGCCCCGTCCCGTCACCGCAGGCCGCGCGCACCGCCTGATCCGACGACGCGCGCGATGTCGGGGGTCGCTGCTTCACTGGCCCGGTGCTGTTCACCGACGTCGTCACCACCTCGGCCGCGGTCGGGGCGACCCGTGCGCGCAAGGAGAAGACCGCCGCGCTCGCCGGGCTGCTGCGCACCGCTGCGCCGGCCGAGGTCGTGCCGGTCGTCGCCTGGCTGTCCGGGGTGCCCCGGCAGGGCCGGATCGGGACCGGCTGGCGGACCCTGTCGGGCGTCGACGTGCCGGCCGCGGCGGAGCCGTCGCTGACGGTGGAGCGGGTCGACGCACTGCTCGACGAGCTGGCCGGCACCGCGGGGGCGGGCTCGGCGGCCCGGCGCCGCGAGCTGCTCACCGAGCTGTACGGCACCGCGACCACCGACGAGCAGCGCTTCCTGCACCGCCTGCTCACCGGCGAGCTGCGCCAGGGCGCCCTGGAGGGGCTGATGGTGGACGCCGTCGCGTCCGCCTCCGAGGCACCCGCGCCCGCGGTGCGCCGCGCGTTCATGCTGTCCGGCCGGCTGCCGGAGACCGCGGCCACCGCGCTGACCGGCGGACAGGACGCGCTCGCCGCGGTCGGGCTGGAGGTGGGCAGGCCGGTCCGGCCGATGCTCGCCTCCCCCGGCGACTCGCTCGACGCCGCGCTGGCCGGGCTCGGCACCGACGTCACCGTCGAGCACAAGCTCGACGGCGCCCGCATCCAGGTGCACCGCCGCGGTGACGAGGTGCGGGTGTGGACGCGCACGCTGCGCGAGATCACCGACGGGGTGCCCGAGCTGGTGGAGCTGGTGCGCGGGCTGCCGTGCGACACCGCGGTGCTCGACGGCGAGACCCTCGCCCTCGACGACGACGGCCGCCCCCGCCCGTTCCAGGACACGATGAGCCGGTTCGGCACCGAGGAGCGGGTACCGGACGTCCTGCTGTCGCCGTTCTTCTTCGACCTGCTCCACCTCGACGGCCGGGACCTGGTCGACGAGCCCGCCGAGGTCCGGCTCGACGCGCTCGCCGGGCTGCTCGCCGCGGACACCCACGCCGCGCTGCGGATGCCGGGGGTGCGGCGGCCGTCGCCGGAACAGGCGGCCGCGGTCCTCTCCGAGGCACTGTCGGCGGGGCACGAGGGCGTCGTCGTGAAGGACCTGGCCGCGCCGTACGCGGCCGGGCGCCGCGGCAGGGCCTGGCAGAAGGTGAAGCCGGTGCACACCCTGGACCTGGTGGTGCTGGGCGCCGAGTGGGGCTACGGGCGGCGGACCGGGTCGCTGTCGAACATCCACCTCGGCGCCCGCGACCCGGACGGCGGGGAGCCGGTGATGGTCGGCAAGACGTTCAAGGGGATGACCGACGAGCTGCTGGCCTGGCAGACCGCGACCTTCCCGGAGTACGAGACGGCGCGCGAGCCGGGCGTGGTGCACCTGCGGCCCGAGCTCGTCGTCGAGATCGCGCTCGACGGCGCGCAACGCAGCACCCGCTACCCGGGCGGGGTCGCGCTGCGCTTCGCCCGGGTGCTGCGCTACCGCCCGGACAAGACCCCGGCCGAGGCCGACTCGCTGGAGGCGGTGCGGGCGCTGCTGTCGGGCTGAGCGGCCGCGTCGCCGTCACGGGCGACCGGGACCGTGCCTGCCGGGTCGGCGCGCAGCACGCTGACGGCGAGGACCCGGCCGTCGTCGCCGGTCAGGGTGCGTTCGGCCCCCAGCAGCGGGGCACCGGCGGCGACGCCGAGCAGCGCCGCCGAGTCGGGGTCGGCGGGCACCGGGCCGGACCGGGTCCCGGCCCGCGCGGGACGCAGCCCGGCGTCGGCGAGCTGCCGGTCGAACGGGCCGGTCCCGGGCACCGCGAGCAGCAGCGCCGCGGCCTCGGTCGCCAGGTAGTGGGTCTCCAGCACCGCGCCGCCACCGGCCGTCGCCGAGACGCACTCCGTGCGCAGGCACGGCGTGCCGACGGGGACACCGAGCCAGTCGGCGAGCACGTCGGGCGCGGCGATCCCGGTGCGTTCGAGCCAGCGCGGGACCCGGGTGCCCGTGCCCGTGACGGCGGTCCGGCCGGGGTAGTGCGGGCGGGCGACGATCCGGTGCGCGGTCGGCCCGGGCCGCAGCAGCCCCTCCTCGCGGAGCAGCCCCAGCGCGGCGCGCACGGCGCTGCGCGACACGCCGTGGCCGACCATCAGCGCGTCCTCGCCGGGGAGCAGGTCCCCGGTCCGCGCGCGCCCGGCGACCGCGATGCGCAGCAGGTCCCGTACCCGGCGCGCGTCGGACGCCCGCACGTGGTGGGACGGCGACGGCACCGGCATGTACCCGACGGTAGAACAGCCGCGTTTCCCGACCGTTGATGCCAGGTCACACGCTGATGACAGCTAGTCCTCTCGGTCCGACCGTCCCTCGGCGGCCCGGCGCACGACCTCGTCCTCCTCTGGCGGGCTGGGAGGGTGATGGCTCAGACACTGCGGTGATCGCATCAGGTCGAAGGGCCGCCCCTCGGTGGCGAGGTAGAACTGCCCGGTACCCAGCCGCGAGATCTCGTCGACCGCGCCTCCCTTGTCGCGGGCCAGGCTCTTGGCGGCGGAGATCTGCGCGGCAGCGTTGAGAAAGCCGTAGAACTGGGTGGCCGCATTGCCCGAGACCTGATTGTGCAGGCCCTTGGGTGCCTGAGTCGCGAAGACGAGCCCCAGGCCGTACTTGCGGGCCTGGGAGGCGAGAGCGATGGTGCTCGCGGTGCAGGCCGTGTGAGCACCTGAGGAGGCGTAGTTCTGGGCCTCGTCCATGACGAGCAATCCGCCGAGGGGACGCTCTCCCGCCGGGTTCGCTTTGATCCAGGAGAACAGGGCCATCTGTAGCTGGTTGACGAACGCCTGGCGCTGCTCCTGCACCGGCAGACCGACGAAGCTGAGCACCGAGATCCGAGCCCGGCGCCCTGGCGACGGGGTCAGCAGGACACCGGGATCCAGCGGCTCGCCGATGTCGCGGAGCAACGGGTCGTTGATCCGGGCTGCACGCAGGGCCTGCGACATCTCCTCGGCCAGCTTGACGCCCGTGCGCAATGTGGTCAGGTCCTCCGGCAGCTCCTCCAACAGCTCGACGAGCCCGCCGAGAGAGGACCCTCCCTGGTTCACGTAGTAGGTCAACACCTCGCGCAGAACGGCTTTGCCCTGTACGAGCTTGCGACCGCTCAGTCCGGTGTTCGGTTCGAGACTGGCCACAGCCGAGTCGACGGCCATACGGAACTCGTCCTCGTCGTCGGTCACCGCCGCGAAGTCGGGAAGCGGACGAAGCGTGAGCGGGCGTCCGCGGCTCCGCCCCGGAGTCCAGACGACGACCTCGGTCCCGTTCAGGTATCGCTCCGACCGTTCATGGTCGCCGGGCAGCCAGTGAACCGGCGGCTGGGGCCACGGGTCGCCCAGCCGACACAGGTCGTTGTTGATGTCCAGGACGATCGCCGAGACGCCGTGCAGCGCGCACTCCTCGACCAGGCGCCGTAGCAGCACGGTCTTGCCGGATCCTGAACCCGCGAAGACAGCGGTGTGCTTACGCAGGGCCTCGACGAGGACCTCCACCGGCTGCCCGTCCGGGGCGGTCCCGATGAGCACACGTGGCCGCGGGTCGGCCTCGTCGCCCTCGGGTTCCGGGGTGTGTGGGGCGGGGACTGCGTCAGACCCGACCGATGCCTCCTGCACCTCGCCGGGCCCCACGGCGGAAGCACCGGGCCCGGGCAGGAATCGGCGGAAGAGCTCGACGGACCCCGCCGGTCGCCGGGTCAGCAGCCAGTCCCGCCACCCGGGCGCGGCACGACGGCGCATCACCTCGAGCGCGGTGAGGGTCCGGATGTCGGCCTCGCCGAGCGGGACCGCGACACCGCCCTGGGCCTCCAACTGCTCGACGGTCTCCGCGGTGATCCGACCGCGCGGCCAGTCGCGGTTCCGGAGCAGCACCAGCGCCCGTCGCTGCGCGCCGGCTGCGATTCCGGCCTCCGTACGGGCTGCCGTCAGCCGGCTCTGCACGGCACGCGCGTTGGAGTGCGCGATGGCTCGGAACGTGTAGTGCACCTCGTTCTCGGTGCTGTCGTTGAGGGTGTGCCGAAGCCGGGCGTGCACCGGAGGACGGCGGGCACGGACCGGGTCGACGCTGAAGGCGTTGCCGCCGTCACCCATCTCGATGACGTAGGCCTGGAGCCCGGCCGCGAGCAGGCGCGGCATCAGCTCGTCCTCCTGCTCGGGGTCGAACGGCGCCGACAGATCGGCATCCTCCCGCAGCTGCTCGAAATCCGCGTCGAGTCCGTTCAGACGTTCGGGATCGGCGGCGACCGCGGGCAACGCGGTGCGGGAGACGCCTTGCAGGTCGGACAGCTCGCTGACGCGGCCGGCCTCGAGGCAGGCCCGCACGTGTTCCTCCACCGTCCGCAGCAGTCGCCGCGGCGTGTAGGCACCGATGCCCTCGAACGCCTCGGGACGCACCGGCCAGGTCGGGTACGGCGGAACGTGGCCGGCCTCGGCGTAGAGTCCTCCGAGATGCTCGGCGACGATCGCACGGGCCACCTCGGCATCGGGCATGACGCCCTGCAGGGTCAGGACCCGGAAGCGATCCTTGGCCGACTCGACCGCACCGGCGGTGAGCAGCGTCCAGGAGGTCGGCAGGCAGGCGACGACCGTCAGGGTGCACCGGGTGAGTTCGCGCAGCTCCATCAGACCGTCCGCAACGTTGCTCACCGTCTGCGCAGCCGTGGTCTGCGGGGCCTGCGCACCGTCGAACGCGGTGGACGCCGAGTGGCTGATCAGCGGATCGATCTGGTCGACGGCGAACACCGACGGGCCGGTCAGAGCGAGCAACCGGGACAGGTCGCGCAGGACCAGCCTCCGTGATCTCGGCGGAGCGGGCCGGAAGCCCCACTCCTCACGTGCGGCGTCCTCGACGTCGCCGTCGTTGCTCAGGTAACCGTTGCCGACCTCGTGCACCTCGGGTCGGTCGGCGCGGAAGAGGACGAGTGCACGCAACGTGTCCTGGCAGTCGTTCCAGACCTGGGCGTCGAGCCGGCGCAGACCGGCGATCAGGAAGTCGAGATCTGTACGCGCCACGGGAATCGTTCCCGCGATCCGGGATACCTCGACGGGCTGTAGTCCGCACGATGTCGCGAGCCGCCGTAGGAGCGGTGAGAGCTGGTCCACCGATCCCGCTTGGAACCCGTCCAGGATGCCGTGGACCGCGTTGCGCCAGAAGTCGTCCCCCTCCATCAGACGGAGCAGGAAGAAGTAGCCGTCGATCTCCTGGACCCGCTGACGCAGCCAACGCAGGAGGTGGGTCTTCCCAACACCGCGTTCGCCCTGGAGGACGACGCCCACTGGGCTGGCGCGTCGAGTGGTGCTCTTGGGGACCGCGGCCCACAGCGCGCGAGCCGCGGATGCGTGCAGGCCCTCGACGTGTTGCTCGACGGGACTCCAGATGTCCTCCGCCGTCATGGCGGAGCTGAACTGCACTGCCTCGAGAGCGGCAAGGTCCTCGTCGATCATCCGTTCTCAATCATGATCATGTGGCGGGACTCCCCTGCGACGACGACGGCGGCCTCGTGGTCCGACTCGGTCAGGGCCTTCGTGTTGGGTTCCGACTGCAGGTGGACCCCGGGGGCGACGGCCAGAGCGGCGAGCGCGGCGTCGATGTCGCCCCGGGCCAGGTCGGAGATCTCCTTGCGCAGCCGGGACAAGCCGACCCAGCCGCCGGGTTCGGTCAGCCGGGCCACGGCGTCACGGATCCGCACCTCCGGATCGGGCCGGTACGGGAACAGCTCCGACAGCGGGATGCCCGTCCGCTCGAGACCGTGCAGGATCGCGTAGAGCGCGCCCCCGAGGTATCCCGCACGATCGGGACGCGAGGCGCCGAGTTCCTCCGTGCACCACGCGGTGCCGGCGTCGCTGATCTCGTGGACGAACCCGCGGCCGACCTTTCTCGAGTCGACGAGACCGTGCTCGTTGAGGCGACGACGAGGTTCACCGTCGAGCCTCACACCACCGGCTTCCTGAAGCTGGGCGTTGGTCAGCTCCCGCCCCTCTGCGAGCAGCGTGAGGAGCACCGCTCGCTCCCGCTGGTTCAGATCCACCCTGCTCACGTGCATCCTCCGATTCCACGAGGCGTCACGACGCGCCCCCACTGTTGTCGACCATCAGCTCGATCCGGCCGTCTCTACTCGTCAGCTCACCGCGAACCCGTACCGGTCGAGACCGGTCGTAGCGGCGCACGACACGCTCGTAGGTGGCCTGGTCCGGGAACCGGACCCAGATCGTCCGGCCCCGCCGGGCACCGTGCGCCGGCGCGACCTCTCCCGACAGCCGCGCCCGCCACCGGTCGTCCGATCCCGGCTCGTCGTGCAGGCCGTCCACCATGCCCGCGGCCCTCGCCGGACCGCTGACTCCTGACCGGGACAGCCGTCTCATCCCTGTTCTGAGCCCCTCGCCCGATCCGGCTGCGAAGCCGATCTTCTCGACTCGCCCGTCCGCAACGGGCCGGTCCAGCCCCGGTACCCGCATCGCCCACCGGAAGCTGAACTCGAACGCCTCGTCGTCCTCGCCCGCCAACCTCGCGAGGGCCGAGCAACACTCCAGGGAGACGCCCTGGAGGGCCACGTCCTCGAACGAGGCGCCGCCGTTCCCGACCGTCTCGGCCAGCGCGCGGGCCGCGTCCCGTACCTGCAGCGACACGGCCCTATGGCTGGGTCGGCCGAGATGTCCCCGGACATCGAGGAGCAAGGAGAAGCCGGGTAGGTCCTGTGGTCCGGGGCCGAGATCGACCGCATCGAGGAGATCACGGACCGGTCGGGGCTCACCCTTCGGGAATCGCAGGTGCGGGCCCTCGGAAACGGCCCGCGCCGACTCCCGGATGAAGCTGCGCAGCCCCTGGAGCGCGGATGCGCCCTCGGAGATCGTCAGTGTGCTGTCCCTGCGCACGGTGATCTCGTCGACGGCGGGATGGCGCAGTGCGCGTCGCACCTCGTCGGCGGGGCGTCCCTCAGCCCGTGACACCGTCCGGAGCAACTCCGACACCCGCTGTGGGAAGTCCTCGACCCCGGAGGACCCCGGCAGCAGCACTTCCAGACTGTCGAGGGCCCAGATACCAGCTCCCCGCCACATCAGCCCGGTGTCGATCCATCCGGTTCCACGCAGGTAGTCGGCAAGCTGGTCGACGCTCGGTTCCTCGGTCACCGGGCGACCACCGGGTCGAGCTCCACGAGACGACGCAACGAGTCTGGCGTCAGGACGTTGGCCATCGGCATCCGGACCGTCGTTCCGGCCCGGCCCCGCTCGTCGGTGAAAGGGGTCCGGTCCCGGAGGGACGTCACGTACCCGATCGTCCGGAGCAGCAGACCGGAGGTGAACATGTCCGAGAATCGGTCCGTGTCACGAGGAACGACGACCACGACGAGGTAGCGTGCGACCTGGAAGCGGTCCCCGGCCAACCGGTTGAAGCCCTTGCGGTCAAGACCTCCGAAGTTCAGACACCCACCCGCCCAGGACGGAGACGCCGTCGTCTTGATCTGCATCTCCACCGCTCGGGCGAATCCCGGGCCGGGGGCCGGCATCCGCACCCCGAGGTCGATGCCGTCCCGATCGAGTTCCTCCTTGTAGACGGTGAGCCCGGCGGCGGCGGCGAGCACGCGTACGTACGCCTCACCGAAGGAGCCACGGTGATTGTTCGGGTCGAGCATCCGGGCCTTTCGAACGCCGATCACTCGCCGGCGCGGGGCGAACCCTATGAGTGATCGAACGGCAATCGCGAGAGCCGGTCGGGTGTATCGACAGGCGTAGAGTCTCGATACCGTGCGCTTCCTCGACGACCGCCGGCCCGAGCACGACCTGACCTACGACGACGTCTTCCTCGTCCCGCGCCGTTCCACGGTGACGTCGCGGTTCGACGTGGACCTCACCGCCCCGGACCGCTCCGGGGCCACGGTGCCGGTCGTCGCGGCGAACATGACCGCCGTCGCCGGCCGCCGGATGGCCGAGACCCTCGCCCGCCGCGGCGCGCTGACGGTGCTGCCGCAGGACGTGGCGACCGACGCCGTCGCCGAGATCGTGTCCTGGATCAAGTCCCGGCACCCGGTGTGGGACACCCCGCTGGTGCTGCGCACCTCCGACGCGGTGGCCGACGCGCTGAACCTGCTGCCCAAGCGGGCCCACGACGCCGTCGTGGTCGTCGACGACGGCGGCCGCCCGGTCGGGACCGTGTCCGAGGCGCACTGCGCGGGGGTGGACCGCTTCACCCGGCTCGCCGACGTCGGAGACCCGGACCCGCTCACGCTGCCGCTGGGCACCGAGCCGCGGGAGGTGTTCGAGCAGCTCAACGCCGGTCGCAAGGCGGTGGCGCTCGGACTCGACGGCGACGGCCGCCTCGCGGGCCTGCTCACCCCGCTCGGCGCGATCCGCGCCGGGATCTACTCCCCCGCCCTCGACGGCGCGGGCCGGCTGCGCACCGCGGCCGCGATCGGCATCAACGGCGACGTCGCGGTGAAGGCGAAGGCCCTGCTCGACGCCGGTGCCGACGTACTCGTCGTCGACACCGCGCACGGCCACCAGGAGAAGATGCTCGACGCGCTCGGCGCGGTCCGGCGGGTCGTGGACGACGCCGGCGTCGCGGTCCCGGTCGCGGCGGGCAACGTCGTCACCGCCGACGGCGTCGCCGACCTCGTCGAGGCGGGCGCCGACATCGTCAAGGTCGGCGTCGGCCCCGGCGCCATGTGCACGACCCGGATGATGACCGGCGTCGGGCGCCCGCAGTTCTCCGCGGTCGCCGAGTGCGCCGCCGCGGCCCGCGAGCGCGGCGCCGTCGTCTGGGCCGACGGCGGGGTGCGCCACCCGCGCGACGTCGCCCTCGCCCTCGCCGCGGGCGCGGCCTCGGTGATGATCGGCTCCTGGCTGGCGGGCACCTACGAGTCCCCCGGCGACCTGCTGCGCGACGAGCACGGCCGCGCGTACAAGGAGTCGTTCGGGATGGCGTCCAAGCGCGCGGTCAGCGCCCGCACCCGCGGGGACAACGCGTTCGACCGGGCCCGCAAGTCGCTGTTCGAGGAGGGCATCTCGTCCTCGCGCCAGCGGCTGGATCCGGACCGGCCGGGCGTGGAGGACGTGCTCGACGAGATCTGCTCGGGCGTCCGCTCCGCGTGCACCTACGCGGGCGCACGCTCGGTCGACGAGCTGCACGAGCGTTCCGTCGTCGGGGTGCAGACCACCGCCGGGTTCACCGAGGGCACCCCGCACGGCCTGTGAGCCACCGCTTGACCCGGGACGTGATCCGGCGCACGGTCGGCTCATGGCCGCCCCCACGCAGGACACCACCACCAGCAGTTCCGGTACCGCCGCCCTCGGCGGCGGTACCGGCGGTCTGCCCAGGCCACCGACGTTCGCCACCTCCGCCGAGGAGCGGCTGCACCGCAAGCAGCAGCTCGCCGGTGCGTTCCGGATCTTCGGCCGGTTCGGCTTCGGCGAGGGCATCGCCGGGCACGTCACCGTGCGCGACCCGGAGGACCCGGAGATGTTCTGGGTCAACCCGTTCGGCATGAGCTTCCGGCACATCCGCGTCTCGGACCTGATCATGGTCGACCACCACGGCACGGTCCGGCACGGGAACCGCCCGGTGAACCAGGCCGGGTTCGTCATCCACTCGGCCGTGCACGCCGAGCACCCGCACGTCGTCGCGGCCGCCCACGCCCACTCGGTGTACGGCAAGGCGTGGTCGTCGCTGGGCCGCCCGCTGGACCCCATCACCCAGGACGCCTGCGCCCTCTACGAGAACCACGGCGTCGTCCACGAGGGCGCGGGCGCGGTCGTGCTCGACCCGGAGGCGGGCCGGGCGCTGGCCCGTGGCCTGACCGACCGGAAGATGGTGTTCCACCAGAACCACGGGATCTTCTCCGTCGGCGAGACGGTCGCCGAGGCCGCCTGGTGGTTCATCTCGACCGAGCGCAACTGCCAGGCGCAGCTGCTGGCCGAGGCCGCGGGGACGCCGACGCTCGTCGACCACGCCAACGCCCGGTTCACCGCCGAGCAGACCGGTACCCCCTACGCCGGCTGGTTCTCCTACCAGCCGCTGTGGGACGAGGTCGTCCGTACCGACCCGGACCTGTTCGACTGACCGCGCCGCGGCTCACACCCCGGCGGCGACGCGCAGGACGTGGGTGTCGAGGAAGCCCTCGAACGCGGTGAAGCGCTCGCCGTCGGACTCCCAGACGTGCACGCCGCGGACCGCGGCCGAGCGCCCGGTCCCGGCGTGCGTCACCTCGTAGCGGACGTTCACCACGACGGTGCTTCCCGACGGCAGGAACCGCTCGGGGGTCACGACGAACGCGGTCCACTCGGTCGCGAGCCGGCTGAAGAGGCCGTCGACGACCTCCTGCGGGCCGGTGAACGGGCCGGGGTAGACCGAGCCCACGGGTTCGGTCCACCGGATGTCGGGGCTCATGGCCCCGAAGACGGCGGGCAGGTCGCCGCGGGCGAAGCCGTCGTAGGCCTCGCGCAGCAGGGTCACGGGGGCGGTGAGGGAGGTCGTCATGGCGGACGAGGGTCCGCCGCCGGCGTCACCGGGGCATCGTCAGGACTGACGACTCCGTACGACGACGGCCCCCGCACGGTGGGTGCGGGGGCCGTCGCCGGGAGCGGTGGGTCCTAGGCGTTGGGCCCCTCGAGCATCTCGGTGACCAGCGCGGCGATCGGCGAGCGCTCGCTGCGGGTCAGCGTCACGTGCGCGAACAGCGGGTGGCCCTTGAGCTTCTCGATGACGGCGTTGACGCCGTCGTGCCGGCCCACGCGCAGGTTGTCGCGCTGCGCGACGTCGTGGGTGAGCACGACCCGCGACGCGGTCCCGAGCCGGGACAGCACCGTGAGCAGCACGTTGCGCTCCAGCGACTGCGCCTCGTCGACGATCACGAAGGTGTCGTGCAGCGACCGGCCGCGGATGTGGGTCAGCGGCAGGACCTCCAGCAGGCCGCGGGCGATGACCTCGTCGATGACGTCCTGGCTGACCATCGCGCCCAGGGTGTCGAAGACGGCCTGCGCCCAGGGCTGCATCTTCTCGACCTCGCTGCCGGGCAGGTAGCCGAGGTCCTGCCCGCCGACGGCGTAGAGCGGCCGGAAGACGACGATCTTGCGGTGCTGGCGTCGTTCCAGCACCGCCTCCAGGCCGGCGCACAGCGCGAGCGCCGACTTGCCCGTCCCGGCCCGGCCGCCGAGGGAGACGATCCCGACCTCGTTGTCCAGCAGGAGGTCCAGCGCGATCCGCTGCTCGGCGGAACGGCCGTGCAGCCCGAACGCCTCCCGGTCCCCGCGCACCAGCTTGACCCGCTTGTCCGCGGTGACCCGCCCGAGCGCGTTCGACGCCCCCACGAGCCGCAACCCCGTGTTGCAGGGCAGGTCGCGGGCCTCGTCGTGGTCGATGACGCCGTCGCGGAACAACGCGTCGACGTCCTCGGGGGTCACCTCCAGGTCGGTCATGCCGGTCCAGCCCGAGAACAGCACGTCCTGGCCGTGGTACTCGTCGGCGTCCAGACCGACCGCGGCGGCCTTGACCCGCAACGGCATGTCCTTGGTGACCAGCGTGACGTCCGCCGGCGCTGCCGGGTCCGCCTTGAGGTTCAGCGCACAGGCCAGGATCCGCGAGTCGTTCGAGTCGGTGCGGAACCCGGCCGGCAGGACCGTGGGGTCGGAGTGGTTCAGCTCGACGTGCAACGTGCCGCCGGACTCGCCGATCGGCACGGGGGCGTCGAGACGGCCGTGCTTGACGCGCAGCTCGTCGAGCTGGCGCAGCGCGGTCCGGGCGAACCAGCCCAGCTCGGGGTGGTGACGCTTGGCCTCCAGCTCACTGATGACGACGAGCGGCAGGACGACCTGGTGCTCGTCGAAGCGCTGCAGCGACCAGGGGTCGGACAGCAGCACGGACGTGTCGAGCACATAGCAGCGGGTGGTACCTGCCGGTGCGTCCCCGACGGACCCCTGGGGTGCGGAGGTCGGGTCGGTGAGGGCGGGACGACGATCGGTCACGGGTGCTCCCTCGCAGGCGCGGCACCGCGCCTGCTCTGCGTCGGGCCGGCCGGCCCCGGTGCGGGCCGCGACGACGCGGAGGGACCATGGCGGTCCTCCGGCCGGCACGCCCGCAAGGGCCGGGTGCCGGCCCTCTCGGGTGCGTGTGACACCACTCCAGGGCCTCCCGAACGGGCCGCATCGGGTACAGCCCGTCGTCATGGACGCTACTAGTGGTCACCCTCGTGCGGTCAATAGCAACTCTCCGTCGGATCCCTACGTTGACCCCTGATGGAACAGTCGTAACGTGCCGTTCATCGTGTGATCGGTACCGTCCGACGTCGGATCGGGTATCGACACCTCGTTCGGTGGCGAGCCGTTCGGCTCAGCCGAAGTGCGGCGGACGGAGTACTCCGACCGCGGCGGCGGCCGGTCCACCGCGTTCCGGACCGTGCGCGGCGCCACCGTCGGTGACCAGATCCGACGGCAGGACCGGGGTGTCGAGCAGCGTCGCCAGCGCGGCGGCGGGGCCCTCCGGGGCGCTGACGAGCCGGGCGCGCACGAGCGGGCCGCCCTCGGCGTAGGTGACCGGGTAGGTGCGCCACTGGGGATGGTCGAGGAAGTCGAGCATGCGCCGCGCCCGGTCGTCGTCGACCAGCAGCCAGCGTGCGAGGTGGGCGAGCACCGCGTCGGGGCCGGCGCCGTCGACGTGCCGCATGAGGGCGGCGTCGAGCCGGACCCGGCCCAGCAGGTCCAGCTCCCGTTCGATCCGCTCGGCCGCCGGGCCGTCGAGGCGCACGCCCGCGCCCGCGAGGACGCGTTCGGCGACCGCGCCCCAGCCGGGGCCGGGCACCACGGCGACGGCGGCCTCCGCCGCCCCCTCCGCGACCAGCCCCTGCGGGCTGTGGACCAGCCGCAGTGCCAGCTCCGGGTACCGCGCCGACGCGACCTCGGCCCGGCAGTACTGCAGGTGGTGACCGGGATAGACCTCGTGGGCGAGCAGCGGCAGCAGCGAGCCGGCCCGCACCCGACCGGTCGTCGCGACCGAGATCCGGCTGCGCAGGCCGCCGCGGTAGCGGGTGAACGCCGTCCAGGGGCGGGCGCCGACGAGGTCGACGTCGGCGTGCTCGCCGTCCGGGAGCCCCAGCGTGTCGTGGGTGCGGCGGCGCAGTTCGGCGACGACGGCGGTGACCGCAGCGGCCAGCCGTTCCGCCGGGACGACGTCGGCGGCCCGGTGGTCCCGCATCCGGGCGGCCAGCGGACCGCGCCCGGGCAGCACCGCCGCCAGCCTGCGGTGCGCCTCGTGCAGCTCGTCCGGCTCGCTGCGGCGCGGGAGCACTCCGAACAGGTCGCGGACCTGCTCGACGTAGCCGACGTCGTCGCCGGCGAGCAGCCGGGCCCGGCAGCGCAGCGCGACCAGGAGCGCGTCCAGGTACCGGCGACGACCGTCCGGGAGTCCCGCCGCCGCGACCTGCGCACGCAGCCGCCCGGCCGTGACGACCAGCGCCGCCGGGTCCCCGACCGGCTCCGCGGCCACCCGCCGGGCGATCGACGGGTACGGCGGCGGCCCGTCCAGCACACCCGGCCGCAGCCGGTCCACCCGCGACGCGAGCTCCGCCGTCGCGTGCAGCAGGTCCATCCCCGGAGCGTAGGCGGGCCCGGAGCGGAACGACGGCGAGGGCCGCCGGTGACGCATCCGTTCGGACGTACCCGGCCACGCAGAGTGCACGGTTCGGGTCGGCGACGGCTCGGTCGCACGGGACCGGAACAACCTATTTGGGGAGTATCGGAACCGTCAGTGAAAGTGTACCTCGATAGGGTCACGAGATTTGTTTCGCAGGAATAACAGCGGTAGCTTTTCTAGCAGTCGGTACGGGCTCCCCCTCGTCAGCGTGCCGGCACGCGTGAGACCGGCTTCGGGCGGACTCGAGACTCAACAGGAGAAAACTGTGCTGAAGAAGGCTGGAATCGTGGTTGCGGCCTCCGCCGCGTCCCTGCTCGCCCTGTCCCCGCTCGCCTTCGCCGGCGACAAGGACGGCGACCACGGCCACAAGGGCGGCCACCACCACGGTGCCGAGAACGTCATCGACAAGGACGCCAAGGGCCTCATCGCCGGCCTGAACGGCAACAACGTCAACGTGCCGATCCAGGCCTGCAACAACAACGTCCCGGTCAACGTGCTGGGCGTGCAGGTCCCGGTCGAGGACGCCTCCGCCCTCAACGGTGTCACCGGCGCCCTGGGCATCCTGGGCAAGGCCCAGGCCAAGTCGGGCGACTCGACGACCGACCAGTCGGACAACTGCGGCCAGGAGGCCGGCGCCGGCGACTCGATCGGCTGATCTCCTCGCAGATCCGAAAATGCCCCGGGGTATCCACTCCGGGGCATTTTCGCGTTCCGCTCCAGGCCCACTCCAGGGTGACCGGGGATCCCGCCGGGTCACTGTTTACCGCACCCTCGCGGACGTGATCACTCCGTCGTGTCGACGCCTCCGGGCGCTACTCCGGTACCTCGGCCACGTGACCACGCTCCGTGCACGAATCACGCTTCCCCTCTTGTCGGCCGTCCTCGCGCCCGGCCGCCGCACTGCCCGGAGGCCCTCGCGCCCGGCCGCCCTCCTGCCGCCCGACCACCCTCACGCCCGGCTGCCCTCCGGCCGCCCGACTTCCCGGCGATCCCACGCACGCGACTGCCGCTCGGCCACCTCGGTCGCGACTGCTCCGGCGGCCACGACCTCACGCGAGGTCCTGAACGCCGCCATGATCACCGGCTGTGGAGCGGAACGTCCGCGTCGCGGACGCCTGACTCCACAACCGGTGATCATGTGAGCCCACCCGCCGGACCGGACCGGGCTGCCGCGCCGGTTCGGCACCAGCGGCACCCCCGGATTCGGTCGACGGCCCCCCACCGCACCGATGCACTGGGCCGCCGCTGACCGGCCGCACCCTCACGGCCCCGGTGCCCCGGTGCCCCGGAGCCCCGGCGCCGCGGGCCGACTCCGTCGGCTCGGACGGGTCAGCGGGCGGCGTCCGTCCGCCACCGCGGTGGCGCACACGGCTGGATCCCGGTGCCGTCGACACCGGCCGCACAGGCCCCCCGAACGGTCCTCACCTCACTGCCCCGACCGCCGCAGCGTCGACACGCCCGCACGCCGCGCCGACCGCGCTGCGATTGCGGCGACGAATCCCCAGGTACACGAATGGTTCGCCGACTCCGTCGCAGAATCACGCAGGGTCAGATTGTCGAGCGCGAAAGCGTCCGTTAGATTGACACGCAGTCGATGCGGGCTCCCCGGTTCGAGCGTCGACAGGTACTGAGAGTCGCGCACCTTGGTCGGGCGCGCTCTCCGACTAACAGGAGACGGACTGTGCTGAAGAAGGCTGGAATCGTTGCCGCGGCCGGCGCCGCGTCGCTCGTCGCGCTGAGCCCGCTCGCGTTCGCGGGTGAGCACGGTGGCGACACCCACATCAAGGACAGCGGTAACACCAAGTCCCACGAGAGCTACTTCAGCGGCAACAAGGCCAAGGCCTCGACCGTCGAGGACTCCGAGGGTGTCGCGCAGAAGAACAGCGCCGGCCTGGTGAACCTGTCCAACAACAACATCAACGTCTCGCCGCAGGCCTGCGGGACCGCCCTCAACGGCAACAGCCTGGTCCAGGGTGCCCTGGGCGGCCTGTTCTCCGAGGCGTACAACAAGTCGGGTGTCACGTCGGACAACAGCGTCGACTGCACCAACGCCGCCGACAACGGCGACAAGGTCGACATCGACGGTGGCAAGCACCACGGCGGTGGCAAGTAGGACCTCGCGTCACCGACGCGCGGAAGGCCCCGGGAGTCCGCTCCCGGGGCCTTTCCCGTTCCGGGAGATCGCGGTCCCCCTTTCCGGGCACATACAACGAGCGAGTCGGCCGGAGGTTACGGTCGATCTGAATTCATCCGCCGAAACGTCGGTGCCGTGCGCCGAAGTCGCGCAGTGCCCGCAGGAAATCGACGCGACGGAACTCGGGCCAGTAGGCCTCGCAGAACCAGAACTCCGAATGGGCCGACTGCCACAGCAGGAACCCCGACAGTCGTTGCTCACCGCTGGTCCGGATGACGAGGTCCGGGTCGGGCTGTCCGGAGGTGTAGAGGTGCTCCGCGATGTGGTCGACGTCGAGCGACTCCGCGAGCTCCTCGATCGTCCGTCCCGCCTCCGCCTGGGTCAGCAGCATCTTGCGGACGGCGTCGGCGATCTCCTGGCGGCCGCCGTAGCCGACGGCGACGTTCAGCTGGATGCCCCCGCGGTCGCTGGTACGGGCGACCGCCGCGGTCAGCCGGTCGGCCAGGCTGCTCGGCAGCAACTCCATCGCGCCGACGACTCGCAGCCGCCACGGGGTGTCCGGGCCGGAGAGGTCGTCGACGACCCCGGCGATGATCTCCAGGAGGTCCTTGAGCTCCTCCGGGGAGCGGGTGTCCAGGTTGTCGGTGGACAGCAGGAACACCGTGACGACCTCGACGCCGGCCTCGGAGCACCAGCCGAGCATCTCGGCGATCTTCGCGGCGCCGGCACGGTGCCCCTCCGCGGGGTCGGCCAGACCCGCCTCCCGCGCCCAGCGGCGGTTGCCGTCGAGGATGAGCGCCACGTGCCTGGGCTGCTCGGCCCCCGCGATCTGACGCAGGATCCTGCGCTCGTACACCGTGTAGAGCAGGTCTCGGAGGGCCACGTACAGGGAGCCTAGTCCCGGGTGTGGCGTTCGTCCGCCGGACGGGACCCGCGCCGTCGCGACCCGTAACGTCGGGGTGCGTGAGTATCGCCCCGTCCGCCCCGCTCAAGCCCCGTATGCGGGGCTGGCTGCACCTGTGGAGCCTCGTCGGTTCCGTCTTCGCGTGCGCCGCGCTCATCGCCGTCGCGGGGGCGCTCGTCGGGGCCTCCGCGGCCGCGGCCACGGCCGTCTACACGCTGACCACCTTCGGCCTGTTCGGGATCAGCGCGCTGTACCACCGGCACACCTGGGTCGACCCGGCGCGGCGACGGCTGATGAAGCGCCTCGACCACTCGATGATCTTCCTGTTCATCGCGGGCACCTACACGCCGGTCTCGGTGCTGGCGCTCCCCGCGGTGACCGCCACCTGGGTGCTCGCCGTCGTCTGGGGCGGGGCGCTCGCCGGGGTCGCGCTCAAGCTCGCCTGGCCGACGGCGCCGGCCTGGGTCGGGGTGCCCGTCTACGTCGCGCTCGGCTGGGTCGCGGTGTTCGTGCTGCCCGGGCTGCTGGCCGGCGGTGGCGTGGCCGCGCTCGTGCTGCTGCTCGCCGGCGGGGCCCTCTACACCGTCGGCGCGGTCATGTACGCGCTCCGACGGCCCGACCCGTGGCCCGCGACGTTCGGCTACCACGAGTTCTTCCACGCCGCGACGGTGCTGGCCTGGGCCTGCCACCACGTCGCGATCTGGCTGGTCCTGCTGCGCTGACCCGGCGCCTCCGCGGATCGGCGGTTCAGGAGCGGGCCGGTCCCGGCTCGCCGCGGTCGGCAGCGGTCCCGGATGCGGTGCCCGCCGGGTCGGATCCGCCCTCCGCGGTGTCCGCACCGTCGAAGGACTCCGGGAGCCGGGTGATCCGCTTGCTCATGTTGCGGATGAGGAAGACCGTCGCGAGCAGCAGGAGCAGCACGATCGCCAGCCCGGCGGGGGCCGCGTTGCCGAACTCGGGCAGCTGCCCGGGGGGCGGGGGCCGGTCCTGCATCGGGACGAGCAGGCCCGTCACGACCTGGTTCACCACAGCCGTCACGTTCTCGACCTGCACCGCCACGCGCCTCCGTACTCCGGTTCCCGGATCACCGGCACCACCCCGCAGCTGCGGGAGGGCCCGGTGACCAGGCTACCCGCGGAGCCCGCGCGCCCTCATCCGGCGCGACGGCGTTCCCCGCCGACCTCGACGGGGATGCCGGCGAACAGGTCGTCCTCCGGGACCTCGGTGTCGACCAGGGACTGGACCAGCTCGTAGTCCTCGGTGGGCCACACCCGGGCCTGCACCTCGAGCGGGGTGAAGAAGAACCTGCTGTCCGGGTCGATCTGGGTGGCGTGCGCGCGCAGCGCGTCGTCACGCCGGCCGAACCAGTCCGAGCACGGGACCTTGGTGGTCACCCGGGTGCCGGGGTCGGGCCGGTCGCTCTTCCAGTTCTCCAGCCACTCCGCGTACGGCGACTCCTGGCCGGACTCGACGATCGCGTTGTGGAAGGCCTCCAGCCGGGCCTTGGAGAAGCCGTGGCCGTAGTAGAGCTTCATCGGCTGCCACGGAGCCCCGGCCTCGACCCAGCGTGCCGGGTCGCCCGCGGCCTCCCAGGCCGCCATCGAGATGACGTGGGTGCGGATGTGGTCCGGGTGCGGGTAGCCGCCGTTCTCGTCGTAGGTGACGATCACGTGCGGGCGGAACGCGCGGATGACCTTCACCAGCGCCGCGGTCTGCTCCTCGACGTCGCCCAGGGCGAAGCAGCCCTCGGGCAGCGGCGGCTTCGGGTCGCCCTCGGGCAGGCCGGAGTCGACGAAGCCGAGCCAGACGTGCTGCACGCCGAGGATCCCGGCGGCGCGGGCCATCTCGGCGTTGCGGACCGCGGTCATGTTCTCCAGGACGTCCGGCCGGTCCATCGCGGGGTTCAGGATGCTGCCCCGCTCACCGCCGGTGCAGGTCACGACCATGACCTCGTGCCCCTCGTCGACGTACCGGGCGGTGGTCGCCGCGCCCTTCGACGACTCGTCGTCGGGGTGGGCGTGCACCGTCATCAACCGGAGACGCTCGCCGGGCGCCGGCGGCTGGACCGGGCGCGGGGCGGACGGGGTGTACTGCGTAGCCATCGGGGTGGGTTCCTCCACGGTCACCGGACTCGGGTCCCGCACCGGTGGTCTGCCGGCGGCGGGCGGCGAGGTCGTGCTCAGGACGATCCTGGCAGAGGGGACCGACAGGAACCGCGCCGAGCACGGGCTCCGGCATCGGCAACGCCGTCACCCGCACCATCTGTTCCCGCCGGGCACCTGTCTGCGACGGACGGTTGCCGCCGGTGCGAGCGGGGCCGCGGCGTAGCCGTCGACAACCCCGTTACCTGCGAATATTCCTCGACAGGGAACTATCCGGTACGCGCGCCCGTTCACCGAAAGGCTGCGATGAGCGGCACGCTCCGTGGTAAGGTGAGCCCCACACGACCCGCCAGCGGGTCGTGTTTTTCCTTACTCGGGGCGTGCTGCTCGGAGCCGCCACCCCCGTGTGCCCGCCGGGCGCCAGGCGTCCCGGCGGCGACACGTCCTGTTTTCCTGGAGGAGTTGATGACGGTGACGGACACCCAGGCCACCTGGCTGACCCAGGACGCCTACGACCGGCTGAAGGCCGAGCTGGACGGGTTGATCGAGAACCGGCCCGTCATCGCCGCGGAGATCAACGCCCGCCGCGAGGAGGGCGACCTGAAGGAGAACGGCGGCTACCACGCGGCCCGCGAGGAGCAGGGCCAGCAGGAGGCCCGGATCCGTCAGCTGCAGGAGCTGCTGCGCACCGCCCAGGTCGGCACCGCGCCGTCCAGCTCCGACGAGGCCTCCCCCGGCACCGTCCTCGAGATCCGCTACGAGGACGACGACGAGACCGAGAAGGTCCTGCTCGGCTCCCGCGAGGAGGGCAGCCACGGCGACCTGCAGGTCATCTCCCCGAACTCCCCGCTCGGCGCGGCGCTGCTCGGCGCGAAGCCGGGTGACACCCGCGAGTACCAGCTGCCCGACGGCGGAACCATGAAGGTGACGCTGGTGTCGGTGGAGGCCTTCACCGGCTGACCCACGACCACCCGCGGAACGGGCCCGGCCGGTCGGCCGGGCCCGTTCGCGTGTCGGAGCGTGTCGGAGCCGGTCAGGTCGGTCGGAGCCGGTCTGGCTCGTCGGGGCGGGTCAGGGCGTGGCCACGGCGTGCCCGGCCTCGCGCAGGTCGGCGACGATGGCGTCGCGGTGCTCGGGCCCCCGCGTCTCCACACTGAGCTCGACGTCGACCTCCCCCACCGCGAGCGCGCCGCTGATCCGCGAGTGCGCGACGTCGGTGACGTTGGCCCCGAGCCGCCCGACCCGGGCCAGGAGTTCGGCGAGCGCGCCGGGGCGGTCGGGCATCCGCATGTGCAGCGTGAGGTAGCGGGACGACGCGACCAGCCCGTGCCGGATGACCTGCAACAGCACGAGCGGGTCGACGTTGCCGCCGGACAGCACGCACACGACCGGCCCCGGCCAGCGGTCGGGCTGCTCCATCAGCGCGGCGACGGACGCGGCACCGGCCGGCTCGACGAGCATCTTCGCCCGCTCCAGGCAGTGCAGCAGCGCCGCGGACAGCGCGTCCTCCGACACCGTGACCATCTCGTCGATCAGGGCGCTGACCTGGGCGAACGTGACGTCACCCGGCCGGCCGACGGCGATCCCGTCGGCCATCGTGCGCATTCCGCCGACCGGCATCGGCTCGCCTGCCGCCAGCGACGACGGCCAGGCCGCGGCACCCGCGGCCTGCACCCCGACGATCCGGATGTCCGGCCGGGCGGCCCGCAGGACCGCGGCCGTCCCGCCGAGCAGCCCACCGCCGCCCGCGGAGATCAGCACCGTGCCGGCGTCGGGGACCTGGTCGAGGATCTCGCAGCCGACGGTGCCCTGCCCCGCGATGATGTCGGGGTGGTCGAAGGGGTGCACGAACACCGCACCCGACCGTTCGGCGGCCGCGGTGGCGGCCGTGACGGCCTCGTCGACGGTGCGGCCGGTGAGCACGACCTCGGCGCCGTAGCCGCGGGTCGCGTCGACCTTCGGCAGCGCCGCCCGCTCGGGCATGTACACGGTGGCGCGCACGCCGAGCAGCCGTGCGGCGAGCGCGACGCCCTGGGCGTGGTTGCCCGCCGACGCCGCGACGACGCCGCCTGCGCGCTCGTCGTCGGAGAGGCGGGCGATGCGGGTGTAGGCACCGCGGATCTTGAACGAGCCGGTGCGCTGCAGGTTCTCGCACTTCAGCCCGACCCGGGAGCCGGTCAGGTCGGACAGGGCGCGGGCGCCGGCGACGGGCGTGGTGCGCACGACCCCGGAGAGCAGTTCGCGGGCGGAGAGCACGTCGTCGGCGGTGACCGGGGGGATGACGGGGGCGGCCATCCCGGCAGTCTCGCACCGCCCCGGGTAGCCTCGCCGGTGTCTCACCGGGCGTGACGTCCCCTGCGCGCCCGGTGTCGGGAGGGACTCGCGAATGACGCGTCTGCGCACGACAGCACCGCTGCTGCTGGCCGCCGGACTGGCCGCGCTCGCGGTGGCGACCGTGCACGACGCGGGCTGCGCCGACCCGGGCCGCTACGAGGCCCGCGGCGACGGCACGTGGTCGCTGGTCGGCGGCTGCGTGGACCCGGGTGACCTGGTCATCCCGCCGCCGCCGGTGGTCCAGCCCCCCGCGCCGTCGCCGGAGCAGTCGCGCAGCTGAGCCCGCCCACCGGCGCTACCGGACGGCGTCGAGCGCGGCCCGCAGGTCGTCGAGCAGGTCGTCGCCGTCCTCGATGCCGACCGACAGCCGCACCAGCGAGTCCGGCACCTCGAGCATCGAGCCCGCGGTCGAGGCGTGGGTCATCTCCCCCGGGTGCTCGATCAGCGACTCGACCCCACCGAGCGACTCGGCGAGGGTGAACAGCCGGGTACCCGCGCAGATCCGCAGCGCCGCGTCGCGCCCACCCGCGGCGAGGAACGACACCATCCCGCCGAACCGGCGCATCTGCTTGACCGCGACCTCGTGGCCGGGGTGCCCGGGCAGGCCCGGGTAGAGCACCGAGGCCACCGCGGGGTGCGCGGAGAGCATCTCGGCGACGCGCTCGGCGTTGTCGCAGTGGCGCTCCATGCGCACCGCGAGGGTCTTCGCGCCGCGCAGGGTCAGCCACGCGTCGAACGGGCCGGGCACCGAGCCGGTGGAGTTCTGGACGAACGCGATCTGCTCGGACAGCGCGTCGTCGTCGGTGACCAGCGCGCCGCCGACGACGTCGGAGTGGCCGCCGACGTACTTGGTCGTGGAGTGCACGACGACGTCGGCGCCCAGCGCCAGCGGCGTCTGCAGGTACGGCGAGGCGAAGGTGTTGTCGACGACGAGCAGCGCGCCCGCGGAGTGCGCCACCCCGGCCAGCGCCGCGATGTCGGCGATGCCGAGCAGCGGGTTGGTCGGGGTCTCGCACCACACGACCTTGGTCGTCGGCCGCAACGCCGCGCGCAGGGCGTCGTGGTCGGCGAGGTCGACCGGGGTGTGCTCGACGCCGAACCCGGACAGCACCTTGTCCACCAGCCGGAACGTGCCGCCGTAGGCGTCGTGCGGGATGACCAGGTGGTCACCGGGCCCCAGCAGGATCCGCAGCAGCGTGTCCGTCGCCCCCATCCCGGAGCCGAACGCGTGCGCGTGCCGGCCGCCCTCCAGGGCCGCGAGCTGGTCCTGCAGCACGGTCCGGGTCGGGTTGGCGCTGCGGGAGTACTCGTACCCCCCGCGGGTCCCGCCGACACCGTCCTGGGCGTAGGTCGAGCTGGTGTGGATCGACGTCGTGACCGCGCCGGTCGTCGGGTCCGGGACCTGGCCGGCGTGGATCGCGCGCGTGGAGAAGCCCTGCATGGGCGCCGAGGCTACTCCCGGCGCCCGTGCGGGTCGGATCAGGCGTTGCCGCCGAGGAACGCGATCACGTCGGACCGGGTGACGACGCCCGCGGGCTTGCCGTCCTCCAGCACCAGCGCGGCGTCGGCCTTGGCGAAGGCCTGCATCGCGTCCTGCACCGACTCGCCGGCGCCGAGGGTCGGCAGCGGGTCGGACATGTGGTCCTCGAGCCGGTCCGAGAGCTTGGCCCGCCCGGTGAACAGCGCGTCGAGCAGGTCGCGCTCGCTGACCGACCCGGCGACCTCGGCCGCCATGACCGGCGGCTCCGCCTTGACCACCGGCATCTGGGAGACGCCGAACTCGCGCAGGTAGAGCGCGGCGTCGGCGACGGTCTCGTTGGGGTGTGCGTGCACCAGCGCGGGCAGCGCGCCGTCCTTGCGCCGCAGCACGTCGCCGATGGTCGCGCCCTGCGACGGCGGGAGGAAGCCGTAGCTGGCCATCCAGCGGTCGTTGAAGACCTTGCCGAGGTAGCCGCGGCCACCGTCGGGCAGCAGCACGACGACCACCGCGTCCGCGGGCAGCGTCGCGGCCACCCGCAGGGCGGCGACGGTCGCCATCCCGCAGGAACCGCCGACGAGCAGCGCCTCCTCGCGGGCGAGGCGGCGGGTCATCTCGAAGGAGTCGGCGTCGGAGACGGCGACGATCTCGTCGCAGATGTCGCGGTCGTAGGTGGTCGGCCAGAAGTCCTCGCCGACGCCCTCGACCAGGTACGGGCGCCCGGTACCGCCGGAGTAGACCGAGCCCTCCGGGTCGGCGCCGATGATCCGCACGGCGCCGTCGGAGCGCTCCTTGAGGTACCGCCCGATGCCCGAGATGGTGCCGCCGGTACCGATCCCCGCCACGAAGTGGGTGATCCGGCCCTCGGTCTGCTCCCAGATCTCCGGGCCGGTCGAGTGGTAGTGCGACTCGGGGTTGGCCGGGTTCGCGTACTGGTTGGGCTTCCAGGCGCCCTCGATCTCGCGGACCAGCCGGTCGGAGGTCTGGTAGTAGGAGTCGGGGTGCTCCGGGTCGACCGCCGTCGGGCACACCACGACCTCGGCGCCGTAGGCCTTGAGGACGTTGCGCTTGTCCTCCCCGACCTTGTCCGGGCACACGAACACGCACTGGTACCCCTTGCGCTGGGCGACCATCGCCAGCCCGACCCCGGTGTTGCCCGAGGTCGGCTCGACGATCGTGCCGCCCGGGCGCAGCTCCCCGGAGGCCTCGGCGGCCTCGACCATCCGCAGGGCGATGCGGTCCTTCACCGATCCACCGGGGTTCAGGTACTCGACCTTGGCCAGGACCGGCGGGGCGATGCCCTCGGCCGTCGCCCCCAGCCGGACGAGGGGTGTGTTCCCGACCAGGTCGACGACGTGCTCGACGTAGCGCATGCACGCATCCTCGCACCGCTCACTCGCGTGAGACCTCGTGCATCCCGCCACCGGGGGTCCACCAGCGCACCACGAGACGGTTCCGCTCGTCGTTCAGGCCGGTCCAGACGACCTCGGTCAGGTCGACGCGGAACGCGTCCCCGGTGACCGGCCCGGACAGCGGACCCTGCAGCACCGCCCGGCCCGACACCTTCAGGTCGCCGTCCCCGAGGTCCCCGCCGGACTGGTCGGCCGGTGCGGCGTGCAGCGCGAACCGCGGGTCCCGCCGCAGGTCGGCGCCCTTCCGGGCGCCCGGCATCGACCCGAAGGAGAGCTCGGTGCCACCGCCGGCGTCGTCCAGCACCACCTCGATCCCGGAGACGCGCGGCGACCCGTCGGCGCGCAGCGTCGCGATCACGAGCGCGATCCCCCGCCGCAGGATCCGCTCGGACAGGTCGGCGAACGCGGGCTCGGCCCGCCGGAAGTCTCCCCACGACGTCATGACCCAGAGCATGCCGCGGACCCCTGACGGTTTCGTCACGCCGTCTCCCGCTCATCGGTTACCGACGAGTAGGGTCTGGTCGAGAGGTACCTGCGATGGAGGAGGACGTCCCATGCCCGAAGCCGTGATCGTCGCCGCGGCCCGGTCCCCGATCGGCCGCGCCCACAAGGGCTCCCTGGCCGGGATGCGCCCGGACGACCTGACCGTGCAGATGGTCCGCGCCGCCCTGGGCCAGGTCCCGCAGCTGGACCCGGCCGAGATCGACGACCTGATGCTCGGCTGCGGCCTGCCCGGTGGGGAGCAGGGCAACAACCTGGCCCGGATCGTCGCGATCCAGCTCGGCTACGACTCGCTGCCCGGCACCACCATCACCCGGTACTGCTCGTCGTCGCTGCAGACGACCCGGATGGCGCTGCACGCGATCAAGGCCGGTGAGGGCGACGTGTTCGTCTCCGCCGGTGTCGAGACCGTCTCCCGCTTCTCCCGCGGCACGTCGGACTCCTGGCCGGACACGCACAACCCGTTGTTCGCCGACGCCGAGGCCCGCACCGCCGAGACCGCCGAGAAGGGCGCCGAGACCTGGACCGACCCGCGGGACCAGAGCCTCCTGCCGGACGCCTACATCTCCATGGGGCAGACCGCGGAGAACCTGGCGCGGTACAAGAACGTGTCCCGGGAGGACATGGACCGGTTCGCGGTGCAGTCGCAGAACCGCGCGGAGAAGGCCATCGCCGACGGCTTCTTCGCGGGCGAGATCACCCCGGTGACGCTGCCCGACGGCACGGTCGTCGACACCGACGACGGCCCCCGCCCCGGCACCACCTACGACAAGATCTCGCAGCTCAAGCCGGTCTTCCGCCCGGACGGCCGGATCACCGCCGGCAACGCGTGCCCGCTCAACGACGGCGCCGCCGCCCTGGTGGTCATGTCCGACACGAAGGCCGAGCAGCTCGGCCTCACGCCGCTGGCCCGGGTCGTCTCGACCGGTGTCACCGGGCTCTCGCCGGAGATCATGGGCTACGGCCCGGTCGAGGCCTCCCGGCAGGCGCTGCACCGCGCCGGGCTCACGATCGACGACATCGACCTGGTCGAGATCAACGAGGCCTTCGCCGCGCAGGTGCTGCCCAGCGCCCGCGACCTGGGCGTCGACGAGGCCAAGCTGAACGTGCACGGCGGCGCGATCGCGCTGGGCCACCCGTTCGGCATGACCGGCGCCCGCATCACGACGACGCTGATGAACGGCCTGCGCAGCACGGGCGGCCGCTACGGGCTCGAGACGATGTGCGTCGGCGGCGGCCAGGGCATGGCGCTGGTGATCGAGAACCTCGCCTGACCCCACGGCGTCCACGGACGGGCCGGTCCGCCTCGCGCGGGCCGGCCCGTCGGCGTCACGGGGTCAGGCCGCGTGGCCGGGCGGGTCGATCCGTACGCCGGTGGCCTCGATCTCGGCCTCGGTCCGCAGCCGGGCGAACTCCCGGTCGGCGTCGAGCGCGCCCTGGGTCCCGCCCGCCTCGACGTGGGCGCGCAGCGGCGGGTCCTCGACGCCGACGGCCCGGCAGACGTCGAGCAGCACGTCGTCGTAGGCGGCCAGCAGCGCCAGGCGCCGGACCCGGGTGGCCGGCTGCGGCCCGCGACGCAGCCGGTCGAGGCGCCGCAGGTCGGCCACGAGCCGTTCCAGCGGCGGCCCGATCGGGCGCGCCGGCGCCGGGCGGCGGTGCCGCGCGGCGACCCAGCGCACCAGGCGGGGCAGGCGTACCAGCAGCCCCACCAGCACCGCGGGCCCGAACGCGATCCCCAGGACGATGGCGATCCCGGTGACGACCGGGTCGTTCCCGGGCACGACACCGACGCTACGACTCCCGGCCCCGCCGGACCACCCCCGGACACGACGACGCCGCGGACACCGGAGGTGTCCGCGGCGCGCGCGACCGGAGGGGGCGATTCCGGCCGCACCCGGCCCTCACGGGCCGGGTCGTGGGTGACCGGTCAGTCCTGGCGCAGGTAGCTCAGCAGGCGCAGGATCTCGATGTAGAGCCAGACCAGCGTGGTCATGAGACCGAACGCGATGTACCAGGAGTACTTCGCCGGGACGCCGGCCTTGACCGCGTTGTCCGCCGCGTCGAAGTCGAGCAGCAGGCTGAACGCCGCCACACCGATCACGACGACCGAGAACAGGATGGCCAGCGGGCCGCCGTCACGGAGGCCGAGGCCGCCGTCGGTGAAGAAGCTCGCCACCAGGTTCGCCAGCATGAGGACGACGACGCCGATCAGCGCGCCCATCATCCACTTGGTGAACCGCGGGGTGACCCGGACGGCACCGGTCTTGTAGACGACCAGCATCCCGAAGAACACACCGGCGGTGCCGATGAGCGCCTGGAAGGCGATGCCCGGGTACAGGGTGTTGATCGGCCCGGTGATACCACCGAGCGCGACACCCATCGCGATCGAGTAGGTCAGCGTCAGCGGGGCGCTGGGCTTCTGCTTGAAGATGACGATCAGGGAGACGACGAGCCCGACGATGAACGCGGGCAGCGCCAGGATGTAGAGCCCCGACATCGCGGTCAGGAAGCCCGCGACGAGCGCGAGTCCGCCGCTGATGGCGGTCTTCTGGACGACGTCGTCGACCGTGATCGGCCGGCCCGTGTCCTGGGTGGCCTGGGTCGGGTCGACGTAGGACGACCGGGAGCCGGCCATCGCGGCGCCCCCGCCCATCATGCCGCCACCCGAGCGGTCGAACGTGGCGTAGCCGCCCTGCTTCTGTGTGGGCAGGTTGCGGAACGCCGGGTTGCTCGTGGAGCGCACCTGGATCCTCCTCGACGGACGTGTGCGGGGCCCACCTCTGGCAGGCCCTCACACGTGTGCAACGCCGAGGGAGCGCCGGGGGTTCCCGCTGGTAAAAGAAAATTTACCGCGTCCGGGGCGTCCGGCGTCAGTCCCGTCTCCCACAACGGGCGACGATCACCGTCCCGGGCGTCTCACCTGCGGGAACGTCGACGTCGGCGGCAGCGGTTCGGCACGCACCGCGGGCATCTCGGGCGTGGTGTCGAAGCGACGGTCGTCGGCGGTGTCGGTACGCCCGTCGGACAGCGGCGCGTCACCGCGCATCTCGGCGCGGATCAGCGCGGGCCAGCGTCCGACCGAGCCGAGCGCGGCCACCGCGGCACGGCGACCCGCGGGGCTGACCAGGACGGCGACGACGACGAGCAGCGCGACGGCGACGACCACCACCACCGCCACGCTGCCGGAACCCGGAGCGAACACGGGCGTACCTCCTCGCAGAAGCGGGCGCCCGGCCGGGGGCAGCCGGACCCACCCTCGCGCCGTACAACGATCTCGTGGCAGCTCGGTCACGGGCCGTCACCTCGCAGCGCGCGGGTCCGGGCGGGCCGCACTACTGTCGTCGCGTTCGGCGACGGCACCTCCGTCGCCTCCAGCGAAAGGACGGTCCGGACATGTGGGCCCTGCTCTCCCGGCACCTGCGCGTGTGGCTGCTGCTCGCGGTCGGTGCACCGCTGCTGGCCTGGCTCCTGGGCAGGATCGGTGACGCCGTCGAGCGCCGCCGCGGCCCCAACACCTTCAGCACGCTGACCCACACGGGTCGCCGCTGGCTGGAGCGCCGCACCCGGGGACCGCTGCGCCGCCGGGAGCAGACCGACCCGGAACGGCTCGCCCGCTGACGGGTCGCGTGCGGGGCCGGCTCAGGCCGGCAGTACCCGGCGCAGGCCCCAGCCGCGCCGGCGGGCGGGGCGCCGCGACGCATCCTCCGCCGGTGACGTCGGGTCGAGCTCCACGCAGCGGCCGCACGGAACCCCGGCGACGTCGATCAGCGGAGCCGGGGACACGAGATGGCCGCACAGCGCCGCGTACCGGCCGGTCCGCATCGAGTGCGGTGCACAGAGTTCCGAGTCGGTCACCTTGTGTGCACGACCGTCGAGAACGGACGTCACCGTGAGGACATCGGGTCCGCCGGCGTCGTTCGTCCGTCCGGCGGTCACGACGACATCCACCCGACGGCAGATCGGTGCGTCGACCGGCGCATTCACGGGCCCCCTCAGCGTGTCGGTCGTTCCATCGTCACGGATGACACGTGCGGATGCAAGATCGCCTGCACAGTCTTTCGACACTCTCCGCAGTCACACGGACGCAGCGGACACATCCGGAGGTCCTCCCATGTCCCACCCGAACGGCACGCGCGCAGCAGATCTCGGCCCCGTGACGTGGCGCCGCCCGGCCGGCGGGACCGAGGCCGGGCAGAACGTGGAGTTCGCCGTCCTGGACGACGGCCAGGTCGCCGTCCGCAACGCCCGCGACCCCGAGGGCCCGGTACTCGTCTACACCCCGGCCGAGATCTCCGCGTTCGTCGACGGCGCCAGGAAGGGCGAGTTCGACGACATGGTCGACCCCTTCCGCGACTGAGCCGGGCTCACGGCAGCAGCGGGTCCGCCTCGCGCCACAGCCGGGCGACGACCTCGGACGCCGGGTCGGTCGTCGCACGTCCGGCGGCCTGCCCGGCCCAGTGGTTGACCCGGTCGACCGCGCCGGGCTCGCCCGCGCGGTAGCGGGCCACCAGCCGTCGCTGGTGGGGGTAGGGGGCCGGGGCCGGGGCGCCCGGCACGGTCCAGGCGCGGACGTAGTCGGTGGCGATGCCGCGGGCCAGCCGGCCGGTGTAGGCGCGGGTGGTCGTCGTGCCGGTGGGGTCCAGGCCGTCGAGCCGGGCGGACCAGCCGCCGTCGATCCCGGCCTCGGGGCTGCGCAGCAGCGCCGTCCCCACCTGCACCGCGCTCGCGCCGAGGGTGAGCGCGGCGGCCAGGGCCCGGCCGTCGCCGATCGCGCCGGCGGCGACCACCGGGACGCCGACGGCGTCGGCCACCCACGGGACGAGCGCGAGCAGCCCGACCGAGACGGCCTCGGCGTCGGCGGGGTCGGTGGTGCCGCGGTGCCCGCCCGCCTCCATGCCCTGCACGACGACGGCGTCGGCCCCCGCCCGCTCCGCCGCGAGGGCCTCGGCGCGGGTCGTGACCGTCGCGAACCAGGCGCAGCCCGCACCGTGCACCGCGGCGACCTGCTCGGCCGTGAACAGCCCCATGATCGTCGATACGGCCGCGGGCCGGGCCGCCAGGACGGCGGCGAGCTGGTCGGAGAACGACGGTCCGGGGCCGCCGGGCGGTGCGGGTGTGCCGCCCAGGGTGTCGAGGTAGGCGGTCTGCAGGCCCACGTCGTCGTCGGCGGGCGGGTCGGGGATCCACAGGTTGAGCTGGAACGGCGCGGTCCCGGCGAGCGCGCGGAAGCGGGCGGCCCAGTCGGCGATCGCCTCCGGGGTGTCGTTGACGACGCCCGCCGCACCCATGCCGCCCGCCGCGGCCACCGCGGCCGCCAGCTCCGGCGGGCAGGCCCCGGCCATCGGGGCCTCCAGGACGGGCACCCGCAGCCCGTGGCGTGTACAGAAGGACTCGGCCCGGCTCCGTGCGCTCACCGTTGCGAGTGTGCCATTCCACCGCGGGTGGACCGGGGCGCCGCGGACGGGAAGGATCGGCCCCGTCCCCGCCCCGCAGTGCGAAGGAGCCCGCTCCCCCTCATGACCGGACCCTCGTTCCTCGAGCAGCTGCGCGCGCACGCCCCCGAGCTGCTGCCCTCGCACCTCCCGCGCGACCCCGCCCAGCGGGTCACCGCCGACCTCGACGTCCCGCACGGCACCACGATCATCGCCCTGACCTGGGCCGACGGCGTACTGCTCGCCGGTGACCGGCGCGCCACCTCCGGCAACCTGATCGCACAGAAGGATCTGGTGAAGGTCGTCGGCATCGACGACACCTCCGCCGCCGGGTTCGCCGGGTCGGTCGGGCACGCGTTGCAGATGCTGAAGATGTTCGCGGCCGAGGTGGAGCAGTACGAGAAGGTCGAGGGCGCGCCGATCAGCCAGGACGGCAAGGTCCGCAGGCTGTCGAGCATCGTGCGGGAGAACCTGGGCGCGGCGATGCAGGGCTTCGTCGCACTGCCGCTGTTCGTCGGCTACGACCCGACCGACCCCGACCCGGTCCGCATCGTCACCTACGACCCGACCGGCAGCATCAAGCGCGCCCGGTCCGGCTACGTCGGCATCGGGTCCGGCTCGCAGTTCGCCGAGGCGTCGCTGAAGAAGCGGCACGACCCGGGCGTCGACCGGGCCGGCGCGATCGCGCTCGCGGTCAACGCGCTGTGGGACGCCGCGGACGACGACACCGCCACCGCGGGCCCCGACCTCACCCGGGCGATCTTCCCGAACCTGATCACGGTGACCGCCGACGGCGTCGAGGAGATCGGTGTCGACGAGGTCCGGGCCGCGACCGAGCGGATGCTCGCCGAGCGGGCGGAGCGTCCCGGGGGCTGAGCCGGCTCCGCGAGCTCGACGACGACCGGGCGCATCCCGTGCACGAGTGCCCGGTCCAGCTCGTCGTGGCGACTGGTCACGGCGGCGAGCATGCGGGCAGACTGCCTCGGTGTCCACGCTGCGCTCGGTCGCCCCGGTCTTCGCCACCACCGATCTCGACCGGTGGCTGGACCACTACCGGGCGCTCGGGTTCACCGTCGAGCGCTACGACGACGGCTACGGCTTCGCCGTCCTCGGCGGCGTGGAGCTGCACGTCTCGGTGCTGCCCGACCACGACCCGGCCCGCACCGCGGGCTGCGCCTACCTGCACGTCGACGACGCCGACGTGCTCCACGCCCGCTGGTCCGCCGTGGCCGGCGGCCGCGAGGTGGCGCCGGTCGACACCCCCTACGGCCTGCGTGAGGGCGCGCACCACGACCCGGACAACAACCTGCTGCGCTACGGCTCGCCGCGACAGGACTGACCGGATCAGCCCGCCTTCTCCCGCCGGTCGGCCACCACGACGACGACCGCGGTGACCACGAGCAGGACCGTGGGGTAGGCCCACGGCAGCGCCGGCGCGTCGCCGACCACGAAGGACCACAGGCCGATCCGGCCGGTGACCAGGTACTGCAGCAGCGGGATCACGCCGAGGACCACCCCGAGGAACCCGGCGACGTTCTGTGCCGTCTTCACATGCCCTCCCTGGGTTGCGATGCACTCGCATTGCAACAGCCCCCGGCCCGGCTTGTCAATGCGGCCGCATTGCTACGGTGGCGTCGTGCCCCGTTCCGTCGACCACGACACCCGACGCTCCGAGATCGCCGACGCCGTGCTCGCGCTCGTCGCGCGGTCGGGCACCGAGGCGGTCTCGCTGCGCTCGGTCGCGGCCGAGGCCGGCATCTCGATGGGCCGCGTACAGCACTACTTCGCCAGCAAGGACGCGCTGCTGCTGCACGCCCTGGACCGGTCGCACCGGCAGATGGAGGAGCGGATCGAGGCCAGGGCCCGGGCCGTGGGCGGCGGCGACCGGACCGTCCTCGCGACGATCCTCGACGAGCTGCTCGGCGCGCACCCGCGGACCCGCGACGCACTGCGCATCCACGCCGCCTTCGCCACCCGTGAGGTCGACGAGCGGGCGCGGGCGATCCTCACCGACGGCGACGACGAGATCCGCGCGCTCGCCGTCCGGGTCGTCGCCGACGCAGGGTCGGCCGACCCGGACACCGACGCGCACGCGCTGCTCGCCCTGACCTCCGGGCTCAGCACGGAGGTCGCGCTGCACGGCGCCCCCGTCGACCGCGCCCGGCGCACCCTGACCGCGATACTCGACCGGCTCGCCCCCGCCACGGCGCGCGGGCCGGCCGGCGACCGGGAATGATCCGGGCGGTGCGCCCCTGGTTCCCGCTCCTCGCCGGTTCGGTGTTCTACGCGTTCGCGCTGGTGTGGGCGGCCGGTGAACTGCCCGAGGACGGGGTGCCGCTGCACTTCGACCCCACGGGAGTGCCGACCGCGTTCGGCAGCCGCGCCTGGTTCCTGACGCTCGGCACGCTGTTCGGGCTGCTCGTCGCCGGGATCGGCGCCGGGCTCTACCTCCTGGTCACGACCGGTTCGTTGGCGCGGGTGTCGGTGCCGCACCGCGACTACTGGATGCGACCGCAGCGGGTCGGGCGACTGCGGCACATGCTCGCCGAGGACATGGGACGGACCTTCGGCGCGACGCTGCTGCTGCTCACCGCGGTCCCGGTGACGGCGGTGTACGCCACCCGCACCGATCCGCCGCGGCTGCCGGTGGGGCCGGTCTGGGTGGTGCTGGCGCTGCTGGTCGCCGGGATCGTCGGGTACTGCGTCCATCTGGCGCGCTACCGGTACCGCCCGGCCTGAGCGCCGGTGATCACGCGTCGGCGACGGGCTGGCGCAGGATGGTGCGCAGCTTCTCCGGGGCGGTCCGGCGGGGGTCGCCGAGGTAGATCTCGTGATGGCGCCCGGTCATGCGGAGCCCGTGCTCCGGGATGAACTCCGTGTGGATGCGGTGCAGGAGCGGGGCCTCGTCGTCGTAGGGGCCGACGTGCAGGGCCTGCACGCAGCGGCCCTCCGACAGCGGCGCGAACCGGACGTCGTCGATCCGCTCCGGCGCCTTCTTCCGCCGGACGGTGGCGACGGCGTCGTCGACCATCGCCGCGGGAACCCAGTCCGGGATCATGATCATCATCGTCCACGACCAGCTGGCCTTGTCGCGGGACAGGGTGAAGGAGTCCATGTCCTCGGCCCACCAGAGCCCCTCCAGGGGCATCACGACGTGGTCGCGCCCGAGCTCGCGCCTGCTGGCGAACTTGCAGGTGTAGGCGACCGGGTACAGCGCCTCGACCGCCGCGGTGTAGACGGGGGTGTTCGGGTCGCCGTGGCCGTCGATCATGAGGAACCGCAGGTCGGGGACGTCGACCAGCTCGGGGGTGTCGCGGCGCGCGGCGTAGCAGGGCAGCTCGCGCTTGAGGTCCACCGTCGTCGGCACGGACCCATCCTGGCGGAGGTGCGCGCGGTGCGGGAAGGTGCTGCGATGGCACGGATCGGACCGGGGGACGTCACCCTCACCATGGCCGACCTGCGGGTCGTGACCCGGTTCGCCGCGGAGTGCGCCGCCGAGACCCTCCCCCTGTTCGACGCGCCCGGCGACGTCCGCCCCCGCGCGGCGCTCGACGCGGCGTGGGCCTTCGCCGACGGCGCCGAGCGGTCGCGGCTGCAGCGGGTGACCGCCGTCGACGCAGTGCGGGCGGCGAAGGACGCCCGCACCCCGGCCGGCAGGCACGCCGCGCTGGCCGCCGCCGACGCCGCCGCGTCCGCCTACCTGCACCCACTGGCGAAGGCCACCCAGGTCGGGCACATCCTGCGCGCGGCCGCGCACGCCGCCCACGCCGTCGAGCTGGCCGAGGGCGACGCGCCCCGCAGCGGCGACGCGCAGCTCGACCGTGCCCGGCGGCGCGCGACACCGGAGCTGGTCGACGTCCTGTGCCGCTACCCGCGCGCGGCGGCCGGCAGCAGCCGCGTGGCCGCGCTGACCACCGCGCTGGACGACGCGCTGCGCGACCGATGAGTCCGGGGCCGCGCGGCGGTCCCTCCTGCATGCTGATCGTCGCGGGCCACCTGCTCACCGACCCCGCCGACCGGGACGCCCTCGTCGCCGAGGGGACGCGGGCGGTCGCGCTCGCGCGCTCGGCCCCGGGCTGTCTGGACTTCGCCCTGACCGCGGACACCCTGGACCCGGCGCGGGTGAACGTCTTCGAGCGCTGGGCGTCGGAGGAGGAGCTGCTCGCGTTCCGCGGCTCCGGGCCGGACGGGGGCACCGCGGCCCGGATCCTGGACGCGGACGTGCGGCGCTACGTCATCTCCTCCGTCGGCGACGCCTGACGCTCACGCGCCGCGGGCGACCGGGCGAGCACGGCCGCCGCGAACACCTCCGGCTGCTCGCCGTGCCCGAGATGCCCGGCGCCGTCGACGGTCTCGGCGTGCAACCCGGGGACGACGACGGCGAGGTCGTGCACCGTCCCGCCCCAGGACGACGCCTGCGCCCCCGTCCCGTGCGCGAGCGGCGTGCCGCTGCCGTACCCGTCGCAGGCCGGGGTCGTGCCGCGCACCGGGATCCGCATCGTCGCGCCCTCCGTCGTCCGTCCGCTGCGGACGGGCGGTCCGCCCCGGCCGCCCGCGGGCCGGACTCGTCGTCGGGGTCGTGGTGCTCGCGCCACGCCGCCCCGGCGGCGCGCGGGCCGAGCACGGGGCGTCGCTAGTCTGCGCCGATGGTGACCATCCGACCGGCCGGTCAGGACGACGTCGACATCGCGGCCGGGCTCGCCCGGCAGGCGTACGGGCACTACACCGCCCGGATCGGCCGTCCGCCCGCACCGGTCGGCGCGGACTACGCGGCCGCGGTGCGCGGGGCGACCATGTGGGTCGCCGAGGACCACGGCCGGGTCGTCGGCCTCCTCGTCCTGCTCGACGGCGACGGCCGGCTCCTGCTCGACAACGTGGCGGTCGACCCGTCGGCGCAGGGGCGGGGCGTGGGCGCACGGCTGCTCGCCTTCGCCGAGGACGAGGCGCGCCGCCGCGGCCACGACCGGATCGAGCTCTACACCAACGAGGCGATGACGGAGAACCTCGACTACTACCCGCACCAGGGCTACGTCGAGACCCACCGCGCCGAGCAGGACGGCTACCGCAGGGTCTTCTTCACCAAGCGCCTCTCCCCCGCCTGAGGCGTCCGGCCCGGGTCAGCGGACGCGCCGGTAGCGCAGGTGCACGGTCCCGCCGTCGAACACGCGCTGCTCGACCAGCCGCAACCGCAGGTCCGCACCGGGCGGCAGGAACCGCTTCCCGCCGCCGAGGACGACCGGCACCACCCGCGGACGGAACTCGTCGATCAGGTCCAGCAGCGACGCGGCCAGCCCGGGCCCGCCCACGGCCAGCTCGCCGTCGGTCTCCTCCTTCAGCCGGGCCACCTCCTCCAGCGCGTCGGCGCGTCGGACGAGACGGCACCCCGGCGCGACCGAGGTCAGCGAGTCGGAGAACACGACCCGCGGGATCGCGGTGTAGAGCTGCGCGAACTCCGCCTCCACCGGGTGACCGTCGGCCCGCTCGGGGGCGGTCCAGAAGTCCTCCATGATGTCGTAGAGGTGGCGGCCGAACAGGAACACCGACGTCGCACGGGTCTGGTCGTTGGACAGGCGGTGCACCTCCTCGTCGGGGTCGCCGAAGGCGATGCTGCCGGTGGGGTCCTCGACGAAGCCGTCGAGGGACATGCTCATGGAGTAGGTGACGAAGCCCATGGGTGTCAGGCCTTCCGGTTCCAGAACTGGTGGATGCGCCCACTCGGCGAGGCGACCGACTCGACCGTGAACCGGTCCTCGATGCCGGCCGACCCCTCCCACGGGGACACCCCACGCCCCAGCACGATCGGCAGGACCACCACGTGCATGACGTCGACCAGGTCGGCGTCGAGGAACTGCCGGATCGTCGAGGGTCCCCCGCCGAGCCGGACGTCCAGGTCCCCGGCGGCCTCCTGCGCGACCGTCAGCACCTCCCGCGCCGACCCGTCGACGAAGTGGAAGCTCGTCCCGTTCGCGAACTCGATCGGCGGCCGCGGGTGGTGGGTCATGACGAACACCGGGGTGCCGAACGGGGGCTCGTCGTCCCACCAGCCCTGCCAGCCGTCGTCGGTCCAGGGGCCGGTCTGCGGGCCGAACTTGCGCCGCCCCATGATCTCGGCGCCGATCCCCTGGGCCCACGTGCTGGTCAGCGCGTGGTCCAGGGTGACGGGGGCGTCCACCCCGCCGATCCCGTGGATGAACCGCCCGTCGAACCCGGCGAAGAGCCCCCCGGCGGCGCCGATCGGGGCGTCGAGACTCACGTGGTCGCCGGCGGCGTAGCCGTCGAGCGAGATGAACAGGTTGTGCACCCGGGTGCGGGGCATGGGGCCTCCTCGGTGAACGCGCGGACCGCGTCGCGACGGTGGACCGGCGGGGGCGACGGAACTCATCGGTCGACGCGGGCCCGGCCCGGTGGGCCGCGTGGTGCCCGCGTGCCTCGTCGTCGAGGTCCGCGCCGTGGCCGGGACGCTCCGGCGCCGCGCGCCTCCGCGTCGACGCCGGGCCGACGCTCCCGTGTCACGCAGCGCCCGGGCTCGACCGGCCTACTGGGCCCACGGCGGTGTGATCCGGTCGCCGCTGCCGTTCATGCGTGCGGACATCCCGAGTGTCGTGGTGACCCAGGCCTGAGCGGTCTCGTCGCCGTCGTTGCTGATGCGGAACGCCGCCCCGGCCGGAACGAGGACGGCGTCCCCCGGCCTCGCCGTGAAGCGCTCGTCGTCGATCTCGACGGCGAGCGCGCCGTCCACGATGTAGAGGATCTCCTCGCGATCCATGGTGTGGGTGTGCCCGGGGGTCCCGGGTGCGAAGTCGGCGCGCCAGGCGGCCAGCGACCTCGACCCGCTGGCGCCGGCCGCGAACGAGGTGAAGGTGACGCCGTGCATCGCGAACGTGCGGGCGGTCCCGGCGGTCAGGTGTGTCATGACATCCTCCTAGATGGACAACCCGATTGACGATATACCGACAACCGGGTTGTCGGAAAGCCCCTAGACTGGGCCGATGGAGTCTGCGGACGACGTCATGACCCCCTTCCTGCTCATGCGGGCCTTCCGAGGACTGATCGACTCGGTCCATCGGCACCTCGCCGAGGAGGGCTATCCGGACGTCAGGGCCCACCACGGCTTCGCCCTGCAGGCCATCGCCGACGGATGCACCAGCGTGGAGCTCGGTGCGCGACTGAACGTCACGAAGCAGGCGGCCACCAAGACCGCACGCGGCCTGGAGGCGATGGGGCTGGTCCGCCGCGAGCAGAACGAGTCGGACCGTCGCGAGCGCACCCTGATCGTGACACCCCACGGACGGCGGCTCCTGGCCCTGTCGGCCACCGCGTTCCGCCGGGAGGTCGCCGGATGGCGCGCCCTCGTGGGAGACCCGGCCGTCGACGCGACGCTCCGGACGCTCGCTGCGGTCGGCACCGGCGGCCGGGGGGACACCGACCTGTCCGACTGGGGCTAGTGTCGCCGGCCGGAGCAGGACGCGGTCACGTGGAAGCCGGGCCGCTCCGGAGCTCGCGTTCGAGCGACGCCGCCACCTCGCGGAACCGGCTGACGGGGACGAGGTGCACCCCGGCGAACGCTCCCGTGTCACGCAGCGCCCGGATCTGCTCGCACGCCGCGTCGACCCCTGCGGACGGGCTGTGCACGACGCGGTCGACGAGCTCGTCCGGGATCTCGATGTCGGGGATGGACGCCCGCAGCCTCGTCGCCATCCCGGCACTCGCCAGGACCATGACACCGGCGTAGACGGGCAGGTCGGTCGGATTGGCCTCGCGCCACCGCAGGAACGCCTCGACGGAGTAGCCGACCTGGACGAACACGACGTCGGCCGCCTGCTTCCAGGACGCCATCCGGCGACGATGACCGGCGGTCACCCCGATGCGGAAGGGCGCGATCCCGGCGAACGGCTCCTGGTCGGTGGCCGCACGTGCTTCCTCGATCATGGCCCGCACGGTCAGCTCCCCGGTGCGGTCTCCGACCGACGGCTTGTCCCCCTGCACGAACAGGAACTGGTCCACGCCGTAGGCGGCGGCGGTCAGGAGATCCCGGCGGAAACCGAGCAGGTTGCGGTCGCGGGAGTTCACGCAGGCGATGCTGGTCCCGCCCATGGCCCGGACCTCGTTGGCCACCGCGATGCTCGACACCGTGGCGCGACCGATGTGGTTGTCGGGGATCAGGAACGCATCCGACACCGGGGTCATGACGCCGATCTGGTGGCGGGCGTGCGTCAGCTCGGGCCTGGTCGGCGGCTCGATCTCACAGATGATGCGGAATCCGTCGGTCACGGTCCGACGATAGGACCCGGGCCACCGGGAACCGGAGGGAGCGTCGCCGCCGGGGCGCCGCCGCACCCGGCCGTCGTCGACGCCGTGGCGCAGCTGCACCGCACCTCTACCAGGCCGTCCCCCGGAGCAGCCACCGGGTGGTGGCCACCTCGATGAGGGCACGCGGTCCCGAGCCGTCGTCGGCCTCGACGTCCCACCCGTACTTCCGGTCGAACAGTGCGACGACACCGGCCGGGAAGCCGCACGTCAGGACGGTGGCGACGCCCTCCGCCACCACGGGTGCCCGACCACCGTCGAGGGCCAGGGCGACCGCCGGGTGCGTGCGGCAGTTCCCGACCTTCACCGACGCCACGTTGCAGCCGACCCACCACGTCGAACGATCGACGACGAACCACACGGGGGTGACGTGCGGGGTTCCGTCGGGACGCACTGTCGTCAGCCATGCGATCTCGTCGTCCTGCAGGCGACGTCGGACCGTCGCGTCCAGCTCGTCCACCCCCGGAGTATCGCGGGTGCAGGCCATGACGAGTCCCGCAGAGTCCGTGACCCTGCCGTCGCTCAGTAGCCGACCGCGACGATCTGGGTGACGACGACGAGCTTCACGAGCCAGTCCCCGGCGTGGATCGCGGCCAGTGCGATCGGGACGCGCTCGTGGAAGACGGACCCGGTCAGGAGCACGACGGGGAACGCGAGCCACAGGCCGAGCGCGAGGACGACCACCCCGCCGACGCCGAGGTCCGGGCGGGCGACGAGCACGCCGAGGACGACGGCGAGAACGAGGTTGCGGACGAGCTCCACGCCGACGGTCGCGACCGCCGAGCGACGGGGTCCGGCGTAGGCCGGGGACAGGGCTGCCAGCCGGGATGCGAGTACGGCGTAGTAGGCGCTGCTGAGCACGAACGCCGCGAGCACGGCTCCGACGGTGGCGAGTACGGCGGTCACCGGCGGTCCAGACGCTCGTCGAGGTGGACGGTGACGGTGTCCCCGGCCTGCTTGCCGATCGTCGTCCGCACCGCTGCGGTCACGGGCAGCTTGTGCGTCCCGTCGCCGAGCGCCATGAAGGAACTCCGGAACGGGTGGCCGTCGATCGTGCCCCGGACCTTGACCAGGCCGCGGGTGGCGAAGAACTCGGCCGACCAGTCGGTGCGCAGGTAGACCCACCCGCCCGGGGCGTCGCTCTTCTCGAGCGTGGCGGTGAACGTGTGGTCGAGGGCGTGGGAGGCGACGGGATCGCTCATCGGGGTCTCCTTGTCGGGATGGCTGTCCGCGGGTCTGCCCGACCTGGACAACGGAGGAGACCGGCACCGGGCCGAGGACTCATCGACGACCCGGCCGTGGCGACACCGCAGGTACCCGTGCGGCCGGCACCGCGGCGTACCTCGTCCGAGGGATGCGGCGTCCGCACGGAGGACGGAACCCGGCCGAGCATGCACCTACCGCTCCCGCAATCGCTAACAACCCGCGGTAACGGACTGATTTGTCCCCGTATTCAAGTTGACGTCCGGAATGTATCCGGTCTCCGTGCGATACCAGAGCGTACTTCCCACGTTCTGAGAGTTCACGACGTACTCCCCCTGCACGCTGCAGAAGAGGTTGATCAATACTCCCGAGTTGGCTTGCCCCACGGTCGGCGCGGTCGACAGCGGATTCGAATAGATGAGAGCACCTTGCCCGGCCGGAACAAGAACGCTCGCGACGAACGGAGCGGGCGCGGCCGATACGCCTGGATCCGAAGGAGACCCTGGATCGCTCGTCTGCGCCTGTGCTTGTGGAATCTTCGAACCGATGTCGGCCAGACCGAAGAAGAGCGCCAGAAGGAGCAGCACCGAGCCGACGGCGAAACAGGCCACTCGTGGAGCGCGCCCTACCGTCGGCATCACGGAGCCCGAGAACGTGAAACCGCCACCTATCAACCCGACCAGCAGGAGAACGACACCCGCTCCCCCCATCACGACCGAAAGCGTCCCGGTCATCATTCCTCCCTGTTCGGACCCGCCACCGAGTTCTCAGCGCCGCCCGGTCGGCGCGCCTGACGCACATTCCTCACTCTTCGTCGTGCAGCGTCGGCCGCCGGTTCGGTGGTACGTCCGACCGGGGGTCGCGACGATGCTCGTCTGCGTTACAGGGAAGAGCGGTGGAGCGGCACCTCACCTCGGCCGGCCACACTCTCGCCCGCCCCCTGGTCCTGGCCGCGTGTTGCCCGAGCGGTGGGGACGAGGCACGGGAGCGGGGTCGCGGCGGCGCTCGGGACGGCTCCGGTGTCCGGGTCCTCAGCGCCGTTCGGCTCCGGGCCGGGGCACACGCCCGCTCCGAGCGGTCGTCGCGCGTGGTGTCGGCACGTGTTCGGCACGGCGTGAAGCGGCGCGGTTCCGCTGCGGCCCGGAGCAAGCCGGTCGACGGGCGGCTGCCGAGCAGAAGGCCCCACCCGGCCGATCTGGCGGGGCGGGGCCTGTGGCGTTCGTGCTGTGCGTCGATCCCGTCTCGGGAGGCGTGTCCGGTGGACGGACGCGCGTGACCCGTCGGTCAGGCCGGTGCGCCGGTGGTGACGGGAGTCGGGTTCCGGAACAGGTCCAGAACGGGGCAGTGCTCGTCCACCGTGTCCCGCAGACGCTGGTACTCCTCCGGCGAGGCCGGTCCCTTGAGGTCGACGACCAGCCGGACGGCGCCGAAGCCGGGACGGACGTTGTCGTCGAGGCCGAAGAAGCCGCGCACGTCCAGGTCGCCTTCGACCTCGACGTGCACGTCGTCGACCGGGATGCCGAGCTTGGCGGCGTAGAACCGGTAGGTCACCACCTGGCAGGACAGGAGGCTGGCCAGGGCGAACTCGACCGGGTTGGGGGCGGCGTTGTTCCCACCGAGCGCGGACGGCTCGTCGGACAGGACCTCGTGGTCACCGATCCGGATGTGCGAGGTGACGCCGTCGCCGCCGTCGCCGGTCGCGCTGAAGAGGGCCCGGGCGTTGCCGGCGTCACGGGACACCGCGTCGGTCGTGGCGTCGACGATGCCGACCAGAGCGGCGTCGCGGGGGGTCTGGGTGCTGGTCATGTGTGATCTCCGAAGAAGTGTGGAAGCGACAGGCCGGCGGTCAGCGACAACAGATGGCGCTGGCCGTGAGCAGGAAGTCGACGTGGAGACGTCGCACGCCCAGGAACATCCGCCACCCCTTCACGAGATCCAGATCGACGGTAGTCAGATCCCCGTGGGACGTCGATGACACGACCACCCGCTGAAACGATCATCGAGCCGGTCCGGACAACTGCTGCGGCTCGACGACGGACCTCATCGGCATCGCGCTGCTCGACGCGGTGCGCCAGGTCCAGCCGTCCGGTCCACGGCTCGTCGCGTTCTTCGGCGCCGTGTACGTCGGCGCTCTGCGTCCCGGTGAGGCCGTCACACTGCGCCGCACCGACCTGGCCCTGCCGTCGGAGGGCTGGGGCGAGCTTCTGCTCGGACGCTCGACGCCGGAGGCCGGCGCCGCCCGGACCGACACCGGGCGCCGTCGTGAGGAGCGCGGGTTGGTGCGCCGGGCGGTCGGCGAGACCCGCAACGTCCCGTCGACGCAGGTCGCCCGATGGGCCGGGCACGGCGTCGCCGTCCTCCCGCAGACCTGCGCCACGTGCATCTCCGGCCGGAGGACGCGGCCGGCAGCGCATCGCCGGGGCCCTCGGGGAGCCCGGACGCGGCCGAAACCTCGACACGTGGTTCGACACGGCCACCCGGTGGGCACCGGTTCCCGCCGGTCACAGCCGGACAGCCGCCTCGTGGCCTCGACGGGCGAACACGCTGGTCAGGGGCGTAAGGTCGCGGCCGGAACGGGTGCCCCCGGTGGGAGTCGAACCCACACCGGTGACCCTTTTAAGGGGAGGCCCTGCGCACCCTGTTCGATGGCCCTGACCTGCAATAGTTCCGTCGCCCGGTCGGTCCGGTCACAAACTTCAGCACGTATTCGGCACGGGGATCGACGAACGGTGCGGGTGACGGCTACGCCGTGTCGGCGAGTTGTTTTGCCTTGGCGAGGCGCTCGGACACAGTGGTATCGCCTCGACCAGGTGGACACGCTCGGAGGTATCGCTCGAGAATCGCGACCTCTGCGAGGTGGTCGCGTTGGCGCCGGTAGATGACGGCGGCTCGCTTCGTGTACCCAGGCGGAGGGTCCATGGTCTTAATCGCGGCGGCCCGTTCAGCGGCAGCGATGATCTCCAGCAGCAGAGTCAGTGACTCGTCGTCTCGTCGCTGCTTCCGCAGCTCGTCAAGGTGTGGGACCCACTCGGTGAAGTGTCGTCCACGAACCTGTCCCGCGGCTTCGACAGCAGCATTGATCTTCTTAAAGTCGGGCAGATCTGGTGCCATCGACGCCAAGCTAGCGGGTGGTCGCGCGGGGTTCGCTACCCCACTCCCCTGCCTGGTGGTGATCTCCTCGCGGCGCGGGCTTGCCCCTGCCGGGCCGAGGGGCGGGGTGCAAGGTACTCAGTCCCGCCTTGTGCCCCGCCCCTCGGGCTGGCTGCCGTCTCGGCGCGCCGTGAGGAGATCACCACCCACGCCACACTCCCCCTGATCTCCGAAGCGGTGTCGGGTGTGGGCAGCGCCCACCATCTCTTCGAGGGCGACAATCTTGTGAGGCCGTGCCGGATATGCCCGTCTGCCCGCTACGCTCGGCGGACTCGTGAAGGGGGCCGACATGACCAACGTGTCGCAGGAGACCACGGTGACGTGCGGGTGTTGCGGCGCTCCGAAGCCTCCGGACGAGGTGGCGCGGCTGAGCCATCACCCCGAGATCGCGGTGTGTGGCGGCTGTGTGCACGGCATGGCCGGTCGGCTGGCGAACCGCCCATCGATCACGCCGATCTTCCCGGTGCACGACATGCCGGCAGCCCGGGAGTTCTGGACCCGTGCGGGCCTACAGGTCGAGGAGTACAGCCCGGAGTACGCGTTCGTCATGTTCGGCGACGCGGAGGTGCTGCATCTGGATCTGCGGGCCGAGCTCGACCCGGAGCACAACGCCGCGGCGGTCTACATCCACATTCCCGATCCCCACGACTGGCACGCCCGCCTGAAGGCGCAGGGCCTGCCGGTTAGCGACGTCGTGGTCGAACCGTGGGGAATGATCGAGTTCAGTGTGAAGGACCCGAGCGGGAACCTGATCCGGATGGGCCGCAACGATTGAACCGCTGCTGGCCCGGGAGTGTCGCTACCCGCGCCGGGCACCATGTAGAGATGCGCGTTGAGCTTCTGGTCGTGACGGACTGCCCGAACGAGCGCCCGACCTTCGAGCGTCTGCGCCAGGCCCTCGACGACGCCGGACATGAGGACACTCCGATCGCGGTCCGCATCGTCACCGAGGACACGGTGGGCTCGATCCCGGCGTTCGCGGGTTCCCCGACGGTCGTGATCGATGGCGCCGATCCGTTCGCCGAGCAGGTCTCGCCCGGAGCGGGTCTGTCGTGCCGGGTCTACCGATCCGCAGCTGGGATGGCTGGAGCACCGTCGCTGGACGACCTGAGCCGTGCTGTGGCTCGCTGAATGCCTCCGGGATAGGCGTTCGTCCCGTGGCAGTGGGGCCGGGTAGCCGGACCCGACGCCGCGAACGGGCCGGAGGTGTAGTGAGCGAAGCGGCGGGGCCGGCGTGGCCGGCCCCGCGCCGCCGGAGGCGGCGCCTTGATCCCCTAGAGGCGGATTCGGCACGTCCGGTGAGGTGCGTCACTACTGGGCACGGAGAACCCGATCGCTGCCCGTGGCTAACAAGACACCGCTCGTGCACGACTCCATATCCGTGGACGTGTTGGAAAGGCGCGGGCGTGCTGCCTGAGCTGGTCGTGAGCGAAGACGACGAGCAGCAGTTCGTCCTGCCGTGGTCCGAGGAGCCGTGGCCAGCGACCTGGCAGGAAGTCGAACGCACGTTCAGGACGACAGATCATCGACGGTCGCTACTGAGTCTCGCCTCGTCTCGCCTGTTTGAGCTCCAGGCAGCAGGCATACCGATCTACGCGGCGTGGATCAACGGCTCCTTCGTGACCGCCCGGGAGCACCCGAACGACATCGACGTCGTTGTCCTGATCGACGGTGATCGTTCCGCCGCCAGCCGCGAGGCCACCGGCCTGAGCCCAGCAGCGTGGCTGGACGCAACCCACGTTCTTCGGAATGCCCGATACGAACGTGGCGGGACGGCTGCCGACCATCGCTCGGACTTCCGGTTTGTGACGTTCTATGCAGAAGAGGCCCGCTGGACAGCAACAGCCCAGGACGAACTGGATCACTGGTTTACGGTTTGGTCTCGTCTCGAGGTTGGACCACGGGATCGATCGGGGCGGGGCAAGATGGTGGAGGACGCGAAGGGCTTCGTAGAGGTGAGGTGGTGAGCGTGTCGGGTGTCGACCGGCCCACCTTTCGGCGCGCTGGGCCGCGGAGGCGGGGCGAGGTGGCCAGCCCGCAAGCGGATCTTGCCGCCTACGACGAGCTCCTGCGGCGCGTCCCATCTGACTACCCGGGGCTGCCGCTCATGCTCCAACGACGCGAAGAGCTTTCGCAAGCTGTCGTTGGTCCGCCTGCGACACTAGAACTACATCTCGATGGCGGCGACGTTATCGGCCACTCAACCTCAGCTAGACCACTTTCGAACTTCGTTCGCTATTTAGACGAAGCAGTCAAGGAGCTGGCAAAAAGCATCGCGGGGATTGGAAAACTCTCGGGATCCCTTCGGGTTACACCCGGATTCGGGAGCGTTCTACTCACAATATCAGCCCCACAGATTTCCGCTGATAGCGGAGCCGCACTCGACATGGCCGCGGAACGTATCGAGGTAGACGGCCTACGGAAGCTAGTTGCCCTAATGGCTATTGCGGCAGCCGACGACGACCCCACGTCCTCAGAGCTGAGCGCAGCCATGTTTGACTTAAATCCCGCATCTCGTAGATCAGTCGCGCAATTCGCGAAAGCCACAGCTGATGCAGAGTACGAAGTTTCCGGCAGCTGGAGCGACTCGCGGAACGGAACGGTACAGGTAAATATGGGGCTCGCGGCAGCCAAACGTCTGCGTCGCACTGCAAGCGAAACCGTTGATCAAGTCGAGTATACGACGATCACAGGCACTGTCGATGGCTGGGAATGGTCGACGTCGCGCCTCTCGTTCGCTCCCCGTACCGGAAAGACGTTTAGAGCATCCGTGCCGGAGCGCCTGTCACGTACCGTGGCATCACTTATTTCTGATCGCGAGCTGACAGTTGCAGCGCGTTTTGCGGTACACGAGAAGGTCGCACGAGGAAGTTCAATGGCGACAAAACGGGCTTACACTCTCGAGGAGATCGAGGTCAAGGGAGAGCAAGGCGACCTGCGGGATGAGGAGTAGCTCGCAACCGGTCGGAGTCAAGCAAGAGCTGCAAGAACGTCTCTCCGCCGACTCCGTTTTAGAGGAGAGAAGGATCTGATCAGCCCTGCCGGGTCTCCGCCGCAATCCACTCAAGATAACGCGGGTTACCGTCATAAATGGGACGAGCACTCACGCTCGGCACCATATAAGGGTGATCTTTCTCGGCGCGCTCTACTATCCTCGCAACAAGCGACCGTCTCGTATGCAGCGCCACACGCCCCTCGGTGCGTTCGCGCAATTCACCGTCCCACCGGTACGCAGATCGCACTGGCTCAAAATTGTGTGCATTAGATGCCAGTCGATCAGCCACGAGAGATCTGGCGAATTCGTACAGCCATTCCGGGTCAGGCGCGGTGACAACGACTTCGCACAACTCAATCTGCCCGCCGGTGATCATGCGATGCCGCCTCGCACTGCCACAAGCTCAGACATCGCCCGCTCAGAATCTTTAGCAGTCTTACCCATGGTTGCCCAACCGGTCATAATATTGTCGTCGTAGCCGAGCCCCACCCATCGACCGGTAAACTCGATTCCGTGAGGGTGCATGGCCAGAAACATCGTGCCCTTCGACCGAACAGCCCCGTCAGCCGCCGCGTACCAGCCGGTGAGAATCTGGTTGTCCCAGAGGCGCAGCTCGCCTGACCACAAATAGCCACCCTCTGCCTGACTGAGTCCACGCTGAGTTGCGGCAATGTGCACGAGGTCGCCCTCCTGACGCATGCGCACAGGCTGCGTGGCGACCTTCTCGACGCCGTCGCGGGTCGTCTGCCATGACGCCCACCAGTCTCCACTCAGCGAGACGCGCCCGGGCGCGCGGCCGGCCAGCTCGCTCACCGACACCCCGAGGGCGTCGGCGATGGTCAACGCGACCGACAGCAGCGGCTGCTGCTCCCCCGCCTCGTAGCGACGAATCTGCCGGGTGTCGATGCCGGCCACCCGCGCCAGGTCGGCCTGCGACATGCCGAGATCCGCTCGACGCCTCCGGATCACTTCGCCCATTTCCACGCACCCCATCGTCGTAGGACTTCCTAATCCCTGACAACCGGACTAGTTCGCCTCACTGTAGGACTTGTTAGTCCGCAACAGGGGCGGGCAAGTCCGCTCCGTCGGTCTGACCTCGGCACACCCGACCGTGTCGCCGAGCAACCCGAGGAGGGCGCCAGTCATGGCGATCAAGAACAAGTTCCCCGTCGCGATGGGCGACGTGTTCCCCCACGGCGCGTTCGTGGTGTCCGAGGTCGAGCCGGTCCGGGACTTCGACAAGTCCTCCCCCGGCCGCCCGGTCCAGCAGACCGACAAGGAGACCGGGCTGCCGGTGTGGTCGGTCTCGGTCCTCGACGCCGACCCCGAGGCCCGCCGCACCGACAAGACGGTCACGGTGAAGATCGCGGCACCGCACCAGCCGGTCCCGCCCGAGGCCGCCGCAGGGCTGCCGTTCCGCCCGGTCGAGTTCGACGGCCTCACCGTCACCCCGTACGTGCAGGAGACCGGAGGCCGGCCCCGCGTCGCCTACAGCTTCCGCGCCGCCGGGATGCGCGCCCCCGGCCACCAGCGCCCGGCCCCGGGCAAGAACCAGGACGCGGCCTGAGCTGCCACTCACCCACCGCGTCAGGTGGAGGGAAGCCCGTCCGTAGCGGGCTCCCCTCCGATCTTCCTCGCCCCTCGTAGCCCTGCCAGGCACTAAGACTCGGAAGGACACCGAGCGTAGATGCACACCTCCCTACCCCGTCATGCCCACACCACGACCGACCCCACCGACGCCCAGGTCGTGCCGGTGGCCCGTCTCGTCGAAGCCGGCCTCCGCCGCACCAGCCGCGCGATCCGCGACACCGCCCGACCCTCGGCCGGGGACCTGCTCGCCCACGCCGCCCGGGCCCGTCGGCTCGCCGAGCTCCACACCCGCCGGGCCCGCTGGTGGGCCATTCTGCAGCGCGACACGGCCACCAACTACGCGCCGGTCGTCTACGTCCAGGCCGTCGTCACCGCGGTCATGGAGAACGAGCGCCAGGCCCGCTACTGGACCGACACCGCCGACGACTGGCAGGCCCTCGCCGACGGCCGACCCACCTCCGACGTCGCCGGGGCCATGTCCAACTGGGCCGACCTCGGCCTCACCGACCCCGCCGCCCCCGGGCTCCCGGACACCTCGGCGGTGGCCCGATGAGCGCCCCGAGCCAGGGCCGGCCGGTGCTGCGGCTGGTCCCGATCACCGACCCCACCGCCGCAACGACCGATGTCCGCTGGCGGGATGACGCCGCGTGCGCCGGGCTGGACACCGAGCTGTTCTTCCCCGTCGACGACCGCGCGGCCTCGGTCGAGACACCACGTCGGGTGTGCCGGGGCTGCCCGGTCCGCGCCGCCTGCCTCGCCGACGCGCTCGCCACGGAGGACCCGGCCCGGCGCTACGGCATCACCGGCGGTACCACCCCCGGCGAGCGCCGGACTCTGCACCGCGCCGGGCTCACCATCACCACCACCCCGGCCGCCGGAGGTGACGTCGCATGAACGCCACCAAGCCGACCCGCCCGACCCGGTGCGAGGTCTGCCGGACACCGCTCCACGAGCGCCCCGACCCACGTCGCCGCCGGTGCGCCGATCACCTCGACCAGCTCGCACTGGTCCCGCTGTCCACCGTCCGCACCGCCCGTGGCAAGGGAGGCCGAAAGTGATCACCGCTGCTGCCTCACCGGCCGATGTGCCGCTGTCGGTCAACCAGATCCTCACCGTCGGCGGCGCCCTGGCCGCGGTCACCGTCTACCTGCTCTACAAGATCGGCCATTACCTCGCGAAGGTCCTGGAAGCCCTCGCCACCGCCGCGGTCGTGTTCCTCGCCCTCTGGTTCGCCGCCAAGGGCCTCGTCCTCGCGGTCGTGTGGGCGGTCCGGCACTGGCGCACCACTACGACAGTTGCCGTGGTATCGGCGTGGTGCTGGTGGTGGGGCTGGCTGTCGCTGCTACTCACCCTCACCGCCGTGACGGTCGTGCTCGGGGTGTGGCGGGTCACGTCGCTGCCCTCGTTCGACCACTGGGCCGGACGTCACCTGCGCTCCTGGTGGCAGCGCTGGCTCGTCTACGCACCCCGGATGCCGCGCTGGCTGCGCTCGGTCGGCCTCACGGTCCCCGACCGCGGCGGGGCCACGGTCATCCAGGTCAACCCGCTGCGCCGCACCGCCACCGCCCCCCGGGAGCGACCGCGCCGCGACCAGCTCCCCCGCATCCTCTCGGTCCGCTCCGGACCCTCGTGGGACGAGGTCAAGGTCCGTCTGGTCGCCGGGCAGACCCCGGAGGACTTCGACACTGCCGCCCGCGCCCTCGCGGTGGCTCGCGGGGTGAACCGCTGCCAGGTCCGCGAACTGAGCCCGAACGTGGTGTCGATCGACTACCAGCGCCGCAACCTCCTCGACGCCGTCGTCACCGCACCCGACCTCGACGCCATGGCCGGCCTCCCCGGGGACGCGATCGACCTGGACCGGGTGCTGTCCGGAGCTACCGAGTACGGCACACCGTGGCGGCAGTCGATCCGCGGTAGCCACACCCTGATCGGCGGCGCCACCGGGGCAGGCAAGGGCTCCCTGATGTGGACGCCCCTGCTGTCGATCGCCCCGGCCATCCGCGACGGCCTGGTCCGGGTCAATGGCATCGACCCGAAGGGCATGGAACTGGCCTACGGCCGCGACGTGTTCCACCGCTACGCCGTCACCAGCAAGGACGCCCTGGCCCTGCTCGACGACCTGGTCGAGCAGATGGAAGCGCGCAAGCGCGAGCACGCCGGAACCACCCGCCTCGTCCCGATCACGACCGAGACTCCGTTGGAGATCGTGGAGTTCGACGAGATCGGCGCCCTGCTCCGCTACGTCGGCGACCGCAAGACCCGCGAGGCCATCACCGAACGCATCGCGCTGCTGACCACCCAGGGCCGGGCGCTGGGGTTCACCGTCCGCGGTTACGTGCAGGAGCCGACCAAGGACACTGTCCCGGTGCGGGAGTTGTTCCCGCGCCGCATCTGCCTTCGCGTGGCCTCCAAGAGCCACGTCGGGATGGTCCTGGGCGATCAGGCGTACGACCGGGGTGCGTGGGCGAACCGCATCGGCGAGTCCGAACCCGGTGTCGGCTACCTGTTCGGGGAAGGCGTCCGCGAGCCCCTGCGCGTGCGCGCCGCGTGGGTTCCGGATGACGCGATCAAGGCCCTAGAACGGTTCGTCACCGCCCCCTCGCCCGACCCGGCCCGCCGCCCCGCGCCGGTGCTGCCGTTCCGCCCCGGCACACCCGCACTACCCGCCGGAGGTGCCGCGTGAACGCCGCGACCGGCACCGAGCCGATCGACCAGGAGAAGCTCACCCGCGCACAGAAGGCCATGCTCGCGCTCTCGAACGAGGTCGCGACGCAGCTCGCCGAGGACCACGGCGTCTGCATCCGGCCGCTGGCCATGCGCCGCATCGACCAGAGCAGCGGGCGGGTCGACGTCGTCCCCGTCCCGTGCGGGTCCACGCGGGAGGACCAGTGCCGCCCCTGCGCGGAGAAGGCCCGACGCCTGCGCATGGTCCAGTGCCGCGAGGGCTGGCACCTCGAAGACGAACCCATCGTCAAACCCGCCGACCCCACCGCCGCGCAGAAAGAGCTGATGACGGTCCGGGCGGACCTGCACGCCGCCTACACCGACGCCCGCGCCAAGGGCGACGACGCCGAGTGCGAGGAGATCCGCGAGACCGTCGCCGAGGTCGACCAGGAGCTGCGCGCACTCGGGGTCCGCGGCCGCCTGGCCCCGCTCGACCCGACACCCCAGACCGTGCGCCGCTCCACCCGCCGACGGCAGGACGCACCGAACCTGCCCCGCCGCCCGGTCGAGAACCGCACCCTCGGACGGGTGTTCGGAGGGAAGTACCGCCCCTCCACGTTCCTCACCCTGACCCTCGACACGTATGGGCGGGTGGACAAGCACGGCGCCGCGCTCGACCCGGACACCTACGACTACCGCCGCGCCGCCCGCGACGCGATCCACTTCCCGAAGCTGCTGGACCGGTTCTGGCAGAACACCCGCCGGTGTGTGGGCTGGGACGTGCAGTACTTCGGGACCGTCGAGCCGCAGAAGCGCGGGGCACCGCACTTCCACGCCGCCATCCGCGGCACCATCCCCCGCACCGAGCTGCGGGCGATCACGGCTGCGACCTACCACCAGGTGTGGTGGCCGCACCACGACGAGATCGTCTACAGCGGGGACCGGCTCCCGCGCTGGGACCACCACCACAAGGCGTTCGTCGACCCCGAGACTCGCGAGCCGCTGCCCACCTGGGACGAGGCCACCGACCCGGACGCGCTCGCGGCTCCGGCACACACAGTGGTGTTCGGGCCGCAGGTCCACGTCAAGGGCATCCTCGGCGGTTCTGAGGAGGCTGGACGGCACATCGGCTACCTGACCAAGTACCTCACCAAGTCCGTCGGGCAGGCCGCCGGCCTCGACGAGTCCGCGACGTCTCGCCAGCGGGAGCACGCCCGCCGCCTGGCCGCCGAGCTGGCCATCACGCCGTGCTCGCCGCGCTGCCCGATCTGGCTGCTCTATGGCATCGAGCCCAAGGGCGCCCGACCCGGGACGACGCCAGGGCAGTGCAAGGGCAAAGCGCACAAGCCCGAGCACCTCGGCATCGCCGGACGCCGGGTACTGGTCTCACGGAAGTGGTCCAACAAGTCGCTCTCGGACCACCGCGCGGAGCGGACGGCGTTCGTTCGGCAACTGCTCGACCGGGCAGGGGTGCAGCCCGCCTACGCCGTCAACGACGGCCCGTTCACCTGGGAGACGACCAAGCCCGGGGACTCGGACGTGCCTCCTCGCACGGTGCTGCTGCTCCATGCGATCAACCAACGGAGCCGATGGCGCGCGGACTACGACGCCGCCGTCCTGGCGACAAGCGACGCCCCACCCGACCGTTCGGCAACTGAGGGAGCAGCGGCATGACGAAGACGACGGAGCGGCTGACGGTCATGCAGGTGTGCGCAGAACTCAGGATCTCGCGGTCAACGTTCTACGAGTGGCGGGCGAAGAACCGGGCCCCGCGGTGCATCAAGCTCCCCAACGGTGAGGTCACGTCCGGCGGAGTGGTGTATGAGATCGACTCCGCGTGATCTTGGTTCGGGATTCTAGGCGGTTATTGCCTCGGTTGTCATGAGTGCCTCGCTGCCGGTCGGTGCGGCTTCGGTGGTGACGAT
>NZ_JBEDNP010000012.1:0-159169 GCF_040105315.1 Pseudonocardia tropica
ACCCTCCGCCCGATGTAGACGACGGATCTCGGCCCAGTCCTCCACCGACAACACCCCCTCAGCGTCGTCCAGAAGGGGTCAATCCCAATCCGACGTCAGGGGGTCAGTCTCAGCCCGTCGTCGACAGACGACAGAACCCGGAGCGTTCCCATCGCGTATCCGGCGCGGGCCGGTGTGTCCAGGCTCGCGGACATCAGCTCGCGTCCGACACCGACTCTCCCCCATGGCGGGTCCACGTAGAACGAGGCCACCTCTCCGACGGACGCCCGGCTCCTGGTCAGGATCGTCGGTGGTCGCGCGCATCGGCCCATCTGTGCGGCGCGGATTTCACCGAGGCGTCCCTGCCCGCCCGCGATGCCGGTGACCAGCGCGACCTTCCCCTCCGGCCGGCCGGCCCTCAGTCGGTTCCCCCGCCCGCCCCGACCAGCCCGCGCTCCTCGGCGAGCGTCCGGACCTGCGGGAACACGTCGCGGGCCAGCACCTCCTGCTCGTCGACGGTCAACGAGTGGATCAGCAGGAACGTGAACCCGGCGCCGACCACCTCCAGCACCTGCTCGACGACGGATTCGACAGGCCCGGTGACCAACCCCGGACGCGGCTCGCCCCTCGCATCGACGCGCACCGCGATGTTGCAGGCGCACGTGATCTCGCCGGGGTCGCGACCGGCGTCCCGGGCGGCCGCGACGACCTGCGCGCGCATCCGGGTGGCCTGTTCGAGCGTGATCCGCCCGAACGAGGGCAGCCACCCGTCGGCACGTTCCCCGGTCAGGCGCAGGGCGCGCGGGCCGTACGAGCCGAGCCAGATCGGGATCGGGTGTGCCGCGCGCGGGGAGATCCGTGCCTCGCTGGTCCGGAACTGCTCACCGTGGTAGGTGGTGGTCTCGCGGGTCCAGAGGCCACGGAGGATGTCGAGCGCCTCGTACTGCGCGGTGATCTTCTCGGGGGCCGTGCGCACGGTCAGGCCGAACGCCTCGAACTCGTGGTCGTAGCCTCCGGCGCCGAGCCCCAGCACGAGTCGCCCTGCGGACAGCCGGTCGAGGGTCTCGGCCATCTTCGCGAGCACCGGCGGGTCGCGGTAGGGCAGACCCAGGACGTTCGTGCCGACCTCGATCCGGCTCGTCCGCGCGGCGATCCAGCTCAACGCCGTCCAGGGCTCCAGCGTCTCCCGCTCGGAGTGCAGGTGATCGCTGAGCGTGAACAGGTCGAAGCCCAGCTCGTCGGCGCTCTGTGCGAGGTCGACGACCTCCGGGGTGCTCAGGTGGCCGACGATGCCGCCGGAGCCGAAGCCGAGGCGGCGGCCGAGGATCGCGCTCATCGTGGTGCACCTTCCGTGTCGTGGGGGGTGACGCCACCGAGCTCGGCCTCGCGCGCGGGATCGGCTCCCCACGCGGACCACGAGCCCGGGTAGAGCGCGAGCCGCCCGGTGAACGTGGCGGGGTCGAGGTCGACCCGGACGGCACCGGGCAGGTGCCCCGCCAGGTGGGCGTCGTAGCCGCTGCGGCCGTCCAGGTACCACCGGACGTCGGCCGGCAGGACGTCGTCGCGCCGTTCGGCGAGCCAGGTCTGGTCGACGATCGGCTCGATCTGTTCGGTCATGGTCACTCCTTGCGGTGGATGTGCCGGGGGAGCAGGCGCAGCAGCACCCGCTCGCCGTCCGACGGGCGGGGGGTCGGGTCGCCGGTCCACTTCGAGAACGTGGTGTGGGCCGGCGACAGCGCGGCCTCGCCCCGCTCGACGTCCACCACCTCGCCGCGGACCTCGATGTGGCGGCGCCGGTCGACCTGGTCCATCAGCAGGATCGTCGCGCGCGGGTCGGCCACCACGTTGCGGTACTTCTGACGGGTGGGGCTCGTGCCGATCAGGACGTGCTCGTCGTCGGCGTGCGGCCAGACGAGGCCGACCTGCGGCGTCCCGTCGCGCATCAGCGTGGTCAGCGAGCCGAGCGTGACCGCACGCGCGAGCTCGCGGACGTCGTCGTCAAGCACGGGCGCCCGCCGCGACCGGGGCCGATGCCGGCAGGTGCGGGAGGACCTCGGCGGCGATCAGCTCGGCGGCGGCCGTGACCTCGGCCGCCGCGATGCCGCCGATGTCGACGGCGAGCAGGTGCAGGTCGTGACCCCACAGCTCGTGCAGTCGGCCGAGCTTGTCGAGGACCTCGGCCGGGCTGCCGCACAGCGACGGGCCGTCCGGACCGATCCGGCCCTCGAAGTCCTGCTCGTGGCGCGGGATGCGCGCGGACAGGTAGTTGCCGAAGTACTCGGCCCACCGCTGCCGCGCCTCCTGCGAGGTGCGGGCCACGAACGCGTGGCTCGCGGCCCCGATCCGGGGCACCGGGCCGGGCCGGTGCTCGGCCCACAGGTCCCGGTAGGACTGCGTGGCCGCCGCCCAGTCGTGCGGGTTGCCCGCGGTCGTCCCGAACACGATCGGCAGGCCGTGCTCGACGGCCAGGTGGACCGAGTCGGGCCGCGACCCGCCGCTGACCCACACCGGCGGCCGGTCCTGGTGGATCCGCGGCTCGACCCGGACCCCGTCGAGCGGCGGGCGGTACTCGCCGGACCAGTCGACCCGGTCCTCGCTCCACAGCCGCAGCAGCAGGTCCACGCCCTCGCGCTTGCGCGCGGAGCGGCTGTCCGGGTCCTGGCCGAACACGGCGTACGGCTCGGGGAAGAACGAGCCGCCCGCGACCAGCTCCAGGCGCCCGCCGCTGAGCTGGTCGAGCAGCGCGTACTCCTCGGCGACGAGCACCGCGTCCCGGTTCGCGACGAGTGTGGTCCCGGTCGCCAGCCGGATCGTCGACGTGTGCTCGGCGGCGGCCGCGAGGACGAGCGCGGGCGCCGGGATCGTGTCGCGCTCACCGAAGTGGTGCTCGCCGATCGTGTACCAGGAGTAGCCGAGCTCCTCGGCCGTCCGCGCCCCCTCGACCACCTCCCGGATGCGCGCGTGCTGGCTGACCGCGACGCCGGTGTACGCGTCGGGGAGCAGGCTGCCGAAGGTGATCAGTCCGAGATCCACGAGAGCTCCTTGTCCGTGTCGGTGGGCGGCGCGACCCCGCGGTCCCGGTCCGTGACGGCCGGGGCGCCGTGGCCGGGGACGGCGGCGAGCAGCTCCGCCGTGTAGTCCGTCCGCGGGGCGAGGAAGATCTGTTCGGTGTCGCCGGCCTCGACGACCCGGCCGTCCCGCATGACCGCGATCCGGTCGCTGACCTGACGGACGACGGCGAGGTCGTGGGAGATGAACAGGTAGGTCAGCCCGCGCTGCCGCTGCAGCTCCACGAGCAGGTCCAGGATCTGGGTCTGCACGGACACGTCGAGGGCCGAGACCGGCTCGTCGCAGACCAGGACCTCGGGCTCCACGCTCAGCGAGCGGGCGATGGCGACCCGCTGGCGTTGCCCGCCGGAGAGCTCCCCGGCCCTGCGATCCGCCGTGCCCGTCGGCAGTGCGACCGCGTCGAGGAGGTCGCGGACCGCGCGCGGGCGCGAGCCGCGGTCGACGATGCCGACGTTGCGCATCGGCTCGGTGAGCAGCTCGGAGACGGTGAACCGCGGGTTCAGCGACGAGTACGGGTTCTGGTAGATCATCTGGATCCGGCGGTGCAGGCCGCGCAGCGTCGCCCGGTCGGCGCCGGTGATCTCCTGCTCGCCGAGGTGCACGGTCCCGGACGTGGCCCGCTCCAGGCCGACCACGATCCGGGCGGTGGTCGTCTTCCCCGACCCGGACTCGCCGACCAGCCCGAGCGTGTGCCCGGCCGCGATGTCGAAGCCGACGCCGTCGACGACGGTGCGGTGCCGCGTGCGCAGCGTCCCGCCGACCGGGAACGTCCGGGTCAGGTCGCGGACCCGCAGCCGCACGGGCTCGTCCGCCGCCGCCCGGGGCTCCGGCCTGCGACGCCTGCGGGTCACGGTCGGGACGTCGGCGATCAGCCGCCGGGTGTAGGCGTGTTCCGGGTCGCCGAGCACCCGGGCGGTGGGACCCTGCTCGACGATCCGGCCGCCGTTCATGACCGCGACGTGCGCGGCCCGGTCCGCGACCACGCCGAGGTCGTGGGTGACCAGCAGGATCCCGGCGCCGGTGTCGGCGACGACGTGGTCGAGCAGGTCGAGGATGCGCCGGGCGACCGTCGCGTCCAGCGCCGACGTCGGTTCGTCGGCGACCAGCAGTCCTGGCCGTGCCGCGGTCGCCATGGTGATCAGCACCCGCTGGCGCATGCCGCCGGAGAGCTGGTGCGGGTACTGGCGGGCCCGGCGGGCCGGTTCGGGCAGCCCGGTGGCGGCGAGCAGCTCGACCGCTCGCTCGCGGGCCTCGCGGCCGCGGGCCAGACCGTGCACCTGCAGCACGGCGGCGACCTGCCGCCCGACCGGCGTGACCGGGTCGAGCGCGATCGTGGGGTCCTGCGGGACCAGCCCGATCCGGCGTCCCCGCACCGAGCGCCAACCGCGGTCGTCGAGTGCGGTGAGGTCGTCGCCGTCGAGCAGGATCCGCCCGGACTCCACCCGCCCGCTGCCGGGCAGCAGCCCGATCACCGACTGGGCCAGTGTGGACTTCCCCGAGCCGGACTCCCCGACGACGGCGGTGACCCGTCCCGCCGGGACGTCCAGGTCGACGCCGGTCACCGCGCGCACCCGCTCGCGGGCCGTGCGGTAGCCGACCCGCAGGTCACGGACGCTCAGGAGTACCGGTGTGTCACTCATGCGCCCCTCCTCCGGTCCGCGTCCAGCAGCCGGGACAGGCGGTTGGCCGCGAGCACGACGGCGGCCACGACGGCGCCGGGCACGACCGTCAGCCACCACGCCGTCGCGAGGTAGTTGCGCCCGTCGGCCACCAGCGACCCCCACTCCGGTGCGGGCGGGGGCTGGCCGAAGCCGAGGAAGCTCAGCGAGGACACGGCCAGCACCACCAGGCCGAAGTCGAGCGCGGCGAGCGCCAGCACCGGGCCCACGGAGGCCGGCAGCACGTAGCGGGGCAGGATCGACCACCACCGGGTCCCGCACATGATCGCCGCCTCGACGTAGGCGGCCGTACGGATCCGGAGCACCTCGCCGCGCATCAGCCGGGTGAACGCGGCGACGCTGGTCAGGCCGACCGCGACGGCGACCTCGAGCGTCCCGAACCCGATCGCGCTGATGATCGTCAGCGTGAGCAGTACCGGCGGGATCGACAGCAGGACCTCGACCACCCGCATGATCACGGCTTCGACCCAGCCGCCGAGGAAGCCCGCCAGCAGTCCGAACGCGACACCCAGGCCCAGCGCGAGCGTGATCGCGATCAGCGCCGCCTGCAACGACGGCCCCGCCCCGTGCACGACGCGGGCGAACAGGTCCCGGCCGATCTGGTCGGTGCCGAACGGGTGCGCCCAGCTCGGCGGCCGGAACTTCGTCGTCGAGCTGCCGTCGATCGGGCTCACGCCGGTGAACAGGTCCGGCAGCACCGCCCACCCGGCGACGACGACCAGGACGAGCACGGAGGCGACCACGCCGGGGCGCACCCGGACCGGCAGTCGTTCCGCCCGCTCCACCGGCTCCAGCACCTCGGGGGCCGTCACGACGCCACCAGGACGCCGGTCGACCGGATCCGTGGGTCGAGCACCGGGTAGAGCAGGTCGACGGCGAGGTTGACCAGCACGAACGCCACCGACGCCACGACCACGACGCCCTGCACGACCGGCAGGTCCTGCGCCCCGACGGCGGCTTGGGTGATCCGGCCCATCCCGGGGCGGGAGAACACGGTCTCGACGACGACGGCACCGCCGATCATGCCGCCGACCAGCAGTCCCGCGACGGTCAGCGAGGAGATCGCGGCGTTGCGCAGGCCGCGCGTGAGCACGATCCGGATCGGACCGGCGCCGGTCGCCCGCGCGGTGTCGGCGTGGGCCTCGGTCAACGTGTCGTGCAGGCTCGTCGCGAGCACCTGGGCCACCATCGCCGCGCCCGGGACGGCGAGCGTGATCGCGGGCAGCACCGCACCGGCCACGCCGGACCCGCCGAGTGACGGGAACAGGCGCCAGTGCAGCGCGAAGATCTGGATCAGTACCAGGCCGAGCCAGAACGACGGCACGGAGATCGACATCGCCGGCAGCGACCGCAGCAGCTGACCGAGCGCGGGGGAGCGGACGAGGTTCGCCGCCACGCCCAGCGCCGCGCCGCCGAGCAACGCGAGCAGCAGGCCGGCGATCCCGATCTGCAGCGTCGGCGGGAGCGCCGCGAGGATCATCTCGCGGACCGGGCGGCCGGTCTGGATCGACACCCCGAAGTCGCCGCGCAGGGCGTCGAGGAGCGATCCCAGGTACTGCACCGGCAGCGGACGGTCGAAGCCCAGCTCGGCCGTGACCCGGGCGACCTCCTCGGGCGGTACGGCCTCGAAGCCGTTGCGGCCGCTGAGCATCAGGGCGACGGGGTCGCCCGGGAGCAGCCGCAGCAGCATGAACACACACGTGAACGCGGCCCAGACCACGAACAGCGCCCGCCCCGCCCGCGCCAGCGCGAACCGCACACTCATCCGGACACCCATGCGCTCTGCAGCGCCAGCCGGGTGGACCCGTCGGCCCGCAGGTCGTGGACGTCGTCCGAGACGGCGTGGACCAGGGTGGTCTCGTAGAGCGGCACGGTGTCCGCGTGCTCCAGGACCCACTGCACGGCCTTCGTGACGGCCTCCTGGCGGGCCTGCTCGGTGTTCGCGCCCGCCTGCCGGGTCAGGTAGCCGTCGAGCTCGCTCGGCGGGAGGTGCCACAGGTTCGCGCCGCCGGTGGAGAAGAGGTTCCGCAGGATGTCCGGGTCGGCCCGGGTGACCGCGACGGCGGTCAGGTCGAACTGGCCCTTCTGCTGCTGCTCGACGTACTTGGGCGGGGCGACCGGGTTCAGCCGGACCTCGACGCCGATCGTGCGCAGCTGCTGCTGCACCGGCTCGTTCGCCGGGGGTGTGGGCGCCGGGATCAGCCAGTTCAGGCTGAGCCGCCTGCCGTCCTTGACCCGGATCCCGTCCGGGCCCGGCACCCAGCCCGCCGCGTCGAGCAGCGCGCCGGCCTGCGCGGGGTCGTACGCCAGGTACCTGCTCTGGTCGGTGTAGTACGGGGTGCTGGCGGCCAGCACGCTCGTCGCCGGCCTCCCGGTGGAGCCGAAGACCGTGCTCACCAGTTCCTGCCGGTCGATCCCGATCAGCAGCGCCTTGCGCACCTTCTCGTCGGCCAGCGGCCCGACGTGGTTGAGCGAGAGCGGGGGCACGACGCCGGGGGTCGGGATGTCGAGCAGGCGGAAACCGGGCTGCCGGAACTGGTCCTGGTCGGTGGGCTGTACCTGCTCGGCGACCTGCACCTGGCCCGAGCTCAGCGCCCCCGACCGCGCGCCCGCCTCGGGCACGAACAGGAACTTCGCCTCGTCGACGTAGGCGGCGCCGGTGTTCGGCGACAGCTGCGACGGCCACCTGTAGTCGGGCCGCTTGCGCAGCACGACCTCCTGGTCGGGTGTGTAGTGGTCGAGCACGAACGGGCCGGAGCCGACGTACTGGCCGCGGCACCGGTCGGCCAGCGGCGTGTTCGCCGTGGCGGGGGACAGGATGCCGAAGCCCGGTATCGAGGTGGCCTGCAGGAACTGCGCGTTCGGGCTGCCGAAGCCGACGGTGAAGTGCCGGGCGTCGGTGACGGTGGTCCCGGTGTACCCCTTGAGGTAGGCCGGTGCGCCGGTGCTGGGGAGCCCGACGAGCGTGTCGAACGTCGCCTTCACCGCCGCCGAGTCGACGGGCGTGCCGTCGCTGAACGTGACGCCCTCACGCAGGACGAACGAGAACGACTTCGTGTCCGGGCCGGCCGTGTACGACTCGGCGAGCCAGGGGACGATCTTGCCGGTGCGTGGGTCCTGGTCGGTGAGCGTGTCGACCAGTGACCGGGAGATCTCGGTGGAGGCGAGCTGACCGGTCTGCTGCGGGTCCAGGCAGGTGGGGTCGGACGGGAGCGCGATCGTCAGCGTCCCGCCCGGCCGTGGGGGTCCGCCGGCGTCGCCGGACCCGCCGGTGGCTTCCGACGAGCAGCCGGCCACGAGCAGTCCGAGGACCGCGGTCGCGGCGGCCTGTCGGAGAAGGCGTCGACGCAGGGGGCGACGTCGATCAGGTGTCACGGGGTGCTCCTGGTGGGAACAGGGGCCGGCGGCCCGGTGGGCAGGCCGAGCCGGACGTCGTGCCGGGCTCGTGAGGTGTCGCCGAGGGGCGAACCGCGCGGCGCCGCTCGGGCGCCGACGTGTCACCGCCGGTGACAGAGCCCGCTGTCGGTGAGGCAGAGGTCCACGTGGCGGCGCACGGTCAGCAGCGATGGCGACACCGCGACGACGGTCCGGAACCTGTCGATGCCGCGGGGAGGTGCGCTGGCCACGATGGGGTACATTACACCGTGCACGGCAAACTGCAACGGGCCGGAGATCGGAGACGCCGGGTTCGATGTCCGATCCGCAGAGCGCATCCCCGGCGACGACCGACGGGCCGGAGACCGAGTTCGGGCTCGAGTACCGGGCGTCCCTGCACCGCGACCACCCCTGGCTGCGTGCCGAGCTCGACCGGTTGCCTGCCCTGGCGGTGCAGGTGGGGGCCGGGGAGGTCGGCGTGCGGGAGGCGCGCGCGACGATCGACGCGCTCGCCGTCGCCGGGCACCGCCGGGATCTCGGCGCGGGGGTTGTCGTCGCCGCTCAGACCGCGTAGTCCGCGGACCGGCTCAGTTCCTCCCACGTGGCGATCTCGTCGCTCGAGCGCTCGAAGCTCGCGAGGATCGAGTCCGCGGCCTCGTTGCCCAGCGGCAGCCGCAGCGGCGGGGTGCCGGATCCGAGGGCGGTGAGGATGGCCGCGGCGGCCCGGTCCGGGTCGCCCGCCTGCTCGCCGTTCGCCTTCGCCAGCGCGGTGCGCACCGGCTCGACGGCCTGGTAGGTCTCCGAGGCGGCCGGGAAGCCGAACACGTCCGGCTCGTTGAACGACGTCCGGAACGGGCCCGGCTCGACGATCATCACGTCGATGCCGAACTGCTCGACCTCGGCCGAGAGCGACTCCGACCAGCCCTCCAGCGCGAACTTCGTCGCCGAGTAGCTGCTGATGCCCGGGAACGAGTACCGCCCGGCCTGGCTGCTCATCTGCACGATCGCCCCGCTGCCGCGCTCGCGCATGTGCCCGAGCAGCGTGCGGGTGAGCGTGACCGGACCGAAGAAGTGCAGCTCCATGAGCTCGCGCAGGTCCTCGTCGGACGTCTCCTCGGCGGCTCCGGCCATGCCCCGGCCCGCGTTGTTGACCAGGACGTCGATCCGTCCGAACCGGGACAACGCCTCGGCGGCGGCCGGTGCGATCCGGGCGGTGTCGGTGACATCGAGCTCGACCGTCGCGACGCGGTCCGGCGCCGCGGCGACCAGGTCGCCCACCGAGTCGGGACGGCGCACCGCCGCGACGACGCTGTCTCCCGCATCGAGGGCGGCACGGGCCAACGACCGTCCGAGACCGGCGGATGCTCCCGTGATCAGCCAGACACGTGTGCTCATCGTTTCCTCCGTCGAAGTGGTGTGCGGTGCCGCGCTCACGCGGCCGGGACCGTCACGTCGGTGGTGGTGCCGTCAGCGCGGCCGGGGGGCGTGGTCCGCGGCCTGCCCAGCAGGCCGACGGCGATGCCGCCGAGCACCGAGACCGCCGCGATCGCCCAGAGCCCCGTGTGCAGCGCGTCGGTGTAGGCACCGGCGGCGGCGACGCGGACGGCCGCCCCGGCGTCGGCAGGCATCTCACCCTGCAGCAGCCGGTCGGTCACGCCGGCCGATGCCGGGCCGACGGCCTCCCGCAGACGGGAGCCGGACACGGCGGCGAGCACCGAGCCGAGCACGGCGATCGAGATCGCCTCCCCGCCGAGACGCATGGTGTTGAAGACCCCGGCCGCCATCCCGGCCCGGGCGGGCTCGACGGCGGACACGGCGGCGCCGTCCAGGATCGCCAGCGAGACACCGAAACCGGCGCCGATCAGGAGCAGCGGCCCGGCGAGCGCGAGGAGGCCCTCCTCCGGGCGGATTCCGGTCAGCCACGCCGCCCCGGCGGCCTGCAGCGCCATGATCGTGACGAGCAGCAGCCGCTCGGGCACCCTGTGCGCGACGGCGCTCACGGCGAGGGGGACGACGAGCGTCGGGGCGGTCAGGAGCATCAGCAGCAGGCCGGCCCCCAGAGCGCTGATCCCGCCGGTCGCCATGAAGTACGCCGGCAGCACGGTCAGCAGCGCGACGAAACCGAACGCGAGCAGGACCGGCATCGCGGCGATCGCCAGGAACCGCGGCTCGGTGAACAGCGACACGTCGATCAGCGGGTGGTCGACGCGGCGCTCGATCGCCACGAACACGCCGAGCAGCCCGGCCGCGACGACGAACGAGCCGATGATCCACGGGCTGGACCAGCCGACCGACGGGGCCTCGACGAAGCCGAAGACCAGCAGCGTCAGCGCGACGGTGAACGTGACCGCGCCGGCCCAGTCCGGCCCGGCGGGGTGGGCGTCGCGCGACTCGGTCAGCCGCGGCACGAGCACGAGCACCGGCAGCACGGCGACGGCGGCGACCAGGAAGAAGATCCGCCAGCCCCCCACACCGACCAGGACGCCCGCGACCAGAGGCCCGAACGCCAGGCCGAGCCCGATCGCCGTGCCGAACGCGCCGAACGCCCGTGTCCGGGACCGGCCGTCGAAGCTGTGGGCGAGCAGGGCACTGCCGCCCGTGGTGGCACACGCCGCGCCGACCCCGGCCACCACGCGGGCCACGACCAGGACGTCGATCGTCGGGGCGAACGCCGCGACCAGCATCGACGCGCAGAACAGCGCGACACCGCCCGCGAACATCCGGCGGCGCCCGGTCAGGTCGGCGAGCGACCCGCTGATCGCCATGCAGCTCGCGTAGGTCAGGAAGAACGCGTTGACCACCCACTGCGCGGAGGTGAGACCGGTCCCGAGGCCACGGCTGATGTCGGCCAGCGCGACCGGGGTCCCGGTCGCGGTGACCGGGACCAGGACGATCGCCGCGCAGACCGCTCCGAGCGTGAGCCCGGGCCGGTGACGCGCCCCGGTATCGGTGGGTCTCGTGTCCGTGCTGGACACCATGGGAATCCCCCTCGTCCGGAAACACCGACAAGCATCAGGACTCTGATGCCCAGCAGCTACCGAATCAGCGTCCGATGCCGGGCGTCAATCCGTTCGTGAGAGCCCTCACTCAGGCCTCTGATGCTCGATCGGGGGCTGATAGCTTCGTCGGGTACGCGGTCGGAGCTGCCGTCGAGGGGGAGGGCGCATGGGTGTCGAGGAGCGGATCAACGAGAGCCTCGAGTCACGGCTGGGGACGTTCCTGAAGCGCTCGGAGCAGGCCCTCATGGCGGCCAAGGAGCGTGCGCTCAAGCCGTTCCGGCTGTCGGTTCCGCAGTACGCGGCTCTCTACGCGCTGTCCGTCGCACCGCTGTCCGGTGCCCAGCTGGCCCGGGTCGGGTGCGTGACGCCGCAGAGCATGGCCTCGTTGCTGGCCAACCTGGAGTCGAAAGGTCTCGTCGAGCGACGCCGGTCGGAGGTGCACGCCCAGGTGCTCGTCGCGCGGATGACCCCGCGCGGTCGCTCCACGTTCCGCAGGGCGAACGAGGCCTGTCTCGCGATCGAGCACGGGCTCTCCGCCGCGTTCACCGACGACGAGGAGAAGCAGCTGCGCGTGCTGCTCGACCGGGCTGTGTCCCGGCTCGCCGGGTCGTGACGACCGATCGGCCGTCCGGCATCGACGTCCCGCCCGCACCGAGGCCCCGTTCGCCGCGCTGTTCGACGCCGTGGGTCTCGCGCTGACCCGCGTCGTCCCCGGTGGACGGTGCGTCGTCGAGGCGCGCCCGATCTGACCAACCGTGGCCGGGGTCAGCGGGGCAGGTAGCCGTACAGGAACGCGCGCACCCCGGCCACGGCGGTCGCGCGGACCTCGTCCGGCCCGGCCGACAGGCTGAACTCCGACGGCAGCATGTCGGCCGACGTGATCAGTGCGGTGAAGTGCTGGGCGGCCGCCATCGGATCGGCGACCTGCAGCAGGCCCTCACCGGTCAGTCGTTCCATCTGGTCGGCGAGCGCACGCCGTGCCCGGTGCGGGCCCGCCTCGCGCCAGGCCTTCTGGAGCTCCTCGGGGAACCGGTCCGGCGCCGCGCGGATCTCGCGCACCAGGACGAAGTGGTCGTGGAACGACTCGTCGGGCAGCAGCCACTCGTAGGCGAGCTCGACGAGCGCGGCCTCCAGGTCCTCGATCCGGCCACCGAGGCGTCGCTCGATCAGGCGTTCACGGGCGACGGCGACCTCACCGGAGCTCTCGACCGTGACGCTGGCGAACAGCTCCTCCTTGTTCAGGAAGTGGTTGTAGATGGTCCGGGTCGAGACCTGGGCCTCGGCGGCGATCATCTCGACGCTCGTGCCGAGGTACCCGGTCCTCCCGAAGGCCCGCCGGGCGGCGATCACGATCGCGCTGCGCTTCGCGGCGAGCCCACGGGACGGGCGGTCGGTCGACCGGGTCGTGGCCACGGTGGCTCCCATCACGTCGGGCGGTGGAGTGAAATGCAGATTGTATTGTAATGTCGTGGACGCCCGCGGCACTCGCCCGGGCTGCGGGCCCAGTCTGCCAGCCGGTGGCCGCGAGCCCCCGTCGCATCGGCAGGCAGCGGGCGTCTCCCTCGGCCACCGTCGGCCGTCCGACCCGAGGAGGTTCCGTGAGCTCCGACGTCACTCCCGACACCGCCACGCGACCGGTGGCGGCCCCGTTCGGTGCCCTGCTCCTCGCGGTGCTGTCGTTCTCGCTGCTGCAGACGATGCCCGTGCCCGCCCTTCCCGACCTGCAACGCGAGTTCGACGCCGGGCCGGCCACCGTCGCGTGGCTGCTCAGCGCGTTCCTGCTCACCGCGTCGGTCGCGACGGTGCTGCTGGGGCGCGTCGGCGACATCGTCGGCAGACGCAAGGTCCTGCTCGCCTGTCTGGGGGTGGCGGCCGGCGGGACGCTGCTCGTCGCCCTCGCCGGGTCGATCGAGGTCCTGATCGTCGCCCGGGCGATCCAGGGGGTGGGTGCGGCCACGTTCCCGCTCGCCTTCGGCCTGGCCCGGGAGGTGTTCGCCCCGGCCCAGGTGCCGGTCGCGATCGGCTGGATCAGCTCGATCTTCGGGGTGGGGTTCGGCGTCGGCCTCGTGATCCCCGGACCGATCGTGGACTCCCTCGGGTGGCCGTGGATCTTCTGGCTGATGCTGGCGGTGACGCTTCTCGGGCTCGTGGCGGTCGCGGTGGCGCTGCCGGAGTCCGCGACACGTGCGTCGGCCTCGGTGGACTGGGGCGGCGGTGTGCTGCTGGCGGGCGGGCTGGTCGCGGTGCTGCTCGCGACGAGTGAGGGCCGCTCGTGGGGCTGGGGCTCACCGGCCACGGTCGGGCTGTTCGTGCTGGGGGCGGTCCTGCTCGTGGTGTTCGGCGTCCTGCAGTCGCGGCTACGTCACCCGCTGCTCGACATGGCGCTGCTGGGGCGGCGGGCGGTGCTGACGGCGAACGTCACGGCGCTGCTGATCGGGATCGGGATGTACGCCGCGTTCACGCTGGTCCCGCAGTTCGTCGAGACGTCCCCGGCGGCCGGCTACGGATTCGGCGCAACGGTCGGCGAGGCCGGGTGGTTCATCGTCCCGATGGCCGCGACGATGCTCGTCGCGAGCCCGGTGGCCGGCCGGCTGGGGTCCCGGATCGGGTTCGTCCCCGTCCTGGTGCTGGCGTGCGTGATCGGCGCCGCGGGCTTCGTGTTCCTCGCCGCCGCCGCGACGTCGGCGTGGCCGGTCTACGTCGGCTCGGCCGTCCTGGGGGTGGGCGTCGGGTTCGGGTTCGGGTTCGCCTCGCTCGCGAACCTCGTGATCTCGGCCGTCGACCCGAGCCGGACCGGCGAGGCGACGGGCATCAACACGATCATGCGGACGGTCGGCGGCGCCGTCGGCGCCCAGCTCGCGGCCACGATCGTCGCCGCCCACACGCCGGACGGCAGCCGCACCCCCGAGCTGTCCGGCTACACCACCGCGTTCGTCGTCTCGGCGGCTGCGCTCGGGCTCGCAGCGCTCGTGGCCCTCGCCGGCGTGCGCCGCCGCGTCCGTCCCGACTCACCCACACCGATCGAGAGGTGACCCATGACAGCCACAGTTGCGATCATCGGCGGCGGCTACGGCGGGGTGCTCGCCGCCCGCGAGCTCGACGACGTCGCCGACGTCGTCCTCGTCGAGCCGCGGGACGCGTTCGTGCACAACGTCGCGGCACTCCGCGCACTGGTCGACCCGTCCTGGGTGGACGACATCTTCCTGCCCTACGGCTCGCTGCTCGCCCGGGGCCGGGTGGTCCGGGACCGGGCCGTCGAGGTGACGTCGCAGCGGGTCGTGCTCGGTTCGGGGGAGGTGATCGAGCCGGACATCACGATCCTGGCGACCGGCTCGACCTACCCGTTCCCGGCCAAGGTCGACGTCGAGGACGCCGACCGGGGCAAGGAGCGCATCCGTGCCGCGCACCGGGCGCTGGTCGACGCGTCGTCGGTGCTGGTGCTCGGTGCCGGCCCGGCCGGGCTGGAGCTGGCCGGCGAGATCCGCTCGGCGCTGCCGGCGACCGCGGTGACGATCGTCGACCCGGCCCCGGATCTGCTCGGCGGAGGCTTCCCGGACGAGCTGCGCGACGAGCTCCGCGGCCAGCTCGCCGATCTCGGCGTGGAGCTGCTGCTGGGCACCGCGCTGACCGAGCCGCCGGCGACCGGACCGGGAACGTACGGCCCGGTCGAGGTCACCACCGGCAGCGGACGCACCGTGCGGGCCGACATCTGGTTCCGCTGCTACGGGGTGGTGCCCACGTCCGGCTACCTGGCGGGGGACCTGGCCGATGCCCGTCGGGCCGACGGCCACGTGAGGGTCACCCCCGAGCTGACGGTCGCCGGCCACGACGACGTGTTCGCGATCGGCGACCTCACCGACCTGCCCGAGGCCAAGATGGCCAAGGCGGCCGAGATCCACGCCGGGACGGTCGCGGACACGATCCGCCGCCGGCTGGGCGGTCAGGGCGGCGAGCCGTCGCGGTACGCGGTGCCGTCACCGGGGATCTCGCTCCCGCTGGGTCCGAAGGGCGGCGCGTCCTACAACGAGGCCGTCGGCGTCCTGGGTGCCGAGCAGACGTCCGGGCTCAAGGGCACCCACCTGCGGCTGGACGACTACCGGAAACGACTCGGCCTGCGATGAGCCCGCGCGGGGCCGACGGCGCTGCGCGGGCGGCTCCGGGCCTCCCGTTCCCCGGACGGGCGGTCGCTGCGAACATGCCCTGTGTTACGTATGGTTACAGAGATGCTCAACGGTAACCAGGGTCGAGGCACTGCCGAGCCGGACGACGGACACGACGCCGTCCGCCATGTCTGCCCGCTGAACGAGGTGCTGGACCGGGTGAGCGGGAAATGGGCGATCGGGGTGCTCACGCTCGTCGGCGCGGAGGAGGTGGCACGCTTCACCGAGCTCGAACGCGGAATCCCCGGGATCAGCAGACGGATGCTGACCCTCACCCTGCGGAACCTGGAGCGGGACGGACTGTTGACCCGCACGGTCTACGCGACGGTGCCACCCCGGACGGAGTACCGGCTGACCGAGGCCGCCCGTGAGCTGGCGCACACCCTGTCGCTCCTCACGGATTGGGCCAAGCGCCACCAGTCGCACGTCCAGGCGTCCCGGCTCGACTACGACGACAGCCTCTGACCTCGGGGGCCGGCCGCCTCGACGGTCCTGAGCATGCGGTCGTCGTCGGCACGACGGCCGGTGAGCAGCGTGAAGCCGTCCGCCGCCTGCAGCGCGACCATCGGACCGCCCCCCAGCACCCGGCAGCCCGCACGCTCGGCCGCGACCAGCAGGGCCGTGCGACGAGGACGGTAGACGATGTCGTTGACCCACAGGCCTGCGTGCAGCGCGGACGTGGGAACCGGCTGTCCCTCGTGGCCGGCCATACCGACCGGTGAGGCGTTCACGACCCCGGTGGCGTCGGCGAGCAGCGCGGGGACGTCGTCGGGCACGGTCGCCCGCACCGTCCGGCCACGGTGGCGACGCCCGAGCGTCGCGACGAGCGCGGAGGCCCGGCGACTGTCGACGTCGACCACCGAGAGGTGTTCCACCCCGAGGGTCAGCAGGGCGTGCCCCACCGCGGAGCCCGCGCCGCCGGCGCCCACCAGCACGACGGACCGCAGGTCGTCGTCGGCCAGACCTCCCGGCAGACGTGTGCGCAGGCCACGCGCGTGACCGGACCAGTCCGTGTTGTGTCCGACCGTGCGCCCGTGGTCGAAGACGACGGTGTTGACCGCACCGATGGCCGCCGCAGCGGGAGACACCTCGTCCAGCAACGGCATGATCGTCTGCTTGGCGGGATGGGTGACGGTCACCCCCTGCCAGCCCGCTCCGCGGGTCTCCCGCAACACCGCGTCCAGAACCGCGGCACCGTGCCCCAGCTCGTCGAGGTCGAGAAGGGCGAACCGCGCCCTGACGCCGTGGGCGGCGGCCTCGGTCTCGTGAAGCACGGGCGAGGCGGACGTCGTGATGCCGGACCCGATCAGCCCCGCCCGGTAGGCGGTCGACGGGTCCCCGAGGACCTCGGGGCCGAGTACGGGGGTGGTCACGGCCGATGCCCGACCCCGACGGCTCCGGGGCGGTCGACGCCACCGAGCTCGGCGAGCAGACGGTCGAGACTGCCCAGCCGGTCCTCCCCGGTGGTCAGGTTGGACGTGAGCATCAGCTCGTCCGCACCGGTGGTTGCGGCGAGCTCGTCCAGACGCCGCCGCACCGTCGCCGGGGACCCGACGGCCTGCTCGTCGAGCAGCGCTCCGGCCCGGTCCAGCTGCTCGTTCGTCCAGGGCAGCGAGGCCGCGCCGGCGGGGGTGGGGAACGGGCTCCGCGGACCGAGACCGGCGACGCCGAGCGCCGGAGCGAGAGCCGGGGCGACGAGCCGGCGGGCGTCGGCGTCGTCCTCACCGCAGACGGTGTGGACGGTGAGCACCGCGTACGGGGTGCTCCGGGTGGGGCCGGGACGGAAGCGGGTCCGGTAGGTGTCGAGGGCCCGGACGGCGTCGGTGGGGCTGAAGAAGTGGTGGGCGAAGGCGTAGGGAAGGCCCCGTTCGGCGGCGACGAGCGCGCTGGAGACGCTGGAGCCCACGAGCCAGGTGTCCGCCGGACGGGCCGCGCGGGGCAGGGCTGTCCCGCGCGGGTCGGTGAGATGGCCGTCGAGCTGGTCGAGCCGGGCGTCGAGCGAGCCCGCGGTGCCACCGCCGCGCCCGACACCGAGGTCGATCCGGCCGGGGAACAGCGCGGCGAGCATGCCGAAGGCCTCGGCGACGGCCCGCGGCTCCCGGCCGGAGAGCAGGACCGCCCCGGACCCCACGCGCAGGCCGCTGGTCCGGGCGGCGACGGCGGCGACGAGGACCTCGGGGACCGAGCTCGCGATGCCGGGCATGCCGTGGTGCTCGGCGACCCAGAACCGGACGAGGCCGAGCCGGTCGGCGTGCCGGGCGAGGTCGACGGTGGTGGCGAACGCCTCCTCCGGGGACTGTCCCTCGCCGACCGGGGCGAGATCGAGCAGGGAGAGCGGGGTCACCGGAGGCCTCCCCCGAGGACGTCGGCCGGGGCGAGCGCGGCATCGACCGTGGCGGCGAGCTCGGACACGAGGCGTACGTGCGCGCGGACCTCGGCGTCGGTGAGGCTCCTGCGGTGGTCGTGGAGCCGCTGAGCCCGGGCGACGACGTGATCGGCCAGCCGCACGGCCGCCCCGACGGCGTCGTCGGGCCTCCGGCCGGCGAGGGCGATGTCGAGCAGGAGCAGGTCGAGGGTCGGGACGAGCAGCCCGTTGTACGGGCGTGGCTCGAAGCGCTTGTCGACGTGCCCCAACGCGCCGGTCCACGGGATGTCCGCCGAGGTGACGTCGATCCGCGTGCCGTCGTCGCCGGGAACCCGGACACCGGGGTGGGAGGTGTAGGCGAGGGCGCTGATCGGAGTCGCCGCATCGGGCCGGACGCCCTGCAGGACCGTCATCGTGGAGACGTCCGCGCCGACGGCGGGAGCGATGCTGCCGTCGAAGAGCATGACGTCGCCCCGGTCGGTGACGGTGAGTGCGGCGGCGCGGGGGTCGGTGGCTCCGCTGTAGAACCAGCGGGCCCGGGTGGCGACCTCGCCGATGTGGTCGATCTTCTCGTCGGTGCCGATGAACTCCGCGATCCAGAACCAGACGTAGTGGCGTCCGAGGAGCTCGGCGATGTCGGGTGCGACGCCGGCGATCTCGCGCACCACCCGGTGCGCCACACTCCACGGCTGCTCGGCACCGCTGTGCCGGGCAGGTCCGAGCAGGGTGGTCAGGCCGTTGTCGGCGAGCGCGGCCACGGCGTGCCTGCGCCGGGCCGCCCCGCCGGTGTCCGGCAGGCCTTCGGCGAAGGACGCGGCGACCTTCACCCACCGGGCGGCGTCGTCGACGGTGTCGGGCACGGGTGCACTCCTCACAGCGGGGACGGCGTCGTCGCCGGTCGGCGACGACGAGGGTCGGGGACGGCGTCGAGCAGCGCCGCGGTGTAGGGGTTCGCGGGGGCGGACAGGACGGTCGCGGCGGGTCCGTACTCCACGAGGCGCCCGCCCCGCAGGACGGCGACGTCGTGGGCGATCTCGTGCGCGACGGCGAGGTCATGGGTGACGAACAGGTAGCCGATGCCGTGGTCGCGCTGCAGACCGGCGAGCAGGTCCAGGATGCGCGCCTGGACGGAGACGTCGAGCGCGGAGACCGGTTCGTCGAGGACGACCAGCTCGGGCTCGAGCGCCAGCGCGCGGGCGATGGCGACCCGCTGTCGTTGGCCGCCGGAGAGCTCCGCAGCACGGCGTCGCAGGGCGTCGGCGGGGAGATGGACGACGTCGGCGAGCTCGGCCGCGCGTCGTCGGCGCAGGGCGGGGGTGCCGACGCGATGGGCGTGCAGCGGGTCGGCGATGACCGCCTCGACGGTCAGGCGCGGGTTCAGCGCCGTGAACGGGTTCTGCTGCACCAGCTGGACGCGGCGGCGCAGCGCACGCAGCTCGGGGCCGCGCGCAGCCGTGACGTCGTGGCCGTCGAAGGTGATACGGCCGCTGTCGGGATCGAGCAGCCGCAGCACCAGCCGTCCCACGGTCGTCTTGCCGGAGCCGGACTCGCCCACCAACGCCAGCGTGCGTCGTCGGGAGAGCGCGAGGTGCAGCCCGTCGACCGCCGGTCGTCCGCTGTCCTGCCCGGTCCGGGACGGGTAGGTCTTGGTGATCCCGTGAAGTTCCAGGATCGGCTCGTCGGGGGCGGGTTCGGCGCGCGCGGTCCCGCCGCGGAGCCGGGGAGCGGCCGCGGCCAGCTCACGGGTGTAGGGATGCTGCGGGCTGTCGAACACCTGCCCGGGACGGCCGGACTCGACGACCTCGCCGGCCCGCATGACCAGCACGCGATCCGCGCGTTCGGCCGCCACCGCGAGGTCGTGGGTGACGAACAGCAGCCCGGTCCCGCTCCGCGCGGTGAGGGTGGCGAGGTGGTCGAGGATCTGCTTCTGGACGGTGACGTCCAACGCGCTGGTGGGCTCGTCGGCGACGATCAGGGCAGGCTCCCCGGCGAGGGCGGCGGCGATCAGGACCCGCTGGCGCATCCCGCCCGACAGTTCGTGCGGGTACCGCCCGGCGACCTCGTCCGGGTCGAGACCGGCACGGGCGAGCGCCTCGCGGGCGATACCGAGGGCGGCGCGCCCACGGGCGAGGCCGTGGATCCGCACCACTTCGGCCACCTGCCGCCCGACCCGCATGACGGGGTCCAGCGATGCGGCGGGGTCCTGGGGGACGAGGGCGACGGTCCGGCCGCGCAGCCGGCGCAGCTGCCCGTCGTCGAGGGCGGCGAGGTCGTCGTCGCGCAGGAGCACCCGGCCCCCGGTGATCGTCGCGTCCGGCGGCAGCAGCCCGAGCGCGGCGAGTGCCAGCGTGGACTTGCCCGACCCGGACTCGCCCACGATCGCGACCGTCTCGCCGGGCGCCACGCGCAGGGACGCACCGCGGACGGCGTCGACGGTGCCGTACCCGGTGGTGTAGCGCACCGAGAGGTCCTCGACCGCCAGAACGGGGTCGCGGGTCATCGCAGTCCTCCTCTGCCGAGCAGGGACAGCCGGTTCGTGGCGAGGACGGTCGCCACGATCGCCAGGCCGGGGAACGTGGTCAGCCACCACGCCGTCTGCAGCGAGTCACGGCCCGCGGCGACCATGGCGCCCCATTCGGGAGCGGGCGGCCGGGTGCCGTATCCGAGGAAGCCCAGCGCGGACACCGACAGGATGGCGACGGCGAGCTCGAGGGCCGCGAGGGCGAACAGCGGGGTCATCGCGTTCGGCAGGACGTGCCGCAGGGTGAGCCGCAGCGGCCGGTTCCCGCTGACCAGCGCGGCCTCCACATAGGGCGACGTCGTCACCTTGAGGACCTCCGAGCGGAGGATGCGGGCGATGCCGGCGACGCTGCCCACCGAGACCGCGAACGCGACCGAGGCGGTGCCCGCCCCGAGCACGGTGATCAGTGCGAGTGACAGGAGGATCGCCGGAACGGCGAACAGCACGTCCACGACCCGCATGACGACGACGTCCACGATCCCGCCCGCCAGCCCGGCCGCGAGACCGAGGAGCGATCCGAACGCGACGCCCAGCGCCACGGCGAGGACGGCGGTACGCATCGTCGACCCGGTGCCGTGGACCACGCGGGTGTAGAGGTCACGGCCCACCGCGTCGGTGCCCAGCCAGTGCTGCGCCGAGGGGGCGTCCAGCTTCAGCGCCGGCACACCGGCCAGCGGGTCCCCGCTCGCGAGCAGCTGCGGTAGGAGCACCGCCAGCACGACGACGAGCATCCACGCGACGGCGAGGAGGAGCCCGACGGGTGGCCGCCGCCGTCGGCGTCGTCCCAGGGGCCGAGCACCCGTGCCGGTGGGGGGCCGCGCGATGGTGAGCGTCATGCCGCACCTCCCCGGGCCGAACGGGCCGGACCTCGCCCGGTGATCCGGATCCGTGGATCCAGGACCGGGTACAGCAGGTCCACCGCGAGACTGACCAGCACGAATACGACGGCTGCGAGCACGACGACGCCCTGGACCACCGCCACGTCCTGCTGCCCGACGGCCTGGGCGACGACCCTGCCCAGCCCGGGTCGTGAGAACACGGTCTCCACGACGACCGCTCCGGACAGCAGCCCCCCGACGACGACGCCCGTCATCGTCACCGCAGGCAGGGCGGCGTTGCGCAGGGCGTGCCGGACCAGGAGCCGTCCTGTCCCGGCACCGCGGGCGCGGACCGTCTGGATGTAGGGCTCCGCGAGCGTCGCCGCGAGGCCGCGGGTCAGCAGCTGCGCGATCGTGGCGCCTGTCGGGACGGCGAGTGACAGTGCGGGCAGCACGAGTGCAGCGGGCCCCTGGGCCCCGAAGGCGGGGAACAACGGGATCCCGAAGGAGAACCACTGGATCAGCAGCAGACCGAACCAGAACGCCGGGACCGCGACCCCCACCGGTGGCAACGCCGCGAGCAGCTGGGCGGGCCACCGCCGTCCGGTCCACACGGTGGACAGGGCCAGTGCGGTCCCGCCCACGGCGGCGACGGCCAGCCCGACCGCGGTCAGCTGCAGCGTCGGGACCAGGGCCTCGACGACGACGTCGAGAACGGGGCGGCCACTGACGATCGAGTGTCCCCAGTCCCCGGTCACCGCGGCGCCCAGGAGTGTCAGGTACTGCACGACGAGGGGCCGGTCGAACCCGTACTCGTGGCGCAGGCCGTCGAGCTCGGCGGAGGTGAGGAAGCCGACGTTCGTGCCCGCCATCAGGGACACCGGGTCCCCGGGCAGTACGTAGAGCACCGCGAAGGTGACCGTGTACGCGGCCCATACCACCAGCAGGGCCTGTCCGAGGCGGCCCAGGACGTAGCGAGTCAACAGGAGCTCCCAGCTCGTGCGGGTCGATGGCCCCCGGCCCCCCGGCGGCCGGGGAGCCGGTGAGCCCTCAGGTCGGGTCCTTCCAGGCGCCCACGAGCAGGTCGAGCCGGGAGTCGGCACCGAAGACCACGCCGTGCACCGCCGTGGTGGTGGCGATGATCCCGGTGTTCTCGTAGACCGGTACCTGGTAGTACTGGTCGGCGATCCGCTTCTGTACCTGCGCGAGCAGCGCGAACCGGGCACCCTGGTCGACGGCGGCGAGCTGACGGGTGAGCAGGTCGTCGAGCTGTGGGTCCTCGACCTTGTAGAAGTTGGTGCCGTTCCTGCCGTAGACGGTCCGCAGGATGTCGGCGTCGGAGGCGCCCCCGGCGATCCAGGCGGCGTCGAAGTCTCCGCTCTGCCACGCGGCCAGGAAGTCCGGTGCCGATCCGCCCGACAGGGTCAGGTCCACCCCGACGCTGCGGAGCTGCTGCTGCAGCACCTCCACCGCACTCTGGGTCTGCGCGGAGGAGTTCATGTAGATGAGCTTCAGCGACAGCCGCGTCCCGTTCTTCGCCCGGACCCCGTCCGGTCCGGCGACCCACCCGGCGGAGTCCAGGTCCCGTCCGGCCGCGGCCGGGTCGAACCCGAACGATGAGCTCTCGTCGGCCCACCCGGGGGTCGACGCGGACAGGATGCTCGTGGCCACGGCGAACTTGTCGGTCGCCGCCGTGTCGCGGATCTGGGTGGGGTCGACGGCGTGCGCGATGCCTCGGCGTACCGCCGGGTCGGCCGTCGCGGGGCCGGAGGCGTTGAAGTAGACGCCGTTGACGTACCCCGGGGTCGAGCGGGTGAGGACGGTGCCGACCGACTCGAGCTCGCCGACCGCGGTGGGCTCGACCCCGCTGATGACGTCGACCGAGCCGGCGGACAGGCTCCCGGAGCGGACCGCCGACTCGGGCACGACGGTGAAGTCGATCGCGGACAGGTGTGCCGCGCCGCTGTGGTCGAAGGCGGCGGGCGCCCACCGGTACTCGGGCCTGCGCACCAGCGTGGTGGAGACGTCCTTGGTGTAGCTCTGCAGGACGAACGGTCCCGAGCCGATCACACCCTTGCCGGTCGCGCGGTCGTCGTAGGGGATGATGGTGGTCGACCGCGAGACGATGCCGAGCATCACGCTCGCGGTGGCGACCGGGAACGCGGCGTTCGGCGTCGAGAAGCGGACGACGGCGGTGCGCGGGTCGACGACGTCGGTGGTGCGGTAGCCGGTGAAGGCGCTCGCCGTCCCGGGGCTCTTCGCCTTGTTCGCCACCAGGTCGTCGAAGGTCGCCTTGACGTCGCTCGCACTGACCGTGCTGCCGTCGGAGAACGTGGCGTCCTCACGCAGGCGGAAGGTGAAGGCCGTCGCATCGGCGTTGCTCGACCAGCTCTGGGCCAGCCACGGCTCGAGCTGCTTGCTGTCCGGATCGAGGAACAGGAGCGAGTCGAACAGCTGGCGCGTGACCGCCCACGAGTCGACACCGGCGTTGTTCCCGGACGGGTTGAACGACAGCGGATCGGTGGTCAGGGCGTAGGTGAGCGTACCGCCGGCGGTCGGTTCGCCGGACGAGGTCGCCCCGCCGCCTGCAGGCGGGCCCGAACAGGCGCCGAGAAGCACGGAAACGCACACGAGAGCGGCAACCGTCGCGAGAGCGGCACGTCGAATGGACACGGTCGTGGTCTCCTCGTTCACAGATCTGGAGAGGTGGCGCGGCGTCCGGATCGGGGATTCCCTCGATCGGGACCGCCATGTCGTTCCTGTCGAGGAACGGTCCGATATTCGCGACGACGTTATGTCAACTCGTCGTGTGCGAACCCCTGTCCGCACCCCTAGGCACCCCTATCCGGAGGTGTCCGGTCAACTTCGGCCTGTTCCGGCACCCGGGAATCCCCTCGCCGAACCTTCCTGATGGCGTCAAGCGGTTGTTAGCGTGGTCGTGTCACACCGGTGGACCCGGTCCGACGGCCCATGAGGAAGGACCCGGAGAGATGTCGCCCCACGCACGATGTGCCGGCACCGGGTCCACGGGCGCGTGCGCACCGTGTCCCGGACCGTCGTCGCGCTTGTCGGAGTCCGCGTCGGGAGTGTCGGGTGCAGTTCAACGTTCTGGGATCGATCGAACTCCGGTCCGGCGATGAGCCGGTCGCGCTCGGCGGGCTCCACCAGCGGGCGACGCTGGCCTATCTGCTGCTGAACGCGAACCGGGCGGTCGCGACGAGCCGCCTGGTCGAGGCGCTGTGGGGCGAGATGCCGCCGGCGACCGCACGCAAGATGCTGCAGAACGCCGTGTCGGGGCTGCGACAGCGGATCGCGGAGTCGGGCGGCGGTGACCAGGAGGTCGAGGTGCTCACCCGGGCACCGGGGTACCTGCTGCGCGTACCCGAGACGCAGGTCGACCTGCTCTGCTTCCAGGCACTGCGCGAGCGCGGGCGGACGAGTCTGGCCGAGGGCGACTGGGTCGGGGCGGCCGGGGCGTTGCGGGAGGGACTGTCGCTCTGGCGCGGCCCGGCGTTCGCCGACCTCGCCGAGACGGGGCGGGAGTGGCCGGAGCTCGTCGCGCTGGAGAGGGCGCGCCTGACCGCGTTCGAGGACCTCGTCGACGCCGAGCTCGCCCTCGGCCGGCACCAGGAGATCCTGCACGAGCTCGAGGCCGCGTGCGGGGCCGAGCCCGCCCGGGAGCGCCTGTGCGGCCAGCTCATGGTGGCGCTGTACCGCTCGGGGCGGCAGACGGAGGCCCTGGAGGTGTTCCGGCGCGCCCGCAGCGCACTGCTGACCGAGTACGGGCTGGACCCCGGGCCCGAGCTGCAGGAGCTCGAGCGGGCCATCCTCCAGCACGACGAGGTGCTGGCCCGGGTCGAACCGCCGCCCGAGGACACCCCTGTGCACGCCGTGACGGCGCCCGAGCTCGAGACGGTCAGCGAGCGCACGTGGGTGAGCATGCTCCTGGTGCGGGCGGAGTCCGTGGGCCGGACGGACGACGACCCGGAAGCCGTGGCCGAGCGGGCGCGCGAGCTGGGTGCGGTGCTCGAGGCGGAGGTGCGCATCTTCGGGGGCACGCTGCACACCTCCCTGGGGCCCATGTGGCAGGCGGTGTTCGGGCTGTGCCGGACCCACGAGGACGACGCCGAACGGGCGATTCGTGCCGCCTGCTCCATCCGGCGCAGACTCGACGAGATCGTCGGGTCGGGGCGGTCACCGGCGGCCCGCGTGCGGATCGCGGTCGCGACCGGCGAGGCGTTGGTGACCGGGCGGGCGACGGAGGGCGCCGAGGTCACCGGCGAGGTGATCGACGCCTGTCTGCACCAGCTCGCCGAGCTGCGGCCGGGCGAGATCCGCGCGTGCGCCACCAGCAGGCTGGCCAGCCGGGGCGCGGTGACCTACGCCCCGGACGGCCACGTCGTCGGGGTGCGACCGGAGCACGAGAGTGCCACCTTCAGCGGCCCGTTCGTCGGCCGTGGCGCCGAGACGGCGATGCTGGACCGCCTTCTGGAGGAGGTCGTCCGGACCCGCAGGCCGCAGACGATGACCCTGTTCGGGGAGCCGGGCGTCGGCAAGAGCCGCCTGGTCCGGGAACTCCGGACCCGGCTGGACGACCAGGTGCGGGTCGTGTCGGGGCGGACCCCCCGGTTCGGGTGGAACGCCCCGGTCACCCCTCTCGCCGGCGTCCTCAAGGACTGCTGCGGCATCGTCGCCGCCGACGACGCGCCGACCGGGCTGCGCAAGCTCACCCGTGCCGTGCACGGCCTCGTCGCCGACGCGCGCACGGCGGAGTGGATGGTGTCGACCCTGCGTCCACTGGTCGAGCTGTGCGAGAGCACACGATCCCCGGTCGAGGTCGACCAGGTGGCGGCGGCCTGGGTGCGCTTCGTCGAGGAGTCGGCGCGGCGCAGACCGCTGTTCGTCGTCCTGGAGGACCTCCAGACCGCGGACGGCGCGTTGCTCGACGTCGTCGAGGACCTCGACCGCAGGCTCGGCCCGGTACCGGTCCTCGTGCTGGCCACGGCGCGTCCGGAGCTGCTCCGTCGACGTCCGGCATGGGGCGGTGGAGCGCCCACGACGACGGTGCGGACCCTGGGGCCGCTGTCCGACGACGAGGTCCACGAGCTGGTCGGCCTGCTGGACCTGCGCCTGGGCGAGGAGCCGACGGCACAGAACCGGGTTCCGGATCTCCTGCCGGGGGTGGGCAAGACCCGGGCCTGCTTGTCGCAGATCGCCCCCGGGTCGGTGGCAACCCGCTCTTCGCGGGGGAGTACCTGCAGATGCTGCGGACCAGGTCGATCCCCCTCGTGACGATCCCGTCCGCGGACGGCGACGGGTCCGGTGCTGCCGAGGAGCGCGTCCGGCTGCCGCAGTCCGTCCACACCATCCTCGCGGCCCGCCTCGACACGCTCACCCAGCGGGAGAAGTCGGTCCTGCAGGACGCCGCGGTGATCGGCTCGCAGGTGTGGGCCGAGCCGCTCTGCGCGATGAGCGGTACCGACCGTCAGGACGTCACCGCCGTCCTGGACGGCCTGGAGAAGCACGGTGTGCTCGTCCGCAACGGACGGCGGTCCGCCACCGGCGAGTTCGTCTACTCCTTCCGGCACGGGTTGTTGCGGCACGTGGCCGTGTCCCAGCTGCGTCGGCGTGACCGGCTCGCGCGGCGGGCCCGGTGGACCGACGTGCGCGGCAGCGGCCCCGGCGTGGGTGCTCCCGCAGCGGTGCCGGACCCGGTGGCCGGCCGGCTCTCGGGGTGACGGCCCCGCCCACGGCGGACGATGACGGGACAGTTCCCGTCCAGTGGGCGGCGTCGGTGACCATCGTGGAGCGGGTCTGCCGACGACGGCGAGGGCAACGGCGTCCCTGCACGGATCGGCTCGTCACGGCCCGCGTTCGGACGGCGGTGTGAAGGAGTCGTGGGTCGTGCTCGGACGAGATGTGGTGGAGCGCCGGATAGGGGAGCTGCTGGGCGGCGAGCCGTGTGGCGGCCGCGCGCTCCTCGTCGAGGGCCCGATCGGTGTCGGTCGGACGACGACGTTGCGGCTGATCGCCGACCGGGCCGTGGAGCGGGGGTACGCCGTACTGTCCGCGACCGGGTCGCGGGCCGAGCGGTCCGTGCCGCTCGGAGTCGCCCGTCAGATGGTCGGTCCCCGGTCGCCGGACCCGGTGACGGGCGTTCCGAGGGCGCCCGACGACCGGGTGCTGCAGTTCGAGTCCGTGACCGCGGATCTCCTCGGCCGGGTCGGGGACCACGCCGGGCCGCTGATGTTCGTGCTCGACGATCTCCAGCTCGCCGACCCGGAGTCGCTGGAGCTGCTGCTCTACCTGTTGCGGAGGGTGCCCCCGCGCAGCGTCGTCCTCGTCGCCGCGGTGCAGACCCCGCAGTCCGCCGCCGCGGACAGCGCGGCGTTCCTGGCGGAGGTGTCGAGGACGCTGCGGCTCGATCGGCTGCGGCTCGACAGGCTCTCTCCCGACGAGGTCCGGGAGCACCTGGCCGCGCGGCTGGGTGGGGAGCGGGTGGAGGAGCTGGCGCACGAGGCGGTCGCGCTGTCGGGCGGGAGCCCGCTGCTGCTCGACGCACTGGTCGAGGACCTCGTCCACGGGGCGGCCTCCGGTTCGGAGCGCTACGCCCGGGCCGTCGTGGCGGGGGTTCATCGCGGTGGACCCGTGGTGACCGAGGTGGCGGCCGCGCTCGCGGTGCTCGCGGAGACGTCGGCGGCCGCTGATCCGTCGACCGGCGAGGTCGCCCAGGTCGCCGGCGTCACCCGGGAGGCCGCGGAGGCGGCGCTGGTGACCCTCGCCGAGGCGGGTCTGCCCACCGGGCCGGGATACCCCGTGACCGCGGCGCGCGACGCCGTGCTCGACCGGATCGGCCCGGCCCGACGGGCCGACATGCACCTCGCGGCCGCGCAGGTCGCCCGCGAGGCCGGTCGGCCGGTGTCGGTGGTCGTCGAACATCTCCTGGCAGCGGGGGACCGATGCCGTGCGGACGTACCCTGGGCGGTGGACGCCCTCGTGGAGGCGGCCGACCGTGCGGTGCTCGACCAGGAGCCGGAGCACGCGGCGCGGTGCCTGCAGGTGGCCTGGCACCACTGCCCGGCGGGGCGGGAGTCGACCCCTCGCGGCCCGGCTCGCCGCCGTGCTGTGGCGGGTCCGGCCGCTCGCGTCGCTGCGCCCGCTCGAGGAGGCGCTCCGGCGGGGGGTGGCCGACCACGACGCGGCGGAGGCGGTGCGGCAGCTGGTGTGGCACGGCCGGACGGCGGAGGCCGTCGCGCTGCTCTCCGACCTCGGACGGGACGGTGACGTCGACACCCTGGCCCTGTCCGCACTGCAGACGTGGGTGCGCCATCGGGCGCCCGGGGCGATCCCGGAACACCCGCAGCCGTGGGCCGGCCGGACGCGCGCGGGCCGGGTGCGACCGGAGACGGACCCCTGGCTGGTGTCCGCCGCGCTGCTCGCCGACGCCCTCGAGCACGGGACTCCCGGGCGGGTCGTGCCGCACGCGGAGATCGTCCTGCGCGACGTGCGGCACGGCCGGGGGAGCAACTGGTCGGAGGAGGCGTCGGTGCTCGCCCTCGACGTGCTGGCGGCGGCCGGGAGCCCGGGCGACGCGTCGGACCGGGGTGAGCAGCTGCTCGGCGAGGGGATGCCGACGACGGCGCGGGCGAGGATCGCGGCGGTACTGGCCGGGGTCGCCCTGCAACAGGGGGACCTCGCCTCGGCCACGCGGTGGGCGAGCGACGCGCTGCGCACCCTGCCCGTGCCTGCCTGGGGGATCGAGATCGGTACCCCGCTCGGGGTGCTCGTGGACGCACTCGTCGGCACCGGCAGGCTCGACGATGCGGCTCAGTGGCTGGTGACGACGGTTCCGGGGGCGATGGACGTCGGGATCGCGGGCCTGCGCTACCGACGGGGGCGCGCCCGCTTCCGGATGGCGACGGGCCATCCCGCGGCCGCACTGGCGGACTTCACCGAGTGCGGTGCCATGCTGGAGCGCTGGGGCCGTGATGTCGCCGACGAGGCGGTCGCGTGGCGTCTCGGTACGGCGACCGCCCGGTTGCAACGGGGGGAGCTCGCCGAGGCACGCAGGATCGCGCAGGAGCTGCTGCCGAGCCGTGCGCCGCGGACGCGTGCCTCCGCGCTGCGGGTGCTCGCCGCGGCGAGCGCGCCGGATCGGCGGGTCGGCATGCTGACCGAGGCTCTGGAGCTGTTCGAGTCGGCGGGGGACGTGGTCGGGCAGGCCTTCGCCCTGTCGGACCTCAGCGAGGCCTACCGGGCGGTGGAGGAGATCCGCACCGCGCGGCTCACCTCACGTCGTGCCCTGCACCTGGCCCGGGTCGCCGGCGTCACCACGCTCGTGCGGGATCTGGAGCACACCGCCGGGTCGGAGCACGCAGGCGACGGGACCGAGACCGCCGCCTCCGCGCTCTCCGAATCGGAACGGCGGGTGGCCGGGCTCGCCGTCCGGGGCTACTCGAACCGAGAGATCGGCTCACGCCTCTACATCACCCCGAGCACGGTCGAGCAGCACCTGACGAGGGTCTACCGCAAACTCGGCGTGCGCAGGCGCCGCGACCTCCCGCCGGACCTCTGGGCCGCGGTCAGCCGGGCGAGCTGACGGTCGCTCTTCGCACTCGACCCGGGCAACGCCACGCTCGACCGGCACGTCGTGTGCACCTTCCAGGCACGCTTCGCGACCGAGTGGCGCTCCGGCCGGGTGCTGCCGGCCGGCGACGCCGCACACCTGATTCCGCCGTTCGCGGCGCCGTCGCACCCGGTGACCTCGGTGACCGCTACCTCACCGCCTGCGACCCGCGGCTCAACGCCGCGCAGGCGGTCGAGGTCGCCGCGGTCGCCGCGCACGAGTTCGGGTGAGCGACCCCGTCACACGCTCTGCACCGGCTGCACGACGGCCGGCCGCGCGGGGCGCAGGATCGCCGCGGCCAGGCCCACCCCGACGAGGGTGACCGCCGCGGCCACCCACCCGGCGAGACGCAGCCCCGCGACGACGGCGTCCGGGGTCGCGTCGGGTCCCAGGCCGGCGGTCGCCACCGCGACGAGCGCGGCCAGGCCGACCGCGGACCCCAGGTACTGCGACGTCGAGGCCAGGGCGGAGGCGACCCCCTGCTGCTCGGGCACGACCCCGGTGGACACCGAGACGAACAGCGGCGGGAACGCGAGCCCCGCCGAGGTGCCCCACAGGAGCACACCGGGCAGCACGGCCCAGTATGTGCCGTCGACGGACATCCCGAGAGCGAGCGCGGCGAGCGACGCGGCCACCCCGGTCATGCCGAGGACGAGGGTGGAACGGATCCCCAGCCTGCCGAGCAGCAGCGGGACCAGCTTCATCGAGGCCAGCATGCTGCAGATGCTCAGCGGCAGGAAGGCGAGTCCCGCGGTGAGCGGGGAGTAGCCCAGGACCGACTGCAGGTAGGTCGTGAACAGGTAGTACTGCGTGCCCACGGTCCCCATGAACACGAAGATCACCACCGTCGCGGCGAGCACGTTGCGGTTGCCGAAGATGCGCAGCGGCACGAGCGGGTCACGGGTGCGCGACTCCACCAGCAGGAACAGGCCCACCAGGACGACGCCGAGCACCAGGGCGCCCGTACCCCGTACCGACAGCCATCCGGTCTCGGGTCCGGACACGAGCCCCAGGACCACGAGGGTGAAGCCTGCGGTGGCGAGTACGGCTCCCGGCAGGTCGAAGCCTCCGGGATGCCGTCCCGCGTCCCGGTCGAGCAGTACGGGGGCCGCGACCAGCGAGACGACCACGAGGGGCACGTTCACGAAGAAGACCCACTCCCACCCGAGCAGGCTGGTGAGCACACCTCCTCCGAGCGCGCCGACCGCGGCGCCGCTCGCGCCGGCCGCGCCCCAGATCGCGAGCGCCCTGTTGCGTGCGGCTCCCTCCTCGAAGTGCGCGGCCACGAGCTTCAGGGTCGACGGGGTGAGCAGGGCGGCGCCGAGGCCCTGCACCGCCCGGGCGAGCACGAGGACGGTCGGACCGTCCGCGAGCCCCGCCACCAGTGAGGACAGGCCGAAGATCGCGAGTCCGACGACGAACACGCGCCGTGCCCCCAACCGGTCCGCGGCCCGCCCGCCGAGCAGCAGGAAGCCGCCGAGCACGACGGTGTAGGCGCTCACGACCGTCTGCAGCGACTGTTCGGAGAAGCCGAGGTCGCGGCCGATCTCGGGTAGCGCGACGAACACGATGTCGAAGTCGATCGCGGTCATGAACTGGGCGAAGGCGAGCAGGGCCAGGGTGAGCCCGGGCCGGGCCACGGAGCGGGGCGGAGCGGTGGACACGGGGGGTCCCTTCGTCGAGACGGGTTTCCGTCCCGCAGGGTCGGCTGCGCGCGCCACCGGCAGAAGGGGGAACATCCCGGTCGCCTCGGGAACAGCGATGTGACCGTCCTGGTCGGTGCGCCCCCTCCGACGACCGCTGTGGCGCGACTCACGCCGCAGGTGCGGCCGGTGACCGGCGGATGAGCCCGGGATGGGCGGTGCCGTCGATGCTGACGGTCGACGGCGGCGGCTCCCGGCACGCGAGGACCGACGGTGCCGCACACCCCTGAGAGAGGCGACCGGTGAGCATCCTGGCACTCGACATCGGCGGGACGAAGGTCGCGCTGCGTCGCGAGGGCGACGACGGCCCGCCGCAGGAGACCGTCGTGCGCTGGTCCGACGGGGCGAGCAGGTCCGACGATCTCGACCTGTTGCGTTCGCTGGTGGCCGGGGAGCAGCCCGGGGCCCGCGCCGTCGGCGTGTCGCTCCCCGCGAGCGTCGACCGGTCGGGGACCGTCACGAGCTGGCCGAACCGTCCGAGCTGGGTGGGCCTGGACTGGGGCGGCCTGGTGGCCGACCTGTTCCCCGCGGTCCCCACGGCGACCGCGGACGACGGCGACCTCGCGGCGCTCGCCGAGGCCGAGCACGCCGGGCGGCCGGACGTGGTCTACCTCGGGGTGGGGACCGGGGTCGGCGGAGGGATCGTCTGCGACGGCAGGCCGCTCCCGCGGCCGGGGCGCGGGTCCTGCGAGGTGGGGCACATGGTCGTCGCGCTCGACGGTCCACGGTGCGACTGCGGCAGGCGCGGATGTCTGCAGGCGGTCGCGTCCGGACCGGCGGTGCTGCGGGCCGCGAGTACGGCGCGCGGGTACGAGACCGGGTACGAACAGCTCCGCGAGGCATGGCGTGCCGGTGCCCCGTGGGCGGACGGAGCGGTCCGGGCGGCGGGCCGGGCGCTGGCCGCCGCGGTCGTCGGGGTGGGGGAGCTGCTGCAGGTCGATCTCGCCGTGATCGGAGGAGGCTTCGCCGCGGGGATCCCGGACCTCACGACCGTCGTCGCGGACCACGTGGCCGGATACGCGCGGGTGGGGCATCGTCTCCCCGAGGTCCGCGCGGCTGCGCTCGGGGGAGCGTCGTCCCTGCACGGTGCCCTCTCGCTCGCCCGCTCGCTCCGGCCGGGTGCGCCGCTGTGAGCCCCCGACCGGACCCGGTGTTGGAGGCGGCTCGCCCGTGGCTGGCCCCGGTGCGCGAGGTCGACCCCGCGGCGCCGCTGCTGGTGTGCTTCCCGCACGCGGGAGGTACCGCCGCCTACTTCCACCGGTGGTCCGTGGCGCTGGCCCCGGAGGTGACGGCCCTCCCCGTCCACTACCCGGGTCGCTTCGACCGCCGGGCCGAGCCCGCCCCCCTCGACCTCATGGCGCTCGTCACCGGGGTGGCAGATGTCGTCGCACCGCTGACGGGGGCTCGGCGCACCATCCTGTTCGGACACAGCATGGGCGCCGTCGTCGCGCACGAGGTGAGCCGGGTGTTGCAGGCCCGTGCCGCGTCACCCAGCGCCCTGGTGGTGTCCGGGCGGCGTCCGCCCCGGCCGGACGTCTCCGAGCGGCTGCCGGTCGAGGAGGACACGGTGCTCGCCGACGTTCGGCGGCTCGGCGGTCGTGGGGTGGCGCTGCTCGAGGATCCGGAGGTCCGCGCCGCCTTCCTGCCGGTCATCCGCGGTGACTACGCGCTCCTCGACGGCCACCGGTACCGTCCGGGCCCGCTGCTGGACATTCCCGTCACGGCGGTCGTCGGCGACTCCGACCCCCGCGTCACCCCCGCCGACGCGCACGGGTGGGGTGCCACGACAACGGGGCCCTTTCGGCTGTTCACCCGCACTGGCGGGCACTTCTACCTCGACGACGACACGCCGTTCCTCCTCGACCTGGTCAGGTCGTCGGCCGGTGGAGACCCCTGCGCATCCGGGTGACGGCTCCCGGCAGCCGTGGGCCACCCCCGGGGGCCTGACGAGACGAGTCCTCGGCCTCCGCCCGTCGCGCGTCCGTGCCGTCCCGACCGGGCGGTGGACCGATGGCTCGGCAGTGGGCAGGGAGTGGAAGGCAGACCCTAGCCTCGGTACGACCGTCAACGGCGACAGACAGTCCGGTCCCGGGACGGTGGTCCCGGACGAAAGGAGTCCTCGGTGCGAATCGCACTCGGTGTGTTGTCGGTCCTCGCCGCGATCGCGTTTCTCGCCATCGGCGGTGGCAAGATCGTCACAACGGCGACGTTCGTCGAACAGCTGGGCCTGCCGGCGGGTCTCGTGGTGGTCATCGGAGTGCTCGAGGTCGCAGGTGCGCTCGGTCTGCTGGTGGGTCTGCGCGTGCCGAGGATCGGTCTTGCCGCGTCCATCGGTCTTCTGCTCCTGCTCCTGGGCGCGGTGGGCTTCCACCTGTTGCGCGGCGACGTGATCCCGGCAGGCACGTCCGCGCTCGTTCTGCTCGTGGTGGCGGCGTCGTTGACGGTGCTCCACGTGCTCTCGCGGCGTCCGGTGTCCCGTGCCCGCACGACCGCGAAGCCGACGACCTGACCCGTCTGGGCATGAGGATCGGCGGGTCCGTCCGGCCGCCGGAGGAGGACAGGCTCGATCGGCGCACGTCGGACTCGAGGTCCGGGTTCGGTGGAGGCGGGGTCCTCACACCTCGGCGAGTAGCCGGGCCCGGTGACCGCCGACGGCGCTCTCGGCCGACGGCGGGGCCGTGGGACGACCGGCACACCGCCGGTCACGCCCAGCGGAGCGGGTCGTCCTCCAGCGCGGAGCGGTCCCAGTGCCCGGGGTCCGCGGCGGCCTCGTAGGTCGTGCGGAGGAACTCGGCGACCGCGCGGTCCGGGTCGGGTGCGGCGCGGGCGACCTCGTAGGGCAGCAGGAACTGCTGGAAGTCCGCGCTGTAGAAGGCACCGTCCGGGCCGACCGGGGCCTCGGCGAAGCCGTCGGGCGCGGGGTAGGCGTAGGAGTAGAAGGCGCCCTCCTCGCCGCCACCGGGCCAGAAGCCGCAGCTGGACAGCTCCCGCGAGTACCCCTCGACCATGACCCAGTCGCCGCAGTTGGGCACCCCGCCGGGGTGCGGCGGCGCCGTCCGCCCGGAGAAGCGGGTGCAGGCCAGGTCCATGCCGCCCCAGAAGAAGTGCACCGGGCTGACCTTGCCGACGAAATGCGACCGGAACTCACCGATCACTCGGTTCGCCTGCAGCAGCTGCCGCCAGAACAGGGTGGCCGCCTCGGCGTCGTAGGAGGCGTGGGTGTGGTCCTCGGCGAACGGGATCGCCGGGTCGACCTCGTTGGGGTGCGGCCGGATCGGCGCGGAGACGCCGAGCCGGCCGAGCACGTCCAGGACGTTGCCGTAGAACTCGGCGACCGGCATCGGCGCCAGCCCGAAGCCGAGCGCGCCGCCGTCGCTGCTGCGGGCCTCGAGCCGGTGGCCGAGCAGGTCCAGCTCGATCTCGAAGGCCCCGGTGCCGTACGGGACCGACGACGTCGTCAGCCCGCGCGGGCCCACGTACAGCGTCACCTGCCACCAGTGGTTGAGCAGCGGGGCGTGGGCCATGCGGATCTTGCCCACGATCTGGGTCCACATGTGCAGGGTCTCGCGGGTGGCGGTCCAGTCCGCCACGCGCAGGCTCGGCCAGCTCGTCGTCGTGCTGCTCATCGGATCTCCTCGTGGGTCGGCCGGGATCGCGTTCCCGGTCCCGGCGGTGACGCGGCCCGTGGTGCCGTCCTCCGGGTGCGCGGATGCGGTGTCGGCGACCGGTCAGTCGGTGACCGTGCCGGTCGCCCGGTACTCGAGGTGGGCGAGCTCGGGACGGCGTGCCAGCCAGGCGGCGACGAACGGGCAGATCGCGAGTACCCGCAGCCCGTCGGCCTGCGCCGACGCGATGCCCTCGCGGGCCAGTGCCGATCCCACCCCGCGTCCCTCGAAGGCCGGGTCGACCTCGGTGTGCACGAAGGCGACGAGCTCCGGTGTGCGTGCGTACGCGGCGACGCCGGCGAGCGTTCCGCCGTCGTGGGCCTCGAACCGGTTCGCGGAGCGGTTGTCGGTGACGACGATCATGTGGGGGCCTCTCCGAGTGGTCGGCCGTCGCCCGCGTCAGCGGTACGCGGGGTCGGTGTGTCCGGGGTGGGCGCCGGCGTCCCGGGCCGTGTGCTGATCGCCGTGCGCCGGGTGCGGGCGGGTCACCCGGCGAGTGTCGGATCCGGCCGGTGCTGGGCGGATCGGTCACCGGATCGGTCACCGGGACGATCCGGACGACGTGGTTACGGTGGTGCGTCGGACCGGTCGCGACACGGCGGCCGGCGGGACCGGGCTGCGGGGGGTCATGGAGCTGTTCGGGCGGCGTGCCGAGACCGCGGCGCTGGAGCGGCTGCTGGCTCGCGCGGCCGACGGCGCGGGAGCGGCGCTCGTGCTGTGGGGGGAGCCGGGGATCGGCAAGACCGCACTGGTCGACCACGTCGTCGACGCCGCGTCCGGGGTCACGGTGCTGCGGACCCGGGGCACCCGGATGGAGGCGGGGCTCGCCTTCGGCGCGCTGCACGCGCTGCTGTGGCCGGTGCTCGACCGGCTCGACGAGCTCCCGGACCCGCAGGCCGCCGCGCTGCGCGGCGCGTTCGGGATCAGCCGGGACCCGGCCAACCGCTTCCTCATCGGCGCGGCCGTGGTGTCGCTGCTCTCCGGCCTGGCCCGGGAGCGGCCGGTGCTCGTCGTCGTCGACGACGCGCAGTGGGTCGACGAGGCGACCGCGCACTGTCTGGGCTTCCTCGCGCGCCGGGTGCGGACCGAGCCGGTCGTGGTGATCCTGACCGACCACGCGGACCCGTCCCCGGGCCCCTGGGAGGGGGTGCCGGCGCTGGAGGTCGTGGGCCTCACCGACCACGACGCCCGCCGGCTGGTCGCCGCCGCCGTCCCCGACGCCGACGAGGCCCTCGTCGAGGGCACGGTCGCGATGGCGGGGGGGCAATCCGCTCGCGTTGCAGGAGCTGCCCACCGTCGGGCGCGATCCCGACGACGGGGCGTCCGGGGAGCCGGTGCCGGTGGGGCCCCGGTTGCGGCAGGCGTTCTGCGCCCGTGCCGAGGCGCTGAAGCCGGCCACCCGGGCGTTGCTGCTGCTGGCGGCCGCCGAGGGGCGGGGCGACCGGCACGTCGTCGACCGGGCCGGTGCCGGGTGGGGTGTCGACGCCTCCACCTGGGACGAGGCGCTGCGCTCCGGCCTGCTGCAGGCCTCGGGCGCCCGCCTCCGGTTCCGCCACCCGCTGGTCCCGGCCGCCCTCTACGACGGCGCCCCCTTCCCGGACCGCCGGGCCGCGCACCGCGCGCTGGCCGCGGCGCTGCCGGCCGGGGACACCGAGCACCGCGCCTGGCACCTGGCGGCCGCTGCGGACGGCGCCGACGAGGACGTCGCGGCGCTGCTGGAGCAGGCGGCCGCCCGGTGCCTGGAGCGCAGCGCCGGCCCACTGGCGGCACGCACGCTGCGGCGGGCCGCCGACCTGTCACCGGACCCCGCGGACGCCGCGCGCCGGCTGGCGGTCGCCGCCCGCGCCGCCTGGGACGCCGGCGACGCCGAGGGGGCCCGGCGGCTGCTCGACGACGCCGAGCGCCTGGGCGGGGTGGAGCCCGTCGTGCGGTGCAGCGGCGGGCTGCGCGGGATCCTCGAGTTCACCGTCGGCCTCGCCGAGCGCGCCCACCACTACCTGGTGGGGGACATGGCCGTCGTCGACGGGACGCGCACGGCGATGGAGCTGGGCACGGTGGCGGCCCGCGCGGCGTGGTCGGCGGGCCGCCCGGACCTGCAGCAGGCGGCGCTGGCGCGGCTGCTCGCCCTCGACCCCGGCGGCGAGCTGGCACCGGTCATGCCGACGCTGCGGGCCTGGTGGGCCTGCTACGACGGGACCGGCCGGGCGGCCGGGCCGCTCCCGGCCCCGGACGCCGCCGCCGTCGGCCTGCTCGGGACCGTGCCGTGGGAGCTGCTGCCGCCCGTGCCGCTGGCCCAGGCCTGCGGGGTCGAGGGGCCCCTGCACGACGTGCTGCGGGTGCAGGCCGCGCAGCTGCGGCGGCGGCACGAGCTCGCCGCGCTCGCGATGGTGCTCGCGCAGAGCGCGGTCCTCGACGCCGCGGCGGGCCGGTGGGAGGCGGCCGAGGCCGGGGCCACCGAGGGCCTGAGGCTGGCCGAGGAGGTCGGAGCGGACCACGTGGCGAGCCAGTGCCGGCTCTGTCTGGCCAACCTGGCCGCGGCCCGCGGCGACGCCCCCGGACTGGACGGGCACACCACCCTGGCGCTGGCCGTCTCGGTCCGGCAGGGGGTGCGCGCGCTCACCGCGTCGGCGTACTGGGTGCGCGGCCGGGCGGCGCTGTTCGACGGCAGGCCCCGCGACGCCCTGCACCACCTGATGCCGCTCGACGAGCCCGGCCACGAGGCCGCCCACCCCACGTTCGCGCTGCTCGCCGCCCCGGACACCGCCGAGGCCGCGACGCAGGAGGGCCGCACGGAGACGGCCGCGGCCCGGCTGGCGGCCGTCGAGACGTGGGCCCGGCGGACCGGCGCCCACTGGGCCCGTACGGCCGCCCACCGTCTCCGCGCCCTCGCCGCCGGCGGGCCGGACACGGAGGCCGCGTACCGGGCCGCGCTCGACGGCGCGGGCACCGCCCCGGACCCCTTCGAGCAGGCCCGCACCCGGCTGCTGTACGGCGAGTGGCTGCGGCGGGTCCGCCGGCGCGCCGACGCCCGGCACGAGCTCACCGGGGCGGCCGAGACCTTCGCCCGCCTCGGCGCGGCGCCGCTGCGGGCACGGGCGGTGCGGGAGCTGGGCCTGGCCGCGCAGTCCGGGGCGCGGCACGAGCCGGCCGGGGCCGGGCTCACCGCCCAGGAGCTGCGGGTCGCCCAGCTGGCCGCCGAGGGGCTCACCAACCGGGAGATCGCGGCCCGGCTGCTGATCAGCCACCGCACGGTCGGGCACCACCTGGGCAGCGTCTACCCCAAGCTCGGCGTCACCTCCCGTGGCGAGCTCGCGCGGATCGCCATGGCGGGCGACCTGAGGTTCCGCGCCCTCGGGCCCGGGGAGTGATCCGGCCCGCCCGCCGGTGACCGATCGCGCGCCCGATCCGTCGGCTCGCCCGGGATCGACGGCGTCGCCGGTGGGCTCGCGGAGTTCGCGCTCGTCGCCGTCAGCTCGTGTTCTGGACCTTCGTCGCCAGCAGCTCCCAGCTGCGCCACCAGCTCTCCCGGCGCGGCGCCGGGCCGGTGACGATCAGCTCGTCGGCGTCGGCGCGGGCGGCGAAGTCCTCCAGGTACGCGGTGACGGTCTCCGGTGTCCCGACCGCGGTGTAGCGGGTCATCGACCGGATCTGCCCGCCCGAGGCGCTGTCGAGGACGGCGTCGGCCTCCGCGTCGGTGAGCGAGGCACCGCGACGGCCGGTGAACAGCCGGACCCGGGACCGCTGCACCTCGCGCCGGATCTGCTGTGCCTCGTCGTCGGAGTCGGCGGCGATGACGTTCACCCCGGCCAGGACGTGCGGGGCGGACAGCTGTCCCGACGGCCGGAACTCCCGGCGGTAGAGCGCCACGGCCTGCTCCAGGGCGTCCGGCGCGAAGTGCGAGGCGAAGCCGTAGGGCAGCCCCAGCGCGGCCGCGACCCGGGCGCCGTAGAGCGAGGACCCCAGGATCGTCAGCGGGACGCCGGTGCCGCGGCCCGGGTGGGCCTCGACGCCCGGGACCAGGCTGGTGGTCCCGAGGAACGCCTGCAGCTCCTGCACGTCCTGCGGGAAGGTCTCCGACGCGCGCGGGTCCCGTCGCAGCGCCGCGACGGTCGCCTGGTCGGTGCCGGGCGCGCGGCCGAGCCCCAGCTCGATGCGGCCGGGGTGGAGCTCGGCGAGGGTGCCGAACTGCTCGGCGATCTGCAGCGGCGAGTGGTTCGGCAGCATCACGCCGCCGGAGCCGAGCGTGATGCGCTCGGTGTGCGCGGCGACGTGGGCGATGAGCACGCTCGTCGCCGCCGACGCGATCGAGCCCATGTTGTGGTGCTCGGCGTACCAGATCCGGCGGAACCCCCACTCCTCGGCGCGTTGCGCCAGCAGGGTGCTGGCCTCCAGGCCCTGGGCGACGGTCTCACCCCGGGCGACGGTGGCCAGGTCCAGGATCGACAACGGCAGCGGTAGCGGCATGACAGCACCTCACGATCGACACGGTGACCCTCCCGGCAACGAACCGGAGGCGCATCCTCTTCCGCTCCGCGGGATCCGGATCGGAAATGTGGTGAGCCCGGGGGTGGCGGGCCGCTACGGTCCCGGCTCCGGGACGAGGAGGCGCGGGTGACGTTGCACGACGACCAGCCGGAGATCGACGACGCCCTGGTCCGCCGCCTGCTGCGCGCCCAGCTGCCGGACCTGGCGGGCCTGCCGCTGCGACGGCTGGACTCCGCGGGCAGCACCAACGCGATCCACCGGCTCGGCACCGGGTTCACCGTCCGGCTCCCGCTCACCGCGGGCGGGGCCGAGGGGGTGCACCGGGAGGCCCGCTGGGCGCCGGTCCTGGCCCGGGCCGGCCCGCTGCCGGTGCCCGAGGTCGTCGCGACCCGGGAGCCCGGCGAGGGCTACCCGTGGCCGTGGGCGGTGCACCGCTGGATCGACGGCGAGGTCCTGGCCGAGGGTCGGGTACCGGACCCGGGGCGCACGGCCCGCGACCTCGGGGCGTTCGTCGTCGCACTGCGCGGGGTGGACCCGGCCGGGGCGCCGCCCGCGCACCGCACCGGGCCGCTCGCCGGCGCCGACGCCGAGGTCAGGGACGCGATCGACCGGCTCCGGCACGGGGGCGAACCCCTCGACACCGGCGCCGCGACCGCGGCCTGGGAGACGGCGCTCGCCGTCCCGGGGCCGACCGGCCCGCCGGTCTGGGTGCACGCCGACCTCATGCCCGGCAACCTGCTGGCGCGCGGTGGCCGGCTCGCCGCGGTCCTCGACCTGGCGACCGCGGGGCTCGGCGACCCGGCGGTGGACCTCGTCCCCGCGTGGAACCTGCTCCCGCTGCCGGCCGTCGCGGCCTTCCGGGGCGCCGTCGACGCCGACGACGCGACCTGGGCCCGCGGGCGCGGCTGGGCGCTGGCGATGGCACTGGTGCAGCTGCCGTACTACCGCGCCAGCCACCCGGTCATCGCCGCCAACGCCCGTCACGTGCTGGGCCGGATCCTCGGCGACGTCTGACCGCGCCCTCCCGGTCGCGCCGGCTCAGGACGGCGGGAAGTCCTGCACCCCCAGCGCGACGGCGATCCGGCCCAGCGCCGCCCGGTCCGCCGCGTCGAGCCGGTCGAGGACGAGGGCACGGACCGCACGCAGATGGGTCGGCGCCGCGGCGTGCACGACGTCGAACCCGGCGTCGGTGAGGGCGGCGAGGGTGTAGCGGCCGTCGTCGGGGTCGGGGGAGCGGTGCATCCAGCCGCGGCCCTCCAGTCGTTTGACCACGTTGGACAGCCGGGACAGCGAGCCGTTGGTCAGGAAGGCGAGCTCGCTCATCCGCAGGCTGCGTCCCGGCGCCTCGGACAGGTGGCTGAGCGTCAGGTACTCGAACAGCGTCAGGCCGTGCGCCTGCTGCAGCGGTGCCTCCAGCCGGCCGGGCAGCAGCATGATCAGCGAGATCACGGCCGTCCACGCGGCCTTCTCCCCGCCGTCGAGCCATGTCGGCCCGTCGCCGTCGGCCTCCGGTGTCGCCCGGTCCGTCGTCACCTGTCGCTCCCGTCCCTCGGTCCCGGGTGGCACTTTACAGATGAAGCCATGACTTGTAGCTTGAATTCATGAGTGAAGTCATCGACCGCGAGACCGCCACCTTCCACGTCACGCCGGGCTACGGCGTGACCGCCCGCGACCTGCTCGGCTACAGCCAGGCGGTCCGGATCGGCGACCGGGTGGAGACCTCGGGCCAGGGCGGCTGGGACGACGACCTGGTCGTCGCCGAGGACCTGGAGCAGGAGATCGTGCAGGCGTTCGACAACGTCGCGCGCACGCTCGCCGAGGCGGGCGCGACCTGGGCCGACGTCGTGCACGTGAACTCGTACCACAAGGTCGCGCCCGGGTCCGACGCCATCGGCGACGAGCACAACCGGATCATGGTCCGGGAGTTCCGCAGCCGGCTCGGCGGGCGGGCCCCGGTGTGGACCCAGACCGGCGTCACCGTGCTCGGGCTCGCCACCATGCGGGTCGAGATCCGGGTGACCGCCCTGGTGGAGGGGGCCGGCTGAGGGTGCCTCAACGGGTCCGCTCGTAGTGTCGGCGCGCCTTGGCGCGGTTCCCGCAGACCGCCATCGAGCACCACCGGGCGCGGTTCGCGCGGCTGCGGTCGAGCAGGAACAGCCGGCAGGCGTCGTTCGCGCAGGGGCGCAGCCGGCCGGGCAGCTCCTCCTCGACGGCGGCCCAGGCGAGGACGGCCTCGACGGCGAGCCGGGCGTGCGGGGGAGCGACGGTCCGCCAGGTCAGCCGCCCGTCGGTGAGCTCCGGCGACCGGTGCACGCCGTCGAGGAGCGGGGCCAGTGCGACGCCCGGGTCGGTGTCCCCCCGTGCGACCCGGGTGAGGGCGTCCCGCGCGTCGCGCAGCACCGCCAGCTCCTCCGGGCCGCCGTCGCCGCCGTGCGCCCGCGCCCAGCGGCTCCCCGCGGCGGGGTCGCGGAGGGTGTCGCGCTCCGCGCCGTCGACCAGGGGTCTGCTGTTGAGCAGGTTCAGCAGCAGGTCCACGTCGTCTCCTAACCGCATCAAGTCCTTTGACAGGTTACATGCGGGCGTGCTTCCGTGGGGGGGTCTAACCACATCAAGCACGTGAAGGAGTTAGTCATGCCGATCGTCCACCACCGGACCGCGACCGTCGACGGACACGAGATCTTCTACCGGGAGGCCGGTCCCGCCGACGCGCCCACGATCGTCCTCCTGCACGGCTACCCGACCAGCTCGTCGATGTTCCGGCAGCTGATCCCGCTGCTGGCCGGCGACCACCATGTGATCGCGCCGGACCACCTCGGCTTCGGGCACTCCGCCGCCCCGCCGGCGTCGGAGTTCGACTACACCTTCGACGCGCTCGCGACCATCACCGACGGGCTGCTCGAGCTGCTGGGCGTCGACCGCTACGCCCTCTACGTCCAGGACTACGGCGCACCGATCGGCTGGCGGCTCGCACTCGCCCACCCGGAGCGGATCACCGCGATCGTCACCCAGAACGGCAACGGCTACGAGGACGGGTTCGTCGAGTCGTTCTGGACCGACGTCTGGGCCTACGGGGACGCGCCCGGCCCGGAGACCGAGCCCGCCGTCCGTGCCGCCCTCGACCTCGACGCCATCCGGTGGCAGTACCTGCACGGGGTGCCCGACCCGGGCACGGTGGACCCGGACACCTGGCACCACGACCACGCGCTCGTCTCCCGGGAGGGCAACGACGCGGTCCAGCTCGCGCTGTTCCGCGACTACCGCAACAACCGCCCGCTCTACCCGCGCCTGCACGGGTTCCTGCGCACCGCCGGGGTCCCGGTGCTGGCGGTGTGGGGGCGCAACGACGAGATCTTCGGACCGGACGGGGCGCGGGCGTTCGCCCGCGACGCCCGGGACGTCGAGGTGCACCTGGTGGACGGCGGCCACTTCCTGCTCGAGAGCCACCTCGACGTCGTCGCCGGCCACCTGCGGCGCTTCCTGGAGCGGGTCCCGCGCTGAGGGCGTGCGCCCGGCGGCGGATGCGCGGTCAGTCCCGGCCGTCGTCCTGGATCCCACCGGCCGCGTCGCCCAGGACGGCGTCCACGGCCAGGTAGAGGGTCTCGGTCTCGGTCCGCAGGATCGAGTCCGCGGCGGGCAGCGCCCGTTCCATGCCGAGCCCGTCGACCACGGTCATGAGGAACCGTGCCCGCCGCGCGTTGTCGCCCGGGGCGAGCTCGCCCTCGTCGACCAGGGTCGTCAGCCAGTACTCGACCCGGCGCCGCACCTCGCGCTCGATGGCGAGGTAGGCCCTCCGGTTCTCCTCGGTCGGCTCGGGCACGACGAAGGTGTCGACCGCGGTCCGCAGCGCCCGGCGCGCCTGCTCCCCGACCCCGGTCCGGGTCAGCACCTCCCGCAGACAGGCGGCGAGGCGGTCCCGGGCCGGCACCGCGGTGTCGTGGATGGCGTCGTCGGGGGCGACGAGGTCGTAGACGCGGGTCAGGACCTCGTCCTGCAGCGCCCGCTGGGTCGGGAAGTGGTGGCGCAGCGAGCCGGTGCTGACCCCGGCCCGCGCGGCGACCGCGCGCACGCTCAGCCGGGTCCCCGGGTCCTGGCCGAACAGCTCCATCGCGGCCAGGAGCACCCGGTCCCGGCTGCCGAGCCTCCGCCGCTGCGTCTCGTCCACCCCTGGCAGCCTACTAGTACACCGTGTTAGCGTGCCGGCGAACGGACCAACACAGTGTGTTGGTCGGGACACGGTTTCGGGGGGACCAGATGCTGACCGAGTGGCGACGACACCGCGCCGTCCGACGGGTGAAGCCGGGCGACGGCAGCCCACTGAAGCGTTTCCGCTGGTGGCAGCTGTTCCTGGGGCGCGCCCTGCTGCACCTGGACCTGGTCGGCGCCGACGGGCGGCCGGTGCGGTACTCCGTCGACGTGCGCCACCAGGGCAGCGGGGAGACCGGGCAGGTCGTCGCGCAGGTCTACCGCGACGGGCGACACCACGCGTCGTCGCGGGTGCCGGCCGTCGTCCCGGTCGAGGGCGGCGCGATCGAGGTCGCGACGAGCGCGTTCGGGGTGAAGCGCTGCCGGTACGTCACCGCCGCCGGTGCGGTCCGGCAGCTCGTCCCGGACCCGCGCTCGGCGGAGGGCCGCCGGGCCCGCCTGGAGCGCGAGCACCCGTCGCTCAGCCGCGTGCTCGGTGCCGTGTCGGTGGTGGCGCTGGTCGTCGGCGTCGGGCTGAACCTGCTGCAGCTGCTGGAGCCGCTCAGCCGGATCCCGCCGGTCGCGGCGGCGGTCGGGGTGTTCGAGTCGCCGGTCCACCTGCCGATCTGGCTCAACATCGCGCTCGGTCTCGCGGCCGCCCTGGCCAGCACCGAACGGGCGCTGCGGCTGCGCTACCACTGGCTGCTCGACGGCGTCGGCAACTGAGCCGGGCGTGCCCCGGCGGTCCGTCCGGGGCACGCGACCGGTCAGGCGGCCGGTTCCGAACCAGCGGCGGGCCGCCCGCCCGAACGCCGCGGGATCGGGCCGGCCCCCGCCGACCAGGCCACGACGCCGTCGGGGCGCAGGAGCACGGTGCCGGCGCCGAGGTCGTCGCGCAGCGGCACCCGGGCGACCGCGGTCAGTGACCCGGGTCACGATCGCTGGAGTGTGCCGTGACGGCCGACGGTGCCATGGGTCCCAGGCACCGGGGACGGTCCCCGGCTCCGTGAGGAGGCACCGATGACCCAGGCACCGACGACCCAGGCACCGACGACCCAGGCACCGACGACCCGGACACCCACGCGCACCCGCATCACCCTCGAGGACTTCTTCGCCGACCCGGAGTTCGCCGGGCCGTCGCTGTCGCCGGACGGGACGCGCATCGCCTACCTGGCGGCGCACCGCGGACGGCGCAACCTCTGGGTCCGCGGCGTCGACGAGACCCACGCCGACGCCGTCGCGGTCACCCACGACACCCGCCGCGGGATCTCCCGCTACCACTGGACCGGCGACCCGCGCTGGATGCTCTACGAGCAGGACACCGACGGCAACGAGGACTGGCACCTGTACCGGGTCGACCTCGACGCCCCCGGCGAGCCCGCCGTCGACCTCACGCCGATGGCGCCGGGCTCGCGGGTGTTCGGGGTCGAGCCCGCGCACGAGCGCCCCGGCACCGTGCTGGTCTGGATGAACCCCGACCCGATGTCGATCGACATGTTCCGGGTCGACCTCGCGACCGGGGAGACCACGCTGGAGCTGGCCCAGCCCGGGCTGCGCGAGACCTGGCTGACCGACCGCGAGGGGCGCCCGGCGTTCCACTCGGTCATGACCGAGGCCGGCGACTACGAGTTCTCCGCGGTCGACCCCGACGGCGGGCGACGGCTGCTGCGCACCGTCGGCGGCCCGGAGCACCCGGTCGGCGTGTACCCGCAGATGGTCACCCCCGACGGCACCGGCCTGCTCCTGGGGCTCTACCAGGACTCCGACGACCTGCGGCTGGTGCGGATCGACCGGGAGACCGGCGAGCAGACCGTGGTGTCCGCGGTGGACGGGACGAGCCTGGACACGCTCGGGATGCTCGGCCCCGGCCTGCCGCAGACGCTGCTCACCGACCGTGCCACCGGTGAGGTCGTCGCCGCCCGGTACGTGGGGGACCGGCCGCACCTGGAGATCCTCGACCCGGACTTCGCACCGGTGTACGAGGCCCTGTCCGCGCTGTCCGACGGCGTGCTGGAGTCGGCCTCCTCCGACGAGTCCGGGCGGCTCTGGATCGCCGGCTACACCCACGACCGCGAGCCGGGCGTGTACCGGCTCTACGACCACGCCACGGGGGAGAGCCGGGAGCTGTTCCGCGCCCACCCGCAGCTCGACCCGGCCGACCTCGTGCCGACCGGCGCGGTGTCGTTCGCCGCCCGCGACGGCCTGCCGCTGCACGGCTTCCTCACCCTGCCCCCGGGCGCGACCCGGCAGGACGCGGCCGCCGAGCGGCCACCCCTGGTCCTGGTCGTGCACGGCGGACCGTGGGCGCACGACACCTGGGGCTACGACCCCGAGGTCCAGTTCCTCGCGAACCGCGGGTACGCCGTGCTGCAGGTCAACTTCCGGGGCTCCACCGGCTACGGCCGCCGCCACCTCACCGCCGCGATCGGCGAGCTCGCGGGCGCGATGCACGACGACCTGATCGACGCCTGCGACTGGGCCGTCGGGCAGGGCTGGGCCGACCCGGACCGGATCGGCATCTACGGCGGCTCCTACGGCGGGTACGCCGCGCTGGTCGGCGTGACCGTCACCCCGGACCGCTTCGCCGCCGCCGTCGACTACGTCGGCATCTCCGACCTGGCCAACTTCATGCGGACCCTGCCCGAGTTCGTCCGGCCCTACCAGGTCAACGCCTGGTACCGCTACGCGGGCGACCCGGACGTGCCGGAGCAGGCGGCCGACCTCGCGGCCCGCTCGCCGATCACCATGGTCGACCGGATCCGCACGCCGCTGCTGGTCGCGCAGGGCGCCAACGACGCCCGCGTCGTGCAGGCCGAGTCGGACAACATCGTGGCCTCGCTGCGCGAGCGCGGGGTGCCGGTGGAGTACCTGCTCGCCACCGACGAGGGGCACGGCTTCGGCAACCCGGAGAACCGGATCCGGCTGTTCCGGGCGATCGAGCGCCACTTCGCCGAGCACCTCGGCGGCTCCGCCTGAGCCCGTCGTTTCGCCGCACCGCCCCGGGGTAGCCGTCCCGGGGACACGGTGTCGAGCGACACGTCGGCGCACGCCGGCGGGACGGAGTGGACATGGCGAAGCACGTGGCGGCGGTCTGGGTACCGGTGACCGACATGAAGCGGGCGACCGCGTTCTACCGGGACGTCCTCGGCCTGGCCGTGACGATGGAGAGCGACGACTGGACCGAGCTCGACGCCGGCGGCCTCACCATCGGGCTCAACGGCCGGGAGACCGCGGAGACCGCCGACCACGGCGGTGCCGTGATCAGCTTCCGCCCGGAGACGTCCATCGAGGAGGCTCTCGACGACCTGACGCAGCGCGGCGGCCACGTCCAGGGCGACATCAGCGAGCACTCCTGGGGCCGGATCTTCCCGTTCCGCGACACCGAGGGCAACGACCTGCAGTTCTACACGCCACCGGCGAGCTGACCCGGCCGTTCACGCCGCCAGGTCGGCCTCCAGCGCCTCGGTGAGCAGCGCGACCAGGGCCTCGCGCTGCACGTCGGCCGACGAGCCGGACACGTCGTCGGCGCCGTCGAGCGCCGCCGCCGCGAGGCCGGCCTTGGAGTCGATCAGGTCCGCGATCCGGGCGTCGATCGTCTGCGCGGCGAGGATCCGCCACGCGGTCACCGGTTCGAACTGTCCGATCCGGTGGCTGCGGTCGATCGCCTGGGTCTGCTCGGCCGCGGTCCAGGACAGCTCCGCGAGCACGATGTTCGACGCGACCTGCAGGTTGAGCCCGACCCCCGCCGCGGTCAGCGAGCACACCGCCACCGCGACGCCCGGGTCGTTCACGAACGAGTCGATGTTGCGCTGGCGCACCGCCGGCGTCTGGTCGCCGCGGATCGAGGAGTACCGCACGCCCTGCTTGGCGAAGGTCTGCTCGGCGGCGTCCATGACGTCGACGTGCTTGGCGAAGAACACGACCTTGCCCGCGCTGCGCGCGATCTGGACCGCGTAGTCCGCCGCCAGCCCCGCCTTGGCCCGGCCGAGGCGGCGCATCATCGTGAACACGTTGTCCCCGGAGCCCGCCTCCGCGGCGTCCTTCTGCTCCCAGCCCGCGACGTCGCGGACCAGGCCGTGGTCGATGCCCTCGACCGTCGGGCCGGACCGGCGGGCGCCGAGCGCGGCGGTGTAGCGGGCGACCATCCGCCGGGCCAGCGCCTTCTCCGCGGCCCGGATGGACCGGCCGGTCGGGCCGTCGATCTCGACGGGCAGGTCGGCGATGCGCCGGGCCGGGATGTCCGCGGCGACGTCGATCTTGCGACGGCGCACGATGCCCATGTCGACGACGCACTGGCGGGCGGCGCGCTCGAACAGCCCGTCGGCCGGAGTCATGCCGGTCGCGGTCAGCGCGTCGAGCAGCTGGGCGCGCGGCGTGGTCGCGTCGATCCAGCCGAGGAACTGCCAGATGGCCAGGAAGTCCTCGACGTCGTTGATCAGCGGGGTGCCGGTCAGCGCCATCAGCAGCGGCCGCGGGATGAACGAGCGGATCCTCTCGGCGATCTCCAGGACGTGCTGGGACCGCTGGGAGGTGCGGTTCTTGATGAAGTGCGCCTCGTCGACGACCATCCCGCGGAACCCGAAGTCGCCCAGCCAGCCGATGTGCCGGTCGAGCACCTCGTAGTTGACGACGACGATGTCGGCGAAGCCGTCGACGGAGTCGCCGTTGCCCTGGATCGCGGTCGCGGCCCGGCGCGGCGCCCACAGCGCGGCCTCGCGCACCCAGTTGGTCTTCACCACGTTCGGCACGACGACCAGCAGCGGGTAGGCGTTCGCCGCCTCCGCCGCGCGCAGTGCCTGCGCGGTCTTGCCCAGGCCGGGCTCGTCGGCGAGCAGGAAGGTGCGGTGCCCGTTCTCCGCGGCGGCGACGAGCTTCGCCTGGTGCGGCATCAGCTCCCGCCCGCCGGGGACCGGACGGGTCGAGGGCTCGGGCAGCTCCATGCAGGCCGGTGCACCCGCCCCGGCGCGCTCGAAGGAGCGCAGCAGCGGGCCGAGCAGCTCCCAACCGGTCAGCGGCGTCGGGCGCGGGCCGCTCGGCGGCGCGGCGGAGAAGTCGGGCGCGAGGAACGGGTTCGCCATCTGCCGGGCCACCACGGACTGCGGCACGACCTGCGGCTTCGCCGGGACCAGCGGGACCTCGACGGGCTCCGGTTCCGGCTCGGGCTCGTCGACCTCGATCCCGGCCGAGCGCAGCATCTCCCGCTTGAGCGCGCGCGCCGAGTCGGAGACGACGGCGTCGTCGGCGAGCAGCGCCAGCAGGCCCGCGTCGCGGACCGCGTCCATCGCCAGCGCCTTCGCGATCTCGTCGAGACGCTGCAGGGTCTCGGCCCGCTTCGCGTCGTCGTGCCGGTCGCGGACCCGGGCCCGTTCGTCGCGCAGCAGCAGCGCCACGGTCTGGAACTTGGTGCGGGTGGCCGGGGTGACCCGGCCGGTCCGCAGGGCCGTCCGCACCTCGCGGGCGGCCCCGGTCAGCACCGACATCACGTCGTTGCCGCGCGGGCGGCGTCGTCGCTGGGGGGTGCCCTGGCGAGCCCCGGTCCGGGGCCTGCCTCCTCGCGCCACGTACTGCTCCTGTCGACGTCCTGCGGCGCCGGTCCGTGGCCGCGTCCCGTGGGGGCCGCGGCCGGACGTGCTCGACGTGACGAAGGGCCGGATGGCCCCTCCGCACCACGAACCGGCCGGTGGGGGATCGCAGTCACGGAGGTCGGCGGTCCGGCTGCGGGAAGCGCCACAGGCCGTCGACGGTGTCCGGGACCCGCCGTACGACCCGGCCGTGGAACACCCGGGACGGTCGGCAGATCTGATCCGGTACCCACCCTACCCCGTGCGGACCCGTACGGCGCGTGACACACCGGTGGCGGAGGACACCACCGCCGCTACCGGTCCGGGCCGACCGGTCCCTCGATGCGGAACAGCCGTCGCGCGGTGCCCTCGGTGGACAGGTCGCGGTCGGCGGCGGCGACCCCCGTCGAGGGTCTCCGCGACCTCCGCCCGCGACGGGTGCCGGACGGGGTGGTCGGTGGAGAACCGCAGCCGGTCGGGGGTCGTCACCGCCGGCGTCTGCCGCAGGTGCGCGGGGTCGAGCATCCCCGAGCAGGGCGACCGGGAGCACCTGCAGGTCGACGCCCCGGGCGTCCATCGCGGCGAGCCGGCCCGCGCCGATGCTGCCGGGTCGGTGCCGGGTCAGCCGCGCAGGATCCGCGGGATCGCCTGCCGCACCGCGGCGAGGTCGGTGAGGACCTCGACCGCGCCGGCCGCGGTCAGCTCGTCGACACCCGCCCCGCCGGTGCGCACCGCGTAGGCGGGGTGCCCGGCGGCCGCGGCGGCGCGCACGTCCCACTCGGAGTCGCCCAGGACGAACGCGGTCGACCCGGCGACCCGGCGCACCGCCGCCTTGATCAGGTCCGGGTCGGGCTTGGTGCGGCGCGCGTCGGACCGGGTGAGGCAGGCGTCCGCGAGGTCGCGGCCGCCGAACAGGTCCAGGTAGGCCTCGACGTGTCCGGGATCGCCGGAGCTGGCCAGCACCACCTTCATCCCGAACCCGTCGCGCAGGTCGACGAGCAGCTCCGCCGCCTCGGGCAGGGCGACGACCTCGCCGAGCAGCGGGTCGAACTCCTCCTTCCACGCGGCGCGGGCGTCGTCGCCGTGGGTGTCCTCGAACCCCTGACCGGCGACGGCGGGCACCAGCTGGTCCCCGCCCATCCCGACCGCACGGTGCAGCCGCCACAGCGGCACCGTGACGTCGAACCGGCGCAGGGCGCGGGACCAGGCGATGGCGTGGTGGTAGTTGGTGTCGACGAGCGTGCCGTCGACGTCGATCACCGCGGTGTCGGGGGTCGTCATCCGGCCGGGGTACCCACGCGCCAGGGGTCCACGCGGTCCCGGCCGGTGTGGTCGGGCCCGAGCGCCGCGCGGGTGTGGACCCGCCCCCGGCGGGTACCCCGAGCGACGCCGACGACGGGGAGTGCGCAGATGCCGCAGGTACGGGTGAAGGCCGTCGGCACCGACGCGGCCACGACCAGCCGGGTCGTCCTGCTGGAGGAGACGTCCGGGGCGGGGCGGATCGTCGTCGTCGCGGTGGGGGAGGCCGAGGCGCTGGCCGCGGCCGCCGCCCTGGAGGGGGTGCAGAGCGCCCGCCCCGGCACCCACCGGCTGATCGGCGCCGTGCTCCTCGCCGCGGGCCGCCGCCTGGTCCGGGTCCGCGTGCACACCCTGCGCGACGCGGTGTTCCACGCCGAGCTCGACCTCGACGACGGCACCCGCGTCGACTCGCGCACCAGCGACGCGGTGGTCCTGGCGCTGCTGCTCGGCGCCGACATCGTGGTCGCCGACGCGGTGCTGACCGTGGCCGGGGTCGATCCGTCGACGGTGGTGGTGGAGGGGCTGGGCACCGGCTCCGGCGAGCTGGAGGCGTTCCGCCGGTTCCTCGACACCGCCACGCCCGACGACTTCGACGAGCCGCCGCGCTGAGCTCAGCGGGTGTCGGGGGTGCCCGGCGCCGACGACGCCGGGGCGTTGCGGCGGACCAGGTCCGAGCCGGTGTCCAGGTCGTCGTCGGCCTGGTGCGTGGCGATCCCGCACAGCAGACCGTCGCGGGTGTACCAGGCGCTGAACCCGCCGCCGGGGTGGGTCGTGACCGCGACCTCGTCGAAGCCGTCGCCCCAGGCGGAGTACTTCAGGACGCGCCCGCCGATGTCGGACCAGAAGCCGGGCGGGGAGTCCCACACGGCGTCGCCGCCGGCCGCGGTGGTCCCGGCGATGCGGCCCATCTCCTCGGCGTCCCCCCAGTGCTCGACGGCGAGGTGCCGCCCGGCGGCGGCGTTGCGCGCCGACACCAGGTCGCCGGCGGCGAGGACGCCGGGGACCGCGGTGCGCATCCGCTCGTCGACGACCACCCGGCCCCCGGGCACCGGCAGCCCCGCCGACGCCGCGAGCGACACCCGCGGCCGGGCACCCGCCGCGACCAGGACGACGTCGGCGTCGACGGGGTGTCCGTCGCGGACGTGCACCCGCCGTCCCCCCGCGGTCGGGTCGATCCCGGTCACCTCGGCGGTGCCGCGCAGCCACACCCCGGCCTCGGACAGCCAGTCGGCGAGGCGGTCGCCGACGGCGTCACCGAGCCGGGCCGCCTGCGGCACCCGCTCGGTGCCGCACACGGTGACGGTCAGGCCGCGGCCGGCCAGGGCGGCGGCGGCCTCGCAGCCGATGAACCCCGATCCGACGACGACCACCGACCCGGCGCCGGACAGACCCTCCAGCAGCGCCCGGGCGTCGGCCAGGGAGCGCAGCAGGTGCACGACGCCGTCGGCGGGGTCCGCGCCGGGCACCGGGAGCGGCACCGGTTCCGCCCCGGTGGCCAGCACGCACGCGGTGAACCCGACGGTGGTCCCGTCCGCGAGGCGGGCGCGCCGCTCGGCCGGGGACAACGCGGTGACGGCCGTCCCGACCCGGATCGCGACGTCGTCGAGGCCGGTCAGGTCCTCGAGCAGCAGGCCGTCGTCGTCGGTGCCCGTGGGGTCACCGGAACGCAGCAGGTCCTTCGACAGCGCCGGCCGGAAGTACGGCGGCCGGTCGTCGTCGCCGACCAGCAGCACCGTGCCGGGCCCCCCGGCTCCGCGGTAGGCGGCCGCGGCCGCGTGCGCCGCGGGCCCGCCGCCGACGACGAGGAGGCCGACCGTCCCGGTAGGTGCGAGGCTCATGCGACCGGCCTACCCGCCCCGCCCGCGCCGACACCCGGCCCGCTCCGGGGGAGGGCCGCCGCACCGGCGTCGCGCAGCAGGTCGGCGAGCCCGCCGCGGGCCCGGCCGCGGGTGCGGGCGCTGGTCCGCACCGTCGCGGGCGCACCCGCGACGACCCGGTAGCCGGCGGCCCGCAGCCGGGCGACGAGCCCGTGGTCCTCACCGCAGGCCAGCGGCGGGAACCCGCCCACCGCGGCCCACGCGTCGGCGCGCACGCCCAGGTTCGCGCCGTACACCGGGTGCTCGGGCGGCGCGGGCTCCCCGGGCGGGCGCGGCAGCCCGGGCACGTCGAGCACCACCCCACCGGCGACGGCGTCGGCGCCGGCCGCGGCCAGCGCCAGGTGCGCGGCGACCCAGCCGGGGGCCACGGTGCCGTCGGCGTCGGTGCCGAGCAGCCAGGTCGTGGCCGGGGCGGCGCCGTCGGCGGCGAGCAGCGCGGCCAGGGTGGCGGCGGCGAGCTCGCGGACCGCGCCGATCGTGACCGGTCCGGCGACCTGGTGCGGCCGGGGCACCGACCGGCAGCCGGGCAGCGGGGCGACCCCGGCGGTGGGTTCGAGCACCGTCACCCGCACCCGGTCCGCGGCCGGGTGCGACGCGGCGGCGGCCCGGGCGAGCGCGGCGGTGGCGTCGGAGCAGCGGTCGGCGACCACGCACAGCGCCCGCGCGGTGAGCCCGGGCGCCCGGTCGAGGGCGGTCAGCACCGAGCGGACGCAGGCGGTGACGGTGCCCGCCTCGTCGTGGGCGGGGACGAGCACGCCCGCGGCGCACGGTGCGGCACCCGACCGCGTGGTCCGGCTCACCGGCGCCGGACCACGTGCAGGAGGAACTGCTCGTCGGTGTGCTCGACGAGGGTGTCGAAGCGGTCGTCGGCCACCACCCGTGCGTGCACGGTGGCGGCGTCGGCGGGTGCCTCGGCGGGCCACTGCCGCCAGTGCACGAGCACCAGGTCGCCGCCCGGCACCAGGGCGCCCGCGATGCGGTCGAGCACGGCGCCCACCCGCGCGGTGGGCAGGTAGTAGAGGAACTCGGCGAGCACCACGAGGTCGACGCCGCCGGGGACCGCCCGGTCGTCGTCGACGTCGGCCCGCAGGACCTCGACGCCCGGGGTCCCGCCGAGGGCGTCGGCGGTGGCGGCGACGGCCTCGGCGACCACGTCGGAGGCCACCACCCGGTCGCAGCGCGCCGCCAGGTCACGGGTCAGCGCACCGAGCCCGCAGGCCGGTTCGGCGGCCAGCGCGTAGCGCTCCCGCGGCAGGCAGGCCAGCAGCACCTCGCGCTTGCGCCGCTCGTAGAACGACGTGCGCACCTCCCAGGGGTCGGCGCCGTCGCGGTAGAGCCCGGCGAACAGCTCCGGCGGTGCCCCCGAGGGCGGCGGCTCCCGGAAGTAGACCTCGTGACCGCCGTGGAAGTGCGCGAGCGTCGCCGCGGACAGCACCGCCCGGGTCCCGCCGCGCGGCACCGCGGACTGCGACGCGTGCGCGGCGATCGCGCGGCGCTTGGCCGCCCGGTCCTCGGCGGACAGGATCAGCCGGTGGGCGCGGTCCCACGGCACGCCGGGGTCGGTCGGCGCGATCCGGGTGCGGGCCCAGATCGGGAACCCGTAGCCGTGCGCGGTCACCGGGGCCGCCTCCGGGCAGGCCCGGCCGACCGCGGCGTGGTCGGGGTGCGGGTCGCCGCGCCACGGGCTCGCCCAGGCGTCGGTGCCCGCGAGCAGCCCGGTGAGCGGCCCGACGAGCTGGTCCTCGCGCAGCGCCGAGTCGGGCAGCCCGAGCCGGTGCACGGTCGCGGGGACGCCCAGCTCGGCCAGTGCCGCGTCGAGCTCGGCGCGGCGGGTGCGGGCCAGCCCGGCCCGGTCGATCGATCCGACCTCGGGCAGGGCGGCCTCCCCGTCGCTGGCCAGGACGACCTCGACGGTGCCGCCCGCGGCGACGACCCCGCGCATGAGCCCGGCCGCGCCGAGCGTCTCGTCGTCGGGGTGGGCGCACACCACGACCAGGCGACCGAACGCCGACGGGTCGAGCCCGCGCCGGGTGCGGGCCGCGGCCGCCTCCTCCCAGGCGTCCGGGGGCTGCACGGGCTCCATCAGGTCGCCGGGGTGACCAGGGCGCGCCCGAGGGCGGCGAGGTCGCGTCCGCCGTGGTGCTGGCGCAGGTAGATCTGCAGGTCCGCGAGGCGCGCGGTGAGCAGCGGCGACCCGGCCAGCACGGCGACCCCGGCGATCTCGGGGGCGGCGTCGAGGACGGTGCGGCAGGCCCGCTCCACCGCGGCCCGCGCGGTGGCCACCGCGTCGCGGTGGGCGGCGGCGGGGTCGGCGTCGATCCGGGCGGCGGTGACGACGAGCAGGGCGTCCGCGGCGGCGACGGCGGCGTGCACCGTCCCGAGCGCGGCCAGCCGGTGCGGGTCCGGGTCGGCGGTGCGCAGCGGCGCCGCGACGTGGTCGACGACCGCGGCGGCCGCGCCCAGCCACACCGCGGCGACCCCGGCGCCGCCGTGGGCGAACCCGGGGCGGGCGGTGTAGGCGTCCGGCCCGCCGACCACGGCCTCGGCCGGCACGGGCACGTCGTGCAGGACGACGTCGTGGGTGTCGCTGGCGGCCATCCCGGCCGCCCGCCAGGCCGTCACCCGTTCCATCTGCGGGGCGCGCAGGTCCAGGTCCACGAGCCGGGAGCCGTCCCCGGCCCCGGCGACGACGAGTGCCCGGTCGAGCAGGTGGGTGCCCGAGCAGAACCGCACGGCGCCCGACAGGCGCAGCCCGCCGCGGCCGCCGTCGAGCCGGGCCCCGCCGCCGGAGCGCGACGCCCACACCCCGTAGCCGGCGCCCGGGACGGGGGAGCGGTGGTGGTCGGCGAGGATCGCGACGGCGTCGGCGTGCCCCTCGGCGAGCCGCGCTACCGGGAGGTCGCGTCGTGCGATGCGGGCCAGCCGCGCCCACCGGGTCGCGGTCGCCCCGGAACCGGGCAGCGGGAGCTCGAGCTCACCGGCGGCGACGGCGGCCGCGAGCGTGGCTCCGGCCCCGCCCGGGAACGGCTCGGCGGGGCCCCCGGGTGCGGGCACCGGGTCCAGGACGGTGCTGCCGGGCCCGGGGCGCCCCTCCCGGTGGTCGGTGCCGGGGACGTCGGGTCGGTGGTCGAGGCTCACGGGCTGCCGTATGTCCGGTCCCGGCGGGTCCAAACCCGACCGCAGGGTGGGGCTCAGCCGTACAGCCGCCGGTGGGCGAACCGCACCGCGCCGCGGTAGAGCACCCCGCCCGCCCCGGACGCCGCCAGTGCGGCCCGCGCCGCGTTGGCGCCCGGCCCGCCGTGCACCGCCCCGCCCGGGTGCGCCGACGCCCCGGCCAGGAACAGCCCCGGCACCGGGGTGTCGGCGCGGCCCAGGCCCGGCACCGGCCGGAACACCAGCTGCTGGTGCACCGCGGAGGTGCCCGCGGTGATCGCCCCGTCGACGAGGTTGCCGTCGCGGCCCTGCAGGTCCGCGGGCCCGGCGACGGCGCGGGCACGCACCCGCGACCCGAACCCGGGCGCGTGGTCCTCGACGACCTGCTGCATCCGGTCGGCCCAGCGCTGCACCTCGTCGCGGCCCCAGCCCAGGCCGCGCGGCACGTGGGTGTAGGCCCAGGCCGACTCGGTGCCGGGCGGGGAGCGGGTCGGGTCGGCCGTGGTCATCTGCCCGAACAGCAGGAACGGGTCGCCGGGCAGCCGGCCCGCGGTCAGGTCGGCGGCGTAGCGGCGCAGGCCGTCGAGGTCGGCGCCGAGGTGCACGGTGCCCGCCGACCAGGCACCCGGTGCGGTCCACGGCACCGGCCCGTCGAGCGCCCAGTCCAGCTTGACGGTGGAGAAGTCCCACTGGAACCGGGCGAGGTCGGCGACGAAGCGGGCCGGCAGGTGCTCCTCCCCGACGAGGTCGCGGTAGAGGCGGGGCGCGTCGACGTCGGCGAGCACCGCCCGGCGGGCGAGGACCCGCTGCCCGGCCGCGTCCACGACGCCGCAGGCCCGGCCGGACGGTCCGACCAGGACGGTCCGGATCGGCCGTCCGCAGTCGATCCGCCCCCCGCGGGCCGTCAGCCGGGCGACGAGCGCACCGGTCAGGGCCCCGGCCCCGCCTGCCGGGACGGGGAAGCCGACGCGCTGGCCGAGCATCGCCAGCAGCCAGCCGTAGGCGGCGCCCGCCGCGGAGTCCGGCCCGAGGTCGGTGTGCAGGGCGTTGCCCGCGAGCAGCAGCGGGGCGGCCCGGCCCCCGAAGTGCTCCTGGGCCATCCGCGACACCGGCTGCACCAGCATCCGGGCCAGTCGCAGGGCGTCGCCGGTGCCGAGCGTGCGCAGGAGCCGGGACGCCGGCCGGACCGGCGGGAACGGGCGCAGCGCGGCGGCGACGACGTCGTCGCCGATCCGGTCCCACTGCGCGACCAGCGCGCGCCAGGCGTCGCCGTCGCCGGGGTGGTCGTCGTCGAGCGCGGCGGCGGTGTCGTCGAGGCGGCGGTGCAGCACCGCGCACCGGCCGTCGGGGGTGGGGTGGGCGAGCACGGCGGGGGCGTGGCGCCACCGGAGCCCGTGCGCGCCGAGGTCGAGCTCGCGCAGCACCGGTGAGGCGGCGCCGAGCGGGTGGAACGCGCTGGCCAGGTCGCTGACGAAGCCCGGTGCGGTGATCTCCGCCGAGCGCACGGCGCCGCCCGGCGCCTCGGCGGCCTCGCAGACCAGGACGTCCCAGCCGGCGTCGGCGAGCAGGTTCGCCGCGACGAGGCCGTTGTGCCCGGCCCCGACCACGACGGCGTCGACCCGTTCGTCCACCCGTTCTCCCCCGTCAGCCGTCGAGGGGCAGTGTGCACCGCACGACGGCGTCGTACTCGGTCAGGCGGCTCAGCGCCGCGCGGCTGGACTCCGGGGCCGCCCGGTCGCGGTGGGCGACCACGAACCGCTGCCGGCGGGTGCCGGGTGCGCCCCCGTCGTGGTCGGCGAAGTGCAGGTAGGCCTCGACGATCTCGCGGTGCCGGCGCCGGGTCGGCTCGTCGTCGTCGCCGGTCGCGAGCCACGCGACGAAGGGGGCGAGCCGCGCGACGACGGCCGCCCGTCCGTCGTCGAACAGGAGCCCGGGAGGGGTGACGTGCTGGGGATCCACGGTGTTCCTCCGGCGGTGGGGGGTGTGACCGGAGGCGGCTACCCGCAGCCCCCCGGTCCATGCCGTTTCCGTCCGGTCCGCCCGGGTAGCCGGGCGCCCACCACCGATCCCGATCCCGACCCCGATCCCGACCCCGAGGAGAACACATGCGTGCCCTGACCTGGCACGGTCACCGCGACGTCCGGGTGGACACCGTGCCCGACCCGGTGATCGAGCAGCCCGACGACGTGGTCGTCCGGATCACCAGCTCCGGCCTGTGCGGCTCGGACCTGCACCTCTACGAGGTGCTGACCCCGTTCCTGTCACCCGGCGACATCCTCGGCCACGAGCCCATGGGCGTCGTCGCCGAGGTCGGCCCCGGGGTGACCGAGCTGTCGGTCGGCGACCGCGTCGTGGTCCCCTTCAACATCAGCTGCGGGCACTGCTGGATGTGCGACCGCGGCCTCCAGTCCCAGTGCGAGACCACCCAGAACCGCGAGCAGGGGACCGGCGCGTCGCTGTTCGGCTTCAGCTCCCTCTACGGGCAGGTCCCCGGTGGGCAGGCCGAGTACCTGCGGGTGCCCTTCGGCAACGCGCTGCCGATCCGGGTGCCCCACGGCCCGCCCGACGACCGGTTCGTCTTCCTCTCCGACGTCCTGCCGACCGCCTACCAGGCCGTGCAGTACGCCGCGACGCCCACCGACGGCACGCTGGTGGTGCTGGGACTCGGCCCGATCGGCGACATGTGCACCCGCATCGCCGCGCACCTCGGCGTGCGCCAGGTCATCGGCGTCGACCTCGTGCCGGAACGCCTGACCCGGGTCGCGGCGCGCGGGACCACCACGCTGGACCTCTCCCACGGCGACACCGACGTGCTCGACGCGATCGCGTCCCTGACCGCCGGCCGCGGCGCCGACGCGGTGATCGACGCGGTCGGGATGGAGGCCCACGGGTCCCCGGTCGCGGCCGCGGCCCAGCGGGTCGTCGCCGCCCTGCCGTCCGGGCTGGGACGCAGGGCGATGGAGACGACGGGCAGCGACCGCACCGCCGCCCTGGGGCTGGCGATCGGCGCCGTCCGGCGCGGCGGCACCGTCTCGCTGTCCGGCGTGTACGGCGGCAGCGCCACCCCGATGCCGCTGCTCACCCTGTTCGACAAGCAGGTGCAGATGCGGATGGGCCAGGCCAACGTGCGGCACTGGGTGCCCGAGCTGTTGCCGCTGCTCGGCGACGACGACCCGCTGGGCGTCGACGGGTTCGCCACCCACCGGGTGCCGCTGGAGCAGGCCCCGAAGGCCTACCGGATGTTCCAGAACAAGGAGGACGGGGCGGTGAAGATGCTCTTCACCCCCTGAGGTCCGGCGGCCACGGTGCCCTCGCCGGGGTCAGGCGCCCTCCTCGCGGCGTCGCTCGGCCTCCGCGCGGGCCTCGGCCCCGGTCTCCCCGGCGTAGCCCTCGTCGCGGCCGGCGACCCGGCCGACGAACTCGCCGGACTCGCCGGTCCCGGTGGTCGATCCGGCGTCGCCGCCCTTGCCCGGGACCCCGCCGGTCTCGCGGGAGTAGGCCAGGTGCGGGTCGGGCGCCACGTCCTCGGCCGCGCCGCGTCCGCGCAGCCGGTCCATCAGTCGTCCCAGGAAGGAGGTCATGCCGGTGGGGTACCTCCGGCGGCCGCGCTCACACGTCCGGGACGGCCACCGGGCGCGGGTCCCGGCGCCGGACGGTGCGGGTGGCCTCCTCGACCGCGGCCGGGACCGGTCGGCGCTCGACGATGCCGAGCGGGCCGTCCGGTAGCGGCGGCCGCGTGGTCGGGCGCTGCGGACCCAGCAGGTCAGGCGTAGTGGCTGCGGAGCCCGGCCTCGAGCTGCTCCAGCGACCGTCCGCGGGTCTCCGGGACCACCCGGTACACGAAGACGAGCGGGGAGCCCGATGGCGACGAGGACGAGGATGAACCAGGCCGTGGCGGTGCCGTCCGGCGGCAGCAGCGCCGACAGCCCGACGAGCAGGTGGAAGGTCGTGGCATCCCGACGGCCGGCACGATCGCGGGCAGCAGCGCCACCAGCAGCATGACCCGCCAGATCGCGTCGACCTCGTCCCGGACGCCGTAGACGGCCGCGTTCACCACGAACGCGGCGAACGAGCCGGAGACGATCGTGACCTCGTTGCGGGTGACGAGCCCGCCGCGGCGCTCCACCGGGGCGATCTCGGCGAGGTGGACCGGGACGGTGGCCGACGCGCCGCCGACGGCGAGGCCGAGGATGATGCCGGTGTCGTAGCCGAGGAGCAGTCCGCCGAAGGTGGCGACGACCGTGATCAGGCCGAGCCGCGACGAGTGCGGTCCCGGGTCTCGGGCGGCGGTCCGGTGGGGCGCCGGTCGCTCCGTGCATGGTCATGGGGTCCTCCGCGTCGAGGTGCGCGGCCGGATCCGGGTGGGTCGGGTGACCTCAGGCGTTGGTCGGGAAGCCGAGGTTCACCCCGGCGTGGCTGGGGTCGAGCCAGCGGGTGGTGACGACCTTGCCCCGGGTGAAGAAGTGCACGCCCTCGGTGCCGTGGGCGTGGGTGTCGCCGAACAGGGAGTTCTTCCAGCCGCCGAAGCTGTAGTAGGCCATCGGCACGGGCACCGGCACGTTGATGCCGATCATGCCGACCTCGACCTCGTTCTGGAAGCGGCGCGCGGCGCCGCCGTCGTTGGTGAAGATCGCGGTGCCGTTGCCGTAGGGGTTGGAGTTGATCAGCTCGACGGCCTCGGTGTAGGTCTCGACGCGCACCACCGACAGCACCGGGCCGAAGATCTCGTCGGTGTAGACGGTCATGTCGGTGCCGACGTGGTCGAGCAGGGTGGGACCGACGAAGAAGCCGGAGCCGTCGGCGTCGAACTCCCCCCGCCTGCCGTCGACGACGACGACGGCGCCCTCGGACTCGCCGGCGTCGATGTAGCCCGACACCCGCTCCTGGGCCGCCCGGGTGACCAGCGGGCCCATGTCGCAGGAGCGGCGGCCGTCGCCGGTGCGCAGGGCGCGGGCCCGGTCGGCGATCCTGGAGACCAGGGTGTCGGCGATGTCGCCGACCGCCACCAGCGCGGAGACGGCCATGCAGCGCTCGCCGGCGGAGCCGAACCCGGCGTTGACCGCCTGGTCGGCGGCGAGGTCGAGGTCGGCGTCGGGCAGCACGACCATGTGGTTCTTCGCCCCGCCCAGGGCCTGCACGCGCTTGCCGTGCGCGGTGCCGGTCTCGTAGACGTGGCGGGCGATCGGGGTGGAGCCGACGAAGCTGATCGACTTGACGTCCGGGCTGGTCAGCAGCGCGTCGACGGCGGTCTTGTCGCCGTTGAGGACGTTGAAGACGCCGTCGGGCAGGCCGGCCTCGGACCACAGCTCGGCGATCCACAGCGCCGACGAGGGGACCTTTTCCGATGGCTTGAGGACCACGGTGTTGCCGGTGGCGATCGCGATCGGGAAGAACCACATCGGGACCATGGCCGGGAAGTTGAACGGGCTGATGATCCCGACGACGCCCAGCGGCTGGCGGACCGAGTGGACGTCGACGCCGGTGGAGGCGTTCTCGGTGGCCGAGCCCTTGAGCAGGTGCGCGATGCCGCAGGCGAACTCGACGACCTCCTGGCCGCGCGCGACCTCGCCGGCCGCGTCGGAGAGCACCTTGCCGTGCTCGGCGGTGATCAGTGCCGCCAGCTCGGACGCGCGGGCGTTGAGCAGTTCGCGGAACCGGAAGAGGATCTGGGTGCGCTTGGCGAGCGAGGTGTCGCGCCAGCCGGGGAAGGCGGCCTTCGCGGCGGCGATCACCGCGGCGGCCTCGTCGGCGCTCGCGAGGGGCAGCTGCGCGGTGACCTCGCCGGTGGCCGGGTCGGTGACCTCGGACGTCCGCCCGGAGGTGCCCTCGACCCGCGCTCCCGCGACCCAGTGGTGGAGCGTCGTCTGCATCGTGCTCGTCATGATCGGCCCTTCTCAGCTGGTCGGGCGCCAGCGTCTCACCCGGCCCGGCCGGGGGGCGAGCCCGTGCTCCAGAGGCCGCCCCCGGCCGGCGACGACCTGCTCGATGGCGTCGACGGCCGACTCGAACGCCTGCACCGTGTCCTGCACGGCCTCCTGCACGGTCACGAACACCAGCGCGTCGAAGCCCAGGCCGAGCCGGTGCGCGTCGAGGTGGGCGCGGTAGCCCGCCTCGTCCACGTGCTGGGCTGCGCCCTCGTCCACACCGGCGTGGGCGTCGGCGCCCGCACCGTCCTGGCCGCGCGGCCCGTCGCGGCGCGCGTGGTGTCCCGGGGCGCGGGCGCGGCGATGGTGACCCTCGGCGCCGTCCCGCTGGCGTCGCAGCTCATTACGGTGTAATCCTGTAATCATCAATGCAGGAGGTGTGCGATGACAGGACGAGGACGCGGACGGGGTGGCTGGCAGCAGGCCGACCTACCCCCGGCCGACGACGCCGCGGCGTGGTTCACCGGACGGCTGCCCGACGGGTGGTTCACCGGCGCGCCGCAGGTGACGGTCGACCGGGACGAGATCGTCGTGGTGGGGGAGCTGCCCCCGCCGGGCGGCGACCACCCCGACACCGATGCGGGACGGGCCGACGCCGCGGCCGCCGAGGCCGGGCGGATCTCGCGGTTCCGCGAGGAGACCCGGGACCGGCGGATCGACATCGCCCGCCAGGCCGAGAGCCGCTACCGGCGCAAGGTCGCCTGGGGCGCGCGGGTCGGCGGGACCATCGAGCTGTTCACGACGATCTCGGTGCCGGTGATGACCCGGCTGCGCCAGCCCGAGCGGGCGGTGCTCGACACCCTCGTCGACGCCGGGGTGGCCCGGTCCCGGTCGGACGCGCTGGCCTGGTCGGTGCGCCTGGTCGGCCGGCACGCCGACGAGTGGCTGACCGAGCTGCGCGAGGCGATGGGACGGGTGGAGGAGCTGCGCTCGCAGGGCCCGGAGTGACCCCGCGCTGAGACGGTCGGCTGCAGCCGCTCGCCCGGACGTCGCGGCGGCTGCGGCCGTCCGCCGCAGCTGCGGGGCCGCCCGTCCCTCAGCCGGTCCGGTCGCGTGTGAGCGCGGCGGCCCCGGGAAGGTCCGGGTCATGTCGATCCTCGCGTTCGCACACCGGGCCCTGACCCGCCGTGCGCGGCCGGGCCGGGCGTCGGACCTGTGCTACTCGTGCATGCGTCCGGTGCAGTTCTGCGCCTGCCCGCCCCGCACCGCCCGCTGAGCCCCGGCCGGTCTCACCCGACCCGCAGCACGTCGCGCCGCGGGTCGAACTCCACTGCGCCCGTCGCGTGCAGCTCGCGCAGCCAGCCCGCCATGGGCCACCACCCCCAGCGGTGGTGGAACAGCCGGGCGTTGCCGACGATCTCGGCGATCCGGGCCGGGTCGGTCCGGGCCGGCGGATGGTGCTGGTGGTACGCGTGCGCCCCGCCCACCCACACAAGCTCCAGCCCGCAGGACAGCGCGAAGTCGGTGTCCTCGCCGCCGTAGCCGGCGTAGTCGGCGCAGAACCCGCCGCCGGCCCGCCACGCGTCGGCGGCGACGGCGAACGACAGCGACCAGAACAGCTCCCGGCGCGGCTCGGGGACCAGCGCCCCGTCGGCCGGCGCCGGGCGGGCCGGGTGCGGGTCGGTGTGGTGGTGCAGGTCCCGCTCCGGCAGCACCCCCGCCGGCAGGTAGGTGACCGGCCCGCACAGCAGCGCGTCCGGGCGTCGTGCCGCGGCGCGGAGGTAGCCGTCGACCAGGCCGTCCCCGGGCAGGCAGTCGACGTCGAGGAACACCAGCAGCGTCGCCCCGCCGGCGAGCGCGGCGCCCGCCCCGGCGTTGCGCGCCGCCGCCAGCGGCAACGGCCCCGGCGCGGGCACGCTGAGCACCCGGGTCGGCGGGCCCGCACCGTCGGTGGCGGGCTCTTCGCCCATCCCGACGACGACGTGGGTCACCGGCGGTCCCGCGGCGAGCACCCGGCGCTGGCGGGCGAGGTGGTCGGCGCGGCCGCGGACCACGGTGACCACGGCGACCCGGGCTCCGGGCGCGCTCACGCGGCGATCCGGTCGAGCACCGCGGCCGCGCGTTCCGCGGCCCGCCCGTCTGACCAGCGCGACCAGCCCGCCCCGCCGCGGGAGACCGCCTCGTCGAGCACCCCGGGCCAGTCGGCCGGTGCGGGCCAGCGGTCGCGGACCGTGGCGAGCCCGGCCGCCCGCAGCACCGCGCCGGTCGCGACCTGCTCGCCGTAGGGACGCTCGGCCGGGACGACGACGGCGGCGCGGCGCGCGGCGGCGATCTCGGCGACGACGTTCTGCCCGGCGTGCCCGACGACGACGTCGGCGTCCTGCAGCTCGGCCCACACCCCGCCCGTCCACCCGGCGCAGGTGAGGTTCGGCGGGGCGTCGCGCAGCGCGCCGGTGAGGCCGCCGGCGACCCGCCAGGTCCAGTCCGGGGTGGCGGCCGCCGCGGCGGCGAGTGCGGCCGGGTCGGCGCCGCCGTCGCCGCTGCCGGTCAGGACCAGCACCCGGCGCCGGCCCGGACCCGGGCGGGCGGTGCGGTCGTCGTAGCGGGACAGGCCGCCCAGGTGCACCGTCCGGCCGGTCAGCTCCGGGCGCCACGGCCGCGGCGGATCGGCGGGCCACGGCGCGAGCAGGACCTCCGCCAGGTCGTAGACGGTGCGGTGCGCCCGGTCGAGCCGCTCCCCGGGCTGCGCGACGACGGCGACCGGCACCCCGTGCAGCCGCGCCAGCAGCGCGATCTCAATCGACACGTCGGCGACGAGCAGCCGGGCCGGGCCCGCGGCGAGCAGCGCCGAGACCGCGGCGGTCCGGGCGCGCAGACCGTCGTGGTGGCGGGGCACCCAGTGCAGCGTCCCGCCCGCGGTCACGTCGGCGGTGCCGCCGGGGTCGGTGTCGCCGCCGCCGGTGTCGGGGGGCAGCTCGTGCCAGGCGCCGGGCCAGCCGTGCGGGGCGGGCCGGGACCCGACCCCGACGACCGGGGTGCGGCAGTGCGCGGCGATCGCGGCGGCGCGGTGGGCGTGCCCGCTGCCGTGGTGGTGCACGTAGTAGACGATCGTGCCGGTCGCGGCCCCCGTGCCGCCGGTGCCGGTGCCGGTCATGCCGCGGCCAGGGCCCGGTAGAGCCGCTCGTAGCCGTCGATCATCACCTCGGCCGAGCAGGTCGCCTCGGCGTGCCGGCGGGCGTCGGTACGGCGCAGCAGCGACGCCGCGCGGATCGCCTCGGCCAGCCCCTCGACGTCGCCGGGCTCGGCCAGCACCCCGCTGAGCGGGTCGACGATCTCCGGCAGCGCACCCCGGGCGAACCCGGCGATCGGCGTGCCGCAGGCGAGCGCCTCGGCGACGACGAGGCCGTAGGGCTCGTCCCAGCACGGCGACACGACGGCGACGGTCGCGTCCCCGACCAGGCGGGCCAGTGCCCGGTGGTCGAGGTGACCGACGTACTCGACGCCGTCGCCGAGCAGCGGGGCGACGCAGGCGTCGAAGAACCCCCGGTCCGGGCACGGCCCGGCCAGGCGCAGCCCGGTCCCGGCCAGCCGCGCCGCGCGGATCGCCTCCACCGGGCCCTTCTCCGGGACGACCCGGCCCGACCAGACCGGGACCCCGCCGCCCGGCCCGTACCCCCAGGCCGCGGTGTCGACCCCGTTGCGGACCACCGTCGCGCGGGCACCGGTCGGCGCCCAGGCGCGGGCGGTGTGCGCGCTGACCGCGGCGAACCGCAGCCGGTGCGGGTCGCCGAGCCGCACGGCGGACTCCATCCACGGCGTCGGCGGCGTGTGCAGCGTGGTCAGGACGGGTGCGTCGAGGGTGTCGGCCAGCGCGAGCGGCAGGTAGTGCAGGGAGTTGTTGTGCACCACGTCGTAGCGGCCGCGCTCGCGCGAGAGCGCCAGCAGCAGCTCCAGGTAGGAGTGGTGCTCGGCGAGGAACCACTCCGGAGGCATGCCGACGTCGCTGCGGGCGGCACGCGAGATCGGGGGCAGCACCGCCATCTCCCGGACCCGTAGTCCGGGGTCGGAACCGGGTGCGCCGAAGACGGTCACGTCGTGACCGCGGCGTCGCAGCCGGGACGCGAGCCCGGCGGTGTGCGCCTCGAGCCCTCCCGGGAACGGTTCACGGATCGGGTAGCGGGCGGAGGCGATGAGGGCGATCCGGGCGGTCAACGGTGGAAGGCGGACGGGATCATGGGTCGATACGCTCCGAGACTCGTAGGGCGGAACCGTGCGAGCTGGCGGCTGAACCCGGACGTTCCACCGATCATGCGGTGCCCCGAGGCCCCCCACAACTCGACCTTGGGCCCCCCGCCCGGCTACAGCCCCAGCAGCTCCAGGGCGTCGGCGTGCCGGGCCAGCCCGGCGTCCACCCATCCGGGGTGCGTGGCGTACCAGGCCCGTTGCGCGGCGGCGACCTCGTCCTCGCCGATCGCCCGGTCGGAGACGCACCAGTGCGGGCGCGGCGGCGCGTCCAGCCCCAGGGCGTCGACGACGTCGGCACGCAGCGGGGCCCGGATGCCGCCGAGCAGGGTGCGTCCGGGGTCACACACGACGCCCGGCATCCCGGCGGCGTCGAGGATCCGCCCGGCGAGCAGCATCAGCACCCCGTTGCCGGGGTGGTTGAGGGTGTGCGCGGCCGCCGCACCGAAGCCGGCGATCGCGTCGGACACCCCGGCGTCGGTGTCGCGGGCCTCCCGCCGGGCGAGCTCGGCGGTCCCGCGGCGGCCCACCTCGCGCAGCGCGTCCGGCGTCGGCGGCGGTCCCGGCTCGCGTCCCGCGGCGGCCGCGAGGGCCCGCAGGTCGTGGTAGGGCACCCCCGGCGGGACGGCGGCCGGGTCGGACGGGTGGCGCACGATCGCCGACCACGGGTGCAGCGCGGGATGGCGGATCACCGGCCAGCGCACGACGACCGCCCCCGGCGCCAGTCCGGCGGCGATCTGGGCGGTGCCCAGGGGCAGGTCGCGGTAGTCGTCGCGGACCGGCTGGGACGCCAGCAGCCGGGTCCGGGACAGCAGCCGGCGCAGGTGGGGCAGGTCCTCGGCGGTGAGCTCGTGCACCGGCGGGATGCGCACCGGGGAGACCGGCAGGCCGTCGACGGTGTCGAACAGCACCCGGACCGACTCGGCCTGGCAGTTGCCCCACACCAGGGCGAGCGGTCCCGGCGGCGGCGCCTCGAGGCCGTAGAGGACGCCGTAGTGGCGGCGGCGCGGATCGGTCACCCGGTCATCGTGGCCCGCGCGGTTGATCCGCGCCCGGACGGGCATCCCGGGGGACCCGAGGAGAGGAGCCGTCGCGTGCGCGTGGCGTCCGTGCCCACCGCCCATCCCTACGTGGCGTCGCTGCACCACCCCGCGGTGGTCCGGCTCCCGGACCCGCCGGTCCCGGGTGCCCGTCCGGGGGTGTGGTGGCCCTCGCCCTGGCTCGACGCCGACCACCTGCGCGCACACGCCGCGGACGTCGACCTGCTGCACGTCCACTTCGGCTTCGACGACCGCACCCCCGACCAGCTGCGCGCGCTCGTCGCGGCACTGGGGGAGACAGGTGTCCCGCTGGTGCTGACCGTGCACGACCTGCGCAACCCGCACCACGCCGACCCCGCGCCGCACGCCGCGGCCCTCGACGTGCTGGTACCGGCCGCCGCCGGGCTCGTCACGCTGACCCCGGGTGCCGCCGCGCGGATCCGGGAACGCTGGGGACGCGACGCGCTGGTGCTGGGGCACCCGGCCGTCGTCGGGCCGGAGTGGCTGCGCCGCCCCCGGCCCCGCCGCGCCGACGGGTTCGTCGTCGGTCTGCACGCCAAGAGCCACCGCACCAACGCCGACCCGGTCGGGGTGGCCCGCGCGCTCGCCGCGACCGCCCCTCGGGACGTCCGGCTGCGGGTCGACGCGCACGACGACGCGCGCGGCCGCGCCGTGGCGCACGCCCTGCGCGACGAGCCCCGCCTGGAGCTGCGGGTGCACCCCCCGTTCGACGACGACGCCCTCCACACCTACCTCCAGGAGCTCGACGTGTCGGTGCTCCCGTACCGGTGGGGGACCCATTCCGGCTGGCTGGAGGCCTGTCACGACCTCGGCACCACCGCGCTGGTGCCCGACGTCGGGCACTTCCGTGAACAGGCGCCCTGCCTGACCTACACCCTCACCGACGACGGTCCCGACCACGCCTCGCTGCGCGCCGCCGTCGCGCTCGCGCACCGGACCCGCCCGGCCTGGCGGGCCGACCCCGGCGACCGGGAACGGCGCCGCGCCGAGGTCGCCGACGCCCACGCCCGCGAGTACCGCCGCGTCCTGGCCGGGGCGGCGCGGTGACCGTCACCGTGCGGGTCGTCGCGCCCGGGGCGTCCGGGCACGGCGTGGTCCGGCACGCCGCCGCCGTCGCCGCCGCGGTGGCCGCCGACGGCGTCGTCCCGGTCGGCTCCGGCCAGGCCGACCTCACCCACGTCCAGTTCACCGACGCGCTGTGGGGCGCCGGTGTCGCCGCGGCCGCCGACGCCTTCGCCGAGCAGGCGCGGGTCCTGCCCCGGCCGCTGGTCGTGACCCTGCACGACCTGCCCGGCGCCGACCCCGACCCGGCCCGCGACGTCCGACGCTGCGCCGGGTACCGGCGCGTGGTCGCCGCCGCCGACGCGGTCGTCGTGTCCGCGGGGCACGAGGCCGACAAGGCCCGTGCGCTCGGCGCGGTCGACCCGGTGACCCTGCCGCTGCCGCTGCCGGTCGTCGTGCCCGCGGAGCAGGCGCCGGGCTGGGCGGGGCGCCCCACGCTCGGCGTGCTCGGATTCGTCTACCCCGGCAAGGGGCACGAGGCCGTGATCGACGCGGCGGCGGCGCACCCGGACCGGCCCGCGGTCGTCGCCGCAGGGGCGGTGTCCGACGGGCACGACGAGCTCGCCCGGTCCCTCGCCGGGCACGCCCGGTCCCGCGGGGTGGAGTGGATCCTCACCGGGCACCTGGAGCCGGCGGCGCTCGCCGCGGCCGCGGCGGCGGTCACCGTCCCGGTCGCGCCGAGCCGCACCGTCAGCGCCAGCGGCTCGCTGCTGGCGTGGCTGGCCCACGGCCGCTACCCGCTGGCCGCGGCCGGTGCCTACGCCCGCGAGGTCGACGCCGCCGCCCCGGGCGCGGTGGCGCTCTACGACGACGACACCCGCCGCGACGCCCTCGTCGCCGACGCCCTGACCCGGCCCGGCGCGACCCGCGGCCCGGTCCCGGACTGGCCGGACGCGGGCGCCGGGCACGCCGCCCTCTACCGGCGGATGGTCGCCCGGTGAGCGTGCCGGGGAACCGCTGGGACCTGCTCGCGCCGCACACCGGGCCGCCGCCGTCGGTGGGGGTGGTGGTGTGTCACTACCGCCAGCCCGCGCAGCTGGCCCGCACCGTCGCCGCGCTGCAGGCGCAGACCCGGCCGCCGGTGTCGGTCGTCGTCGCCGACGACGGGTCCCCGGAGCCGCCCGACCCGGCCGCGCCGGCCGGGCCGGTCCCGGTGCGGGTGGTGACCCAGGACGACCGCGGGTTCCGCGCGGCCGCCGCGCGCAACCGCGGCGCCGCGCAGGTCGAGGGCGACGTCCTGGTGTTCCTCGACGCCGACACCGTCCCCGGGCCCGGCTTCGTCGCGGCGCTCACCGCGCGGATCGCGGCGTGGCCGGACGTGCTCGCCGTCGGGCGTCGCCGGCATGCGGACCTGTCCGGCGCCGCCCCCGGCGACGACCCGGCCGCCGCGCCGCAGCTGCCGGACCCGGCCTGGCTCGCCGACGGCTACCGCCGCACACGCGACCTGCTCGACGCGTCGGGCACGGACTGGCAGCTGGTCATCAGCGCCGTGCTCGCCCTGCACCGCAGCCTGTTCGACGACCTCGGCGGCTTCGACGAGCGCTACGTCGGCTACGGCGGCGAGGACTGGGACCTGGCCTACCGGGCCTGGAACAACGGCGCGCTGCTCGTCCACGAACCGGCCGCGGTGGCCTGGCACGACGGCCCCGACTGGGGTGGCCGCCCGGAGGCCCACGACGCCGTCGGCGGTGGCAAGGACGGCGAACGCATCCGGATCGCCGCGCTCGTCCCCGACCCCGGCGTGCGCGGCGCACCGCTGCCCGGCGCGGTTCCGGACGTCCTCGCCTCCGTCGACGCGGACACGCACGGCTGGGAGCTGGTGGAGATCGTCGACGCGGTGCTGAACCAGACCCACCGCGACGTGCGGGTCCGGCTGCCCGGCGGCGACCCGCGGCTCGACGAGCTCTACCGCGGCGTCGCCGACACCGGCCCGTGGAGCCGCGACCGGCTGCGCCGCGCCCGGGCCCGGCTGCACGTCCACGCGCCGCTCCCGCCCGACGCGCTGGCCCGCGCCATGGCCCTGCTCACCGGCCACGACCTCGGCCGCGTAGAGATCGCCGGTGCGGACGGGCGGACCCTCGCCGCACTCGTCTCCACCCGGGCGGCGGGCCGGGCCCGGCGCGGGCGGGTCGACGACGCCGTCGCCCAGCACCGCGAGGGCGTCGCCACCCTGCTCGCCGGGATGCCGTAGCCCTACGGAGGCCCGACCGCCCCGGACGGCCCTAGCCTCGCCGGCATGACCGCACCAGCTGCCTCCCCGGTCCGCGGGGCCCGCCGCGCGATGATCGTCGCGGTGGTCGCCTCGCTGCTCGTCGCCTCGCTCTGCGGGATCGTCGCCCTGCTCGGCGGCGGCTTCGGTGACCTGCAGGCCCGGATCGTCGCGACCACGCTGATCGTCGCCGCGTTCGGCACCTCGGCGCTCTGCCACCTCGCCGTCGTCACCCGCGCCGTGCGGGCGCTGGGGTTCGCCGGTCTGGCGGCGAGCGTCGTCGCCGCGGGGGCCGCGCTGTGGCTGGTCTGGGGCGGCGACGGGCTCTTCGAGGGCGAGGGCGACGGCGACGGCTCGGTGCTGAAGACCCTGCTGGTGGCGACGATCGTCGCGATCAGCCTGGCGCACGCGAACCTGCTCCTGCTGCTCGCCGGGCGGCGCCGCACCGTGATCCGCGCGGGCCTCGGGCTGACCCTGGCCGCGATCGCCGTCGTCGCGACGATGCTGGCGCTGCCGGTGATCACCGACGGCGCGGTCGGCGACAGCGAGTGGTACTGGCGCTGGTTCGGCGTCGCGGGGATCGTCGACGCACTCGGCACGATCGCCCTGCCGGTCCTGGCCCTGGTCCTGCGCGGCCGGCGGCCGGAGCCCGCCCCCACCGCGACGGCCTCCCCGACTGCCTCCCCGACGGCCTCCGCGGCGGCCTCCGCGGCGGCCTCCGCGGCGGCACCCACCGCCGTGGTGACGGGTTCCGACGGCGCTCGGGACGACGGTGCCGGCACCCCGGGCGCGGGGGCGGACGGGGCGCCGGTCCGGATCGTCCTCGACCTGCCCGCGGACCTGGTCGCCCGGCTCGACGCCGCCGCGGACGGACAGGCGCGGGACGCCGCGGCGCTGCGCGTCCTACGCAACGCTCTGGTCCAGGGCTGACCGACGGATCCGCTGCCGCTGCCGGTGTCGGTCAGGCGGGCGTGTCCCTGCCGTGGTCGCCGTCGTCGGACCGGTCCAGCCGTGCCCGCCGCTCCTGCTCCCGGCGGCTGTAGGCGGCCTGGCGGACCGCGCCGTCGTCGGCGAACCCGGAACCCAGTGCCCCGGCGACCGTCCCCATGGACGTCGACAGCCAGGCGATCATGATCCAGTCGTCCGGTCCGGACTCGCGCATCAGCGTCGAGGAGAGGTAGTCCGGCGGGATGACGAGGACGGCCGCGACCAGCGTCAGGACGAACAGCAGCGCGAACATGACGAGCACCCCGCACGCCACCGTGATCACGGTCGACAGGTTCGACAGCAGCATCTCCTCGCGCAGTGAGCGGTGTCGCCGCGACTCCCACAGCCGGTTGTCGAGGATCAGCCACGCGGTCATCCCGACCAGGGCGATCATCATGACCGTCACCTGCCGGGCGGTCCCGAGCGCGGTCGCCAGCTCCCAGATGTTGGAGTAGAAGATCCCGAACGCGGCCCCGGCCGCCGCCGCGGCGATGGCGGGCGACAGGCTCGGCACCAGCCGCCACGGACGGTTGGCGCGGACCAGGCCGGCCAGCAGCCGGACCCGGCCGCGGAGCCCGGTCAGGGCGAGGCGGACGTCGACGTCGTCCTCCACCCCGCCGCTGCCGGCATCGGAGTCGTCCGCGGTCCCGCGACGGGCGGGGTCCGGGTCAGCGCGTCGCCGCCCGCGGTCGCGATCGCGGTCCTGGTCGCGGTGGTCGCCGTCGGTCCCGGCTCGTGATCCCGAGTCGATCCGGGTCAGCGGCCCCGCATGACCGGTGTCCGGCGCTCCGGCCTCCCCGGCACCCGGGCGGTCGGGGGGCACCAGGTGCCCGGTCACGAGACGGACCACCGTGTCGCGGCACCGCCGGTACTGGTTGATCGCGCCCAGCGCGGGCAGCGACACCAGACCCACCCGGTGCCCGGTCCCGCCGTCGGCGACGACCGGGTCCGCCCCGGAGCGGCGCGGCAGGTCGGTGAGCAGCACGACGGCGTCCGCCCCGTCCCGCTCGCGCACCCGGTCGCCGATGTCGAGAGCAGGTAGCGCGCCGCGCTCGTCCAGGACGATCGGCTCGTCGGCGACGCGGACCTCCCAGCGGGTGTCGTCGTGCGCCCCGAGCGCGGCGGGCAGGTCGCGGACGAGCCGGTGGGCGAGCTCGGTCGGCAGCCCGGGGTCGGCGACGAGGTCGAGCACGGTGGTGCGGGTCGCGTCGGTCACGGCGCGCGAGGCTAGTGCCTGGCGGTCGCGGCGGGGCGGTGGGTACGACACCGGGTGGCGGCCGATCGGGCGGGGCGAGCCGGTCGGTGGAGGTGCGGTCGGCGGAGGTGCGGTCGGTGGAGGTGTCATCCACCGGGGCGGGTCGGACGCGGTGTCAGGCCGCGGCCGCCGGGGCGGCGACGGGAGGCAGGAGCGCGTCGAGGATCGGGCCGGGGTCGAGGCGGTCGCCGTACCAGTCGGGGGTCAGGGTGTCGCGGTCGATGCGGAGCCGGGCCCGGGTGTTGATCTCCAGGAGGGTGTCGGCGCTGCCGTCCAGCGGGGCTCCGGTGGGACGGACGACGGTGCCGTCGGGGCGGTGGAAGGTCCAGGTCTCCCCGGGCGGCCCCAGGATCACGTAGCCGTGGTCGTGCACGAGCCGGTGGTGGAAGCTGCACAACAGCACGAGGTTGCATCCTCTTCAATAAGGTGTGGTCACGGCCACCCGGCACAGCCCTCCCCAGGGGGTGGGGGGTCCGTCGTCGGCCGGAGCGGAATGGCGACCCCGGACCAGGCAGGAATCTCGCGCGGCGTAACTGGCGAGTTGGGCTATGCCTCTACGTCGCCCTCGGCGAGCCGTCGGGCGGCTGCGGCTGCTTCGGCGAGGCCGCAGGGCCAGCGCGGCGCCAGCGTCGCCGACCGGCATCCGGCGCACCGGCCGTAGTCGTCGGCCTGGTGCTCGGCGAGCAGCGACCGGTACAGCGTCGGATGATCGGCCAGCATCCGCGCCAGCGGGCCGGGACAGTCGTCGGACATGACCCCACCCTCCCGTCTAGTACATAGACATGTCTAGAGTGAGACAGGTGGGGACAGAGGGCACCAGGGCGCGGGACTGCGCCTGGTGCAGCGAGCCGGGCATGTGGCCCGATCGCTGCTTCGAAGGTCCGGGAGCCGACCCGGTGTGCGCAGAGATCATCGAGGGCAAGTGCTCGATTGATGCCGACCACCGGCGATGCCAGCCCGAGACCTGCGAGTGGGCGGCGGACTGGCATGAGCCGGTGCGAGAGGCAGGCCAGCGCGCGGCGGCCGATGCCGGTGCCGTGTGGGCTGTGGTGAGCACCCTCGGCGGCGTGCGGGTTGTCGGGACCACCGACCATCTCGGGCGGGCCAAGAGCCTCCTACGGACTCCTGAGGCCAAGCGACACGGGATCACCGGCGCAGCCGCCAAGGGCGTGGTCTACATCGTGCGCGGGTCCGACGGCGGCTTCTTCTAACCCTCGCGCACGAACCAGCCGATACCGGGGCGCGACTCGATCACGCCGTCATCACGCAGGTTCTCCAGGGCCCGCCGAGCGGTCATCCGCGCGACGCCGTAGGTCTCGCAGAGCGTCTTCTCCGACGGCAGCTTCGCACCCGACGGGTAGGCGCCCTTGGCTATCGCGTCGCGCAGCCGGTCGGCGATCTGACGCCACGGAGGGTCCTTCGGCCGCTCCAGCGGCCCGGGGTCAATCACGATCACTCCCTAGACAGGTCTGATGCTGGACAACCTACTAGCGAGTGATCCACGAGCCGGTCCGACGCTCGTAGCCTGCACAGATGGCCCGCCCTCGTAAGCCCGAAGCGCTGCGCCGCCTGCACGGTGACAAGCTGGACCGGTTCAACCCCGACGAGCCGACACCGCTGCACGGCGACGAGCCGGTGATGCCCGACGCGATGTCCGAGGCCCAGCGGGCGGAGTGGAACCGGACCACCCGCCACCTGCGGGCGATGGGGATGCTGCACGCCGCCGACGGGCCGCTGATCCTGGCCTACGTCGTAGCCGTGGAGAAGCTCGACCGGCTGCGGATCAAGATGACGACCGAGCCGGAGGTCGTGCGGAACCCCTCCAACGGGATGCCGATGGAGAACCCGGTGTTCGGGCAGTGGTTGAAGACCACGTCGAAGATGGAGGCCCTGAGCAACAAGCTCGGCCTGAACCCCTCGGCCCGCTCCGGAATCCGGGCGACGATCGCGAAGCCCGCAGCCGTCCCGGTCAGCGGTGGAGATCGGTTCTTCGGGGCCTGACTGTCGGAGGGCGGGCCACGGTCCCGACCATGGCCGTTGCTGCGCTCGTTGTCTCGATCGTCGCTCTCGTCGTGAGCTTGCTGGCCCTCGGCTGGCAGGTCTACTCGTGGCGACGCAGTGGCCCGGACCTGATGTGGGCCTGACCCACATCAGCGTCGTCGACACGCCGCGCACCATCACTCTGATCCGCGAGTTCTCTTTTCGCACGCCCACCGACTGGAAGTTCGTGCTGTGGAAGCCGATGCCGATCTCGGACTCGATCGAGGAACCACTAGTACCCGGGCATGAGTGCACGCACTACTTCAGCGCCGCGTGGATACGGGAACGGTGCGTTGAGAAGGGAGTTCGGCTCGACGCTCTACGGCCACAGGTTCGCCTGGGCACCGGCAAGGTCGTCGTGGGCAGGAAGAAGGTCCGGCCCGCTCACCCGGAGTAGCCACCGCCCCGGGCCTTCGACCACGGGACCCGGGGCGGTGGTTCGGCGCTCACCGGCCTGAAAGGGGTAGGGCCGGGAGCGCACGTCTACTCGTCGTCCAGGGTGACCTTCTGGATGGCCTCGGCGTGGGGGAAGCCCCAGGAAACCCGCATGATCGCTCGGACGGCGAGGCGGTCGCTGGTGAACAGGGCATCGCGGGAGGTCTCCACGGTGGCGTCCTGGCGGACGACGATGACCGCTCGCTCGGCGGGGATGCCCCAGACGATGTTGTCGGCGATGAACTCCGAGACCAGGATCGGCAGACCCTGCACCGTGCGACGTGTCGGGACGGTGGGGTCCTGGCCGAGCAGCGGGGTGTTGAAGTTCGTCCCGGACTTGATCGTCGCCAGCTTCAGCGCGGTGGCGGGAGACGCGGCGAAGGAGGTCAGCTCGGTGCCGACGACCTGGGCCTGGCTGATCGCGGCTGCGGCCCAGTCGACGTTGTCGTAGCCACCGGCTACGGTGCCGACCCCGGTGACCGCGGGGAGTCCGGGAGGTGCCGGAGCAGACAGTGTGGCGCCGAAGAAGCTGCGGTCGATCTTCTTGGCGAGGTCACGGGCCAGACCGTTGCCGACGGCCTGCGCGGCCTCGGGTGAGGAGTCACCGGCCAGCTCGGAGGTGATCGCGGTGATCCCGGCCAGCTTCGCCGGGACGATGCGCAGCTCGCCCAGCGCCGGGTCGGACAGCGCGATCTCGTCGCCCTCGTTGACCCACGCCGTGGCGGGGTCGGTGTTGACGATCGGGATGCGGTAGGTGCGGCTGGCGGTGTCGACTACCGTTGCAGCCTGCATCGCGACGGACGCACGCTGGGTGGGCTTGATCAGGAGATCGGCGACGTCCTCAGGACGGAGGATGGGTGCACCGGTGGTGCCGTTGACGGTCACAGGGGACTCCGGAATGCGCGATGGGAATCGCGCTTCCGGCCGGGCGAACATCGCTCCGGACGCCGGTGGCCCCGTCCCGGGGCCGTGGCGAACTACAGGACAGGTGACCGGCCCGGACTACCTCTCGGTAGCGGGCCGGTCACGGACTGATCATCTCACGATCGCAGCAGCTTCGACCACGTCGTGGCCGTCCCCGACCCTCCTGTGGGGCGGTGGTTCATGTCCATCGAGCCGTGCTTGCGTCGCCAGTGCGGACGGCCGTCGAGCGCGGAGTCGATCAGCGCGGCCATGGCCCCCTGGTCGAGGGTGCCGTCGTCGTTCCAGACCTCAGCCCGCTGCTGGGGCGTGGTCACGAGCAGCAGGTCACGCGGCTCGGCCAGGTGCCGTTCGGCATGGCGCATGATCTCGGCGTTCTGCATGGTCTCCACGCGACCGTTGAGGGTGTCGCGTTCGGATCGCAGCTCGTCGCGCTCGGCCCGGACCTGTTCATCGCGGGAGGCCTTGTCGCGGTGCGCACGGCGCTCAGAACGGGTCCCACGGCTGCCTGCATCCTGTTGATCGGCCTGCGGGGCCGGGTCCTCCGCAGACTCGGTGGCGGTGTCGGGCGGGTCGTCGGTGCTCCACGCCTGCGCGGTGTCCTCGGCGTCGCTCATGGGGTGTTCACCTCCGCGGCGTGGGCCGAGGCGGCGGCGGACAGCATCAGCGCACGGCCCAGCGCCTCGGCCTCGGGTGCTGCCATCTGACGGGTCTTGCCCTCGCCGTAGGTCATGGTCACGACAGGGCGCGGTGCAGTCCACGCGCCGGGCTCGACACCGATGGAGGTCTCGAAGCGCTCGATGCCTTGCTCGATCAGCACCGTGCCGGATTCGGTGTCGACGGTCGTGACGGGGCCGACCTGCATGCGCTGGACGGACTTGTTCTGATCAGGCATCGGTGCCCTCCTGCTTGATCTTCCGGATGGTCAGGTCCCCGGGCAGCTCGGTGTAGACGATCTCCTCGGTGCCGTCGTCACGGACGACCTTGTCGCCTCGGTAGAGCTTGCCGTGCTTCTCCTCCACGTCGTCGTGGTTCGCCGGGTCGGGGGTGGTGCTGGTCATGGGTGTCCCTTCTGTTGAAGCTGTACGAGCAGGCCGCCACCGGTGGGCACGGCTTCGATCCGCACGGCGAAGCCCTCGTTGATCAGCGCGGCCAGATCGCTGACGGCTGTGGTGTCGAGGTGATCGGGCTCAACGGCGTAGGTCCAGGTCATGCCATCGGTCCAGCGCCACGGATCGTGCAACCAGGAGGGCCGGTCCAGGGGATACAGACGCCGCAGGACCGCCGTCGGACCATCGGGGTCGGTCCAGCCCGGCTGGATCGGGTACGCAGCGGTCATCAGCCCTCCCCGTTGACCACACGCTCGGTGAACCATGCAGAGCGGGCCAGCGACGGGTCGTAGCCACGGGCCATCAGCTCCTGCTCGCGCCGGATGTAGTCATCCTCATCGGGCGCGGAGACGGTGAACAGTCCGGCGACCTTGTGGAACCGGCCCAGGCGTCCTGGCTCGTTGCGCTCGACGACGTCCATCGTGAAGGTGCCGTCGCCGTGGTCGGTGATCCTCGGCCGAGCGCTGGCCTCGATGCCGAAAGGGTTGCGCTGCGCGCAGGACTCGCAGTCATCGGGCTCCACGGCGAAGGCCTCGGGGGAGCCGCAGCGGGTGCATCGGGTCATGGGGTTCAGTCCTCTCTGTAGGGGGAGTCGGTGCCGGATGGGTAGGCGCAGGACCGGCACCATCCGTTGATCAGTGGGTAGGGGCTGGACCGATCGCAGTGGTTGCAGACAGCAGCCCCATCGGGGCCATCTACGGGGCCAGTCACGCGGGGGGCATCTGAGGGATGGCCCGAATGGCCCGAATGGCCTTGACCTGCTGTTCCGGGGCTCTCGTGAGGCTCATTGGGGCCATCGGGGCCACGTACTGGAACTCCCCCCGCGCGATGGCCCGAATGAGGTTCGTCGAACGCCCACGTCGCGCCCCTCTGGAACCCCGTGCGCTTGGACGTCACCCCGGCGCGGAGCCTTGCCCGCTTCAGCGTCCGCTCGGGGATGTCGACGTTCCTGGCGGCCGACACCACGTCGGAGAACGGCGCCGAGCCGCCTTGGTCGAGGAGGTAGTCCCTGATCCACTTCACGGTGAAGTCACGCTCGGCGGACTCATCCGGGTCGGTGTCGGCCTTCGCCTCGCGCAGGATGTCGCCCACCGACCGGGCTGAGGCGCCGGTGAAGTCGAACCGCACCGACGTGGCTGTGCCCTTACGGGTCGGGATCTCGATCGGTGTCAGGGCGTAGGACAGCGACGGTAGGTCGTCACGTCCCAGGCTGTTCTTGGTCTGGGTCATGACCCGGCCCTCATCGTCGCGAGCGAACCCGAAGATCGCTCGGGCGACGTTCTTGAACGCACCGGAGGCCGTGATCATGTTGGAGACGTCGGTGCCCGAGGACTTGTTGAAGTGCGCGATACCGAGCACGACCGCGCCGGTTCGATCTGCGATGCGCGACAGCGGGTCCAGAGCGCTGCGGACCTCGCGCTCCTTGTGGGTGTCGATCTTCAGGCCGATCACCGACATCAACGGATCGACGACGACGAGCGCGACGTCGTTGGCGATGATCTCGGCTTCCAGCAGGTCGTTGTCGTGCGGCAGGGACAGCGCACCGTCGGCTTCTTCCTCGGTGACGACGTCGAACCGGCCGATCAGCGATAGGTCTGCCTCGGCGGCGATCAGTCGTGGCACCAGGGTGTGCGCCCATGAGTCCTCGACGGTCACGTACAGGACGCGACGCGGAGTGCCGTGCAGGTTGCCGGGCAGAGTGCCCCGGCTGATCTTGGCGCCCATCGTGATGCCGAACGACGACTTGCCGGTGCCCTCCCGCCCGGCTGCGATGACCTGAGTACCGGCCGCGATCCGGCCCTGTCCCTCGTCGAGCCACGCCCATGTCACCGGCTCCGGCTCGATCTCCGATGCCCACGTGATGCGAGACCGGCGCCCGGTCGCCGGTGACTCGTTCTCATCTCGAAGGTCGTCGAAGCCGTATCCAGCCTCCACGTGGTCGGTGACGTCCTTGCAGCCCTGAACCGGATGCAGGACCCGAACGCTGCGGGCGACGCCGCGCAGGCTGCGGACCACTTGATCGCTGTGCTTGCGTCCCGGAGCGTCCTGGTCGGGGATCACCACCACGTCCTTGCCACGCAGGTGCTCGGCGTGGGCCGTCTTCCACTTGCCCGCACCCCCGGCGTTGCACGTGGCGACGTCGCCCCAGACGCGCTCGACGGTGTCGGCGTCGCGCTCGCCTTCGACGACCATGACCCGCTCGGCATCCGCGATCTTGTCGGCGTTGTACGGCAGCGACGTGGCCTCTGGGCTGCCACCGGACTCCCAGTGCTCGCCGACCTTGCGCTGTTGGTGGAACCTCTTCCCGCGCCGCCGGACGACCTTGAACGACTCCGACCCGTCCGGGCGCCGGTAGACGTACTCGGCAGGAGCGGCCGGTGACGACCGGCTGGAGGTCGCGGGCGAGTGGTTGTTGTCGGGGAAGAGGTCGGCCATCGTCAGGCCGAGCCCGGCCACCACGTCTTCGGTGTCGCAGTGGGCTCGGCACACGAGCAGGGCCCGGCCGTCGTCGCCCTCGCTCACGCCCAAGGAGGGCGTCCGGTCGTCGTGTGCGGGGCACTGCACCTGGTAGCCGTCAGATCTGCGTTGGATCCTCAAGCCGAGCGTTTCGGCCTTGCGCAGGACGATGTCGATCGGTACTTCCTGGTCAGTCACGTTGTCGGGGTCCTCGTGTCGCGGACCGGACCGCTAGGCTGGCGATGCTCAGGTGGTAGAGCAGGCAGCACGGTTCCGGTCAGGGGGCGTGTTCGTGTTCTGGCGCGGCGGGTGGGGTGCAGCTACCCCGCCCGCCGTCGTCGTTCCGGGGTGCCTACGGCGGGGAGCAGGACGCGGAGCCGTTCGATGGCCTCGTCGGACAGCCGCGGAGCAGCAGCCACTTCGGTCCGGATCCGCGCGTCGGTCGCTACGGCTCGGCGCAGTAGCGGGTCATCGGCGGTGTCGAACAGGTCGGCGGTAGCGCAGCCCAGTCGCTTCGCCAGGGCGCGGACGACCACGGGCGAGGGCGTAGATACCCCGGTCTCGTACTCGGCGATCTCAGCGGCGTCGAGCCCGGCCCCGATCAGCGCACCCAGGGCAGCGCGGCTGTATCCGCACGCCTGTCGACGGGTCTCCAGCCGGGAACCGAGGAAGGTCACGACGAGACCCGGGCCTTCATGATGAAGTCGATCAGGTCGGACTCCAGGAACAGCACGCGCCGTCCCATGCGGACATGCGGCAGCTCGCCGGAGTCCTTCTTACGCCAGATGTGCTTGGTCGAGACGCCGCAGTAGTCGGCTGCCTCGTCGACGTTGAGTAGGGCCGCCGGAACCCTGCTGACCTGCGTGTTCACGACGAGCAGAGTCCTCGAAGGACCGGCTAGGAACAAGCAGGACGAAGATCGTCTTTGACAGCCGGGTTAGGCTACGCGACGCGAGGCGCCCCCGGGCGCCGAGAGTCGCGATAGTCCGTCTCTCCGGTGGGTGAATCGGTGTGCGCCCTGCACGGGTGACGTTCTAGACCTTCGGCTCGATGGCGACCCGCTGCTCCGGGTCCACCCGGTGCCCTCGTGTCGGCGAGCGCAGGACGGTCACCGACACCAGGAACCGCACGACCTCGCGCTTGGTCGGCATCGGCGCAGCGGCCCAGCGCTCGGCGATCGTCCCGGGGCCTGTCAGTAGCGACCGCAGTGCCGGGGGCGTCGTCGACGCTCGGACACGGGCCTCGGCGTCGTCGATCTGGGCTTGGATCTTCGGCTCGATCTGGGCGAGAGCCCTCGCGCTGATCTGACCGGTCGCAGCGGCGTCGTAGTGCTCATTGAGACGAGCCTTGAGCCGTGCCACCTCGTCCCGGGCCGCTGCGACCTCGGCGTCGTCGGTGTCGGCGGCGCAGAGCCGATCTTCGTGCTCTTCCAGGTAGTCGATGATCCACTCGGTCACGTAGACGTCGAGATCGTCCTTGCCGATCCGGAGGTGGTTCGCGCCCTTGCAGGCGTATGTCGCCCGACCGTTGGCCGTGGTCCGGAAGGTGACGCACATCGGGTTCCCGCAGACCGCACCGTCGGCCCGGACGGCGCCACAGGTGGCGATCATCGACAGTAGGTACTTGGCCTTGCCCGGCTTCGTCGTCACGCGTCGGGGGTCGGTCAGGATTCGCTGCACCGCGTAGAACGTGGACTCATCCACCAGGGCAGGCCAGTTCCCGACCGTCCGGGTGCCGTGGTGGGTCCGGACCGCGATGTAGGTCGGCGACGTCGCCAGCCCTCGGACCACCTGAGGCGTCCACGGCACACCGGTCACCGTCGGAGCGTCGATGTGCTGCGGGCCGTAGTGGTCGGGTTCGAGTCGGGCCCGGCGGTTCAGCTCGTTCGCGACGGCTCGCATCGACTCGCCACGTGCCAGGGCATCGAAGATGTAGCGAACCACAGCCGCCTCGTAGGGCTTGGGCCGCTGCTCTCGGAACGCCTTGCTGTGGGGGTCGTAGACCCGTTCGTAGCCGTACGGGATCTTGCCGTGCGGTTTGCCCGCTGCGGCGTTCGCTGCGGCGTTGCGCTTCACGCGGGTGGACACCTTCCCGCTCTCGTACTGGGAGTCCACCGCATCCTCTAGCAAGGTGCGTTCGTCCCGACTGTTGGCCGGATCGTAGGTGCGTCCGTGCGAGGTCACATAGATCAGGACGTGGCGCTCCTGGCAGACCTCGATCAGGCGACACCACTCCGAGACACGTCGGGACCCTCGCGAGGACTCCCACAACATCAGGATGTCGAACTGCCCCCGGTCGAGATCGGACAGCAGCCGGGCGAACTCCTCCCGCTCTCGCGTGGCGTAGCGGCTGGCAGAGCGGTTGTCATCGCGGTAGGTCGCGGTCAGCGCCCACCCGTCGCGCGCATGATCGGCCATGGCCCGCGCGTTGTCGGTGCCCTGCTCGTCGGTCGACCGGCCCTGTCCGCTCTTGTCCAGGCTGACCCGTAGGTACTGCGCAACCCGCACCGTTGGGGCATCGGTGCTGGTCACCGGGGCAAGAGTCGCCGTCATGGTCGAAGACCCTAGCAGCACCCTAAGGAAGAGTCTGCTTGTCGACGTCGGTGGGGCCTGCGTGCAGCCAGTGCCGGACGTGGTGTGCGTGCAGGTGACGGGTGTGCGCGCAGCCGGGGAACCGGCAGCCGGGGCTGCCCTCCGCGGCACCCACGGCGGTGAGCGCGGCGATCTGGGCCGGGCTGGCGAGCCGCCGCGACCGGCCCAGGTACAGGCGGTTCGCCTGTCGGTCGGTGAGCAGGACGCGGGCCCGCGCGTCGCAGGCGAGGCGCTCGGCCGTCGGCGCGGGGATCTCGGGGCCGCCGTCGAGGCGGGCCGTGCCGGTGGCGGCGTCGACGACGACCGTGACTAGCGTGTCGGGACGGGACACGACCGGTCCGCCGGTGTCGTCGCCGGCGCGCGTGGCGAGGTGCAGCAGGGCGTCGGCGCGACGGGCGGCCAGCGTGTCGACCACGGCGCCCGGGGCGTGCTCGGCGGCCTCGCGGGCCCGCTCGTGGGGACCGACCCGTGGGTCGGGTTCGGGGGACGACGCCGCGGTCGAGGGGGCCACGGCGACGACGTGTGCCTCGATCGCGGCGATCAGGGCCGCGCCGTCCTCGGGGGTGAGGCGGGCGCGCAGGACGAGCGAGCCGTCGGTGTCGTGGTGCCAGCTCACACTACGCAGGGCCGCGATGTCCGCGGGCGGTGCGACGCGGCGACGGGCCGCACGGACCACGGTCTCGACGTGGCTCGCGGTGCCGGTCAGGGCGAGGTCGAGCAGGACCTGCTCCGCGGTCGGGCGCGCGGACGCCGGCGACGGGGCGTCCGCGTCGAGGCCGGTCGCGTCGGTCGGGCCGCGGGTCGGTCGCTCGGGCGCGGGTGGGGCGTCCTCGGCGCCGTGCGTGGCCGGGTCGGGGCCGCCACTGTGAGCGGCACCCGGCACGGGCCCGGAGGCCCTGTGTGGTCCGGTTCCCGCGGGGGTGCCGGTGCCCGAGGCGGGCTCGGTCCCCGGCACGGGCTCGGTCAGCGGGGCGGTGCCGGGGGCGAGGTCGGCGGTGCGGTCGCCGGCCGGAGGGCCGGTGGTGAGGTCTGCCTCGGGGCGGGTGGATGCAGCGGTCCGGGGTGGGGGAGCGGGCGGGGTGGCCGCCGGTGGTGTCCGGGTGGCGGTGATGCGGTCGAGGACGGAGTCCTCGGCGCCGGCGAGACGGGTGATCGCGCGGACCTTGGAGTAGGAGATCCGGCCGGCCGCGAACGCCTCGGTGATCCGGGGCAGCCGGGTCAGCGCGTGCGCGACGCGCAGGTGCTCGGTCGCGGTGCGCAGGCTCATCCCTGCGCGCCAGGTCAGCCAGTGTGCGCAGGACCGGACGCCGACGCCGCACCAGCCGCCGCGGTCGTCGAACTCGGCGAGCAGGCGCAGGAACCGGCACTCGGCGGCGGCGATGTGGCCCGCGAGGCCGAGGAGCTCCGCCTCGAGGTCGTACAGGCTGAGCGTCGAGCCGCGGGACGGGGCGGCGGACGGGTCGGGGGTCGGGTTCACGGCGCACTCCCTGTCATCGAACTGATGTTCGTGTCAGTGTGGTCGGGGGGTCCGACAGTCTCGGCCGATCCCGGTGGGCCGGGGCCGTCGCGGAGCGTTCCGCGGAACGCTCCGGACGACGAGATGGGCGTCCCCGTCGGCCGGGCTGCTCCGTCCGTCTCCGGCCGGTCGGCCGGTCGTCGTGGCGGTCTCCCGGGCGCACCCCGCCGACGACGAGCACTGTCGTGCGCGAGACCCGCCGTGCGCGAGACCCGCCGTGTGCGAGTCCCACCGTGTCCGGGGATCCGCCGTGTCCCGGGATCTGTCGTGCCCCGGAACCCGAACCGGAGACGGAACCGGAGCCGGAGAGGGCGCGTTCCGCGGAACGCGGTGTCCGCCCGGTGCCGGTCAGATCCCGGAGCGCAGCCACGTCGCGGCGACCGTGGCCAGCGGCTCCAGCTCCTTGTACTCCGCCACCTCGGGCGGCAGCGTCTCCAGGACCGACGCGAGGCGGTCCCGCCAGGCGGGGACCTGCGCGACCCCGTCGAGGGGCAGCAGGCGGATACCGATCAGGAACAGCACCGCCCCGGTCAGGGGCAGCCGGACCAGGTGCTGCACCTCGGTGCGCAGGTGGATCTGCCGGCCGGGGTCGGTGAGGTCGAGCCGGGCGCGGGCGGGCTGCCACTGCGGGGCGGCGTCGAGGGACAGGTCGCGGCGGTCGTCGGGCTGCAGGCCCCAGTTGAGCCGTCGGTAGGCCTCGCCGGGGTGCAACCGCAGCAGGAAGCGTTCGGCCCGCTCGAACACCCCGCCGGGACGGTTGCCGGGGACCGGGCCGTGCAGCTCCCGGAAGCTCATGCCGGCGTCGAACCCGATCGACCACACCGAGGCGAACGCGACGGCGCCGGCGTCGAGCCACAGCGCGTCGTCGCGGGCGCCGAGGACCACCACGTCCTCCGCGACGAACCGGGACGCCCAGCGCAGGGGATGCTCGGGCAGCGTGCGGTCGTCGCCGAAGACGAACTCCCGGTCGGTACCGGTGACGGTGTCGCGGAACCGCCACCCGCCGGGGGTACGGGTCAGGGCGCAGGTGCCGGGCTGCTCGGCGGCGAGGCGGGTGAGCAGGTACAGGCAGGCGTCCCAGCAGGATGCGCGGGCGTGCGGCGCGGCGACGAACCGGGCGGGTTCGCGGTTCAGGACCGTCGCGCGTTCGGCGGCGACGGCGGGGCGGTCGGGTCCGTCGTGCAGGATCCGCGTGCCCCAGGAACCCGCCTCGGTGCGCTGCTCGACCCCGGCCGGTTCGACGTTCGCGCTGATCCGGTACGTCGGGTGTGGCAACGGGAACGGGTAGTCGGCGACGTCGCTCACAGGTCCAGCTCCAGGGCCGCTCCGGCCGCACGGGACACGCAGAGCGCCATCCGGTCGGTGCGCTCGTCGACGGCCAGGACCGTGTCACGGTGCTCGACGGCGCCGTCGAGGACGGGGGTCACGCACTCGCCGCAGACCCCGCGCCGGCACATCGCGGGCGCGGCGACCCCGGCGCGGTGCACGGCGTCGAGCAGGGTCTCGCGGGCACCGACCTCGACGGTGCGCCCGCTGCGGCGCAGCGCGGCGCGGAACGGCGCACCGGGGTCGGGCTCGGGGACGAAGGCCTCGGCGTGGATGCGGGCGTCGACCCAGTGCGCGGCGCGGGCGATCCGGGCCGTCGCGGTGATCAGGCCGGGCGGGCCGCAGGTGTGGACGTGGCTGCCGAACGGCGCCGTGGTCAGCAGGTGTTCCAGTGCGGCGCGGGCGGCGTCGCGACCGGCGACCTCGACGAGCCGGTCCCCGCAGAGCGCGCGCAGCTCGTCGCGGTGCGGGGCGGGACCGGGCCGGTGCACGGTGAGCACCGTGAACGCGTTCCCCCAGAACGCGTGCCAGCGGGCGTGCGACAGGACCGCGGTCACCCCGATCCCGCCCGCGACGAGCAGGTGGTGGCGGGCGGTGTCGACCGGCGGGAAGGAGCTGCGCGGCGTCGTCGCCACGACCGCGTCGCCCGGGGTCAGGGCGTGCGCCCACACCGAGCCGCCGCGGGAGTCCGGGCGCCGCGCGACCGAGATGTGCCAGCGCTCGGGGGCGGGGGACGGCGCGGTCAGCGAGTAGGAGTTCCAGTGCCCGGGCGTCCACTCGACGCCGATGTGGCCACCGGGTGGGGCCGCGGGCAGTGGCGCCGTGCCCGGGGCGGCGGCGAGCTCCAGGGACCGCACGCCGGGCGCGGCGTCGGTGACCGCGACGACCCGCAGGTCCAGCACGGGCCGGGTCACGGCGCCCGCTCCGGGGTGGGCGCGCCGAGGTACGCCGCGAGCCGCCGCGAGTGGTGCCCGGCGACGAGGAGCACGAGCCGGCAGCCGGGGCAGACGACGGCGTCCCCGACGTCCGCGTGGACGACGACGCGGTGGTGGCAGTGTCCGCAGTGCACCGTCCGGTCCCGGGTGGCGTCGGCGGCGTCGGTCGGGACGAGGACGAGCTCCTCGTCGAGTGCGCCGCGGTGCAGGGCCGCGGCCCGCACGCTCTGCACGACCGTCTCGGGGCCGGTGACCAGGATCCGGGTGCCGGTGGGCAGCGTCGCGAGCTCCCGGTCCAGCAGCGTCGCGGCGTCCCCGCCCGCCGGTAGCCGGACCAGGCGGTCGGTGGGCCGGAGCCCGGGTACCGGCACGGACCCGGCGACGACGACCAGGTGCGGGGCGTCGCTGCGGGTGCCCGGTCCGGGGTAGCGCGGCACCGTGGTGTGGTCCGGTGCGACGTGCACGGACGGGGTGGCCGCGGCGGCGCGGAGCGGGCGGAGGGGATCGGACATGGCGGCCCCGATGCTACGAGCGTCCGATGAACGGCGGATGGCGCCCGGCGCATGCGCGGGTCGCCATTTCTGGTGAAGACTGTCCGGAGTCGGTGACGATCTCGGCGCCGGCGCGATGAACTGCTGGAAGCGCCCGCACGCCGGACAGGGGGACGTCATGGACGGCACGTCGTACCGCCCACGGCACGCCCTGCGTGAGACCCCGCCCGTGATCGCCGTCCCGGCGCAGCGGGGTGCCCCGGACGCCGAGGTCGTGCCCCGGCCGCGCGGCCCGGTCCCGCGGCCGAGCGGCCCGCCGCCGCAGCCCGGTGCCGGGCCGTGGTGGGCGGTCGTTCCCGCACCGCGGGGCGGCGCCGCCCCCGCACACCCCGCGCCGGTCCCGATCCCGGCGCGGGTTCCGGCACCGGTGCAGGTCGCGGTTCCGGCGCCGGCGTGGTTCGCCCTCGCCCCGGTCGTCGTCGAACCGGCCGCCGGTCCGGCCGCTGACGGGAGGCTGCCCGGATTCCCGACCACGTTGCTGCCCCGCCGCCGTCGCCCGCTGGCGGTCGGCGCGAGCCTGGCGGCCGGGATCGCCGGGCTGCTCGTCGTGTTCGCGGTGGTCATCGGGGCCGCCGGTGCGGCGGGCCGGGGGATCGAGGACGCCGCCACCGCGACGGCGGCCGTCGGCGACTGGCGCGCGGCGGGCGGCCAGGTGCACGTCACCGCGATCACCGACGCCCTGCGCGACATCGCCCGTGCCGGGTCCGAGGGCGGTACCCCCGCCCTGGCGGACGCCTGCCGCGACCTGCGCGACGAGGTCGCGTCCGCGCAGGCCTACCCGGCGATCCCCGACGCCGTCGCCCAGGCGTACTGGCGCGACGGGCTCGCCGCCGGCGCCGACGCGGCCCGGCACTGCATCGCGGGCGCGTCCCTGGGCGACCCCGGCCTGCTCGGCGACGCCGCCCGGCAGCTGGGCGCGATGAGCACGCAGCTGGCCGCCGTCGCCGACCGGCTCACCCTGCTGTCCGACGGCGGCTGACCGGCCGGGTCAGCCGGTCCGCTGCTCCTGTGCGGCGGCCACGCTGCGCGGGCGCAGGTCGGTCCACGCCGCGTCGATGTGGTCGAGCACCTCGGTCCGCGAGGCCGGGCCGTGCACGACCGTCCACCCGGAGGGCACCTCGGCGAACTCCGGCCACAGCGAGTACTGGCCCTCGTCGTTGACCAGCGCGAGGAACACGCCGTCGGGGTCGTCGAACGGGTTGGTCATGAGGTCTCCTTCTCCAGGGGGTGGACGACGACACCGTCGACGACGGCGTCGAGGCGGGTGAGGAACAGCCCGGCCAGCTCGGCGACGACGGCCTCGTCGACCGCGCCGGGCAGGTAGGACCACAGCGTCTGCAGCTGCGGCCCGTCCGGCCCCTCGACGGCGGCGGCGTTCAGCTCGACCGCGTGGTCGACGCCCATGTCGTCGCCGGAGCGGCCGTCGAGCCCACCGACGACCGCCCAGTCGCGCTCGGCGGTGTCGGGGAGCGCGGTGTCGGGGAGCGCGGTGTCGGGGAGCGCGGTGTCCGGGAGCGTGGTGCCGGTGGCGGCACCGGCGGCGCCGATCCGGCCCAGGTAGTTCACCAGCAGCGGCGGGACCGGGGCGTCGGCGAGCGGACGCCCCGGGTCGAGGTGACGCAGCACGCCCCAGCCGACGCCGCCGTCGGGGACCGCGGCCAGCGTCGCCGCGACCGAGGCGACGGCGTCGGCGGCCGACCCGGTGGCCGGTCCTGGGTCCAGCCGCACCGGGAACTCGCTGGTGAACCAGCCGACGGTGCGGCCGAGGTCGCTGCCGGGCAGCAGCTGCTCCTCGCGGCCGTGCCGTTCGACGTCGACCAGCACCGGTCCCGCCGGGTCGCCGTGGGCGTCGCGCTGGTCCGCGACGGCCAGGGCGACCGCGGTCAGCAACACCGCCTCCACCCCGGGGCCCCCGGCGCGCAGGAGCGCGGCGACCCCGGGGCCGGTCCAGGTGCGGGACAGCCCGCGGGTGGTGGCGACGGTGTCCCGGCGCGGGTCGAGCGGCGCGCACCCGGGGAGCGGGGCGGCATCGTCGAGCACCGCGCGCCAGCGGCCGAGCTCGTCGCGCCGCTGCGGGACGAGCCCGGTCAGCCGCCGCGCCCAGCTGCGGAACGAGGTGCCGACCGGCGCGAGCTGCGGCGCCCGCCCGGCGAGCACGGCGCGTCCGGCCTCGGCGAGGTCGGCGAGCAGCACCCGCCACGACACCCCGTCGACGACGGCGTGGTGGGCGACGACCACGAGCCTGCCCGGCGCGTCCCGCCCGGCGTCGAGATGGGTGACGACGAGCATCCGGCCGCCCGCCGGGTCGAGCAGCCCGGCCGCCCGTTCCGCCTCCTCGACCGGGTCGAGCGCACCCCCCGGATCGCGGACCGCGCGCACCGCCGCCGTGCCGGCACCCGGCGGGGGCACCTGCAGGGACCAGCGACCGTCGTCGTCGAGCAGGGACGCCCGCAGCAGGTCGTGGCGGTCCAGCAGGGCCCGCACGGCCGGCTCCAGCGCCGCGGTCGCGGTGCCCGCCGGGACCTGCAGGGTCATGAACTGGTGGAAGGTGCGGACGTCGCCGCCCAGCTCGCGGATCCGTTCGAGGATCGGCCAGGCCGGGACCTCGCCCAGGCCCAGGCCGGGGTCCTCGACGACGACGTCACCGGCCGGTGCGGCGGCCGCGGCGGCGGCGATCGCCTCGACGGTGCGGTGGGTGAACACCTCGCGCGGGCGCAGCGCGAGCCCGGCGGCGCGGGCCCGGGTGGCCAGCTGCATCGAGGAGATGCTGTCCCCGCCGAGTGCGAAGAAGTCGTCGTCGGCGGCGAGCGGGCCGTCGAGGCCCAGCACCTCGGCGACGAGCTCGGCCACCAGCAGCCCGACCGGCGAGGCCGGGGCGCGACCGCCCCCGGTGGCCGGGCCCGGCACCGGCAGCACCGCTTTGTCGATCTTCCCGTGGACGGTGAGCGGCAGCGTGTCGAGGACCGTCACCGCCGCAGGGACGAGGTGGTCGGGCACCCGGGCGGCGAGCGCGGCCCGCAGCGCCGCACCGTCCCCGACCGGGTCCCCGGCCGGTACGACCCAGCCGAGGAGGCGGCCGCCGCGGACGTCGGCGACCGCGGCCCGCACCCCGGGCAGTGCCCCGAGTGCGGCCTCCACCTCGCCCAGCTCGATCCGGAAGCCACGCACCTTGACCTGGTCGTCGGCGCGGCCGAGGTACTCCAGCCGGCCGTCGCCGGTCCAGCGGACCAGGTCGCCGGTGCGGTACAGCCGGGTCCCGGGCGGCCCGAACGGGTCGGCGACGAAGCGGGACGCGGTCAGCCCCGGCCGGTCGTGGTAGCCGTGGGCCAGCTGCGGCCCGCCCAGGTAGAGCTCCCCGGTCACGGCGGCCGGGACCGGGCGGAGGCGACCGTCGAGGACGTGGGCGCGAAGGCCCGTGACCGGGCGCCCGATCACCGGCGTCGCGGAGTCGGCGACCGCGGCGACGACGGCGTCCACGCAGGTCTCGGTCGGCCCGTAGAAGTTGAACGTGCGCACCGTCGCGGCGCCGGGGGCACCTGCGGGCCGGGGCAGCGCGGCGAGTCGGCGCCACTGTGAGGGCGGCACCGCCTCCCCGCCGACGCCGAGCACGGACAGCCCGCACACGCCGTCGCGGACCAGCCCGGCCGTCGCGACCTGCTCGAACACCGACGGCGCCAGCTCGACGGCGTCGATCGCGTGGTCGTGCAGGAACCCGGCGAGCGCCTCGGCGTCGCGCTGGGTGGCCTCGTCGACCAGGTGCAGCGCGTGCCCGCCGAGCAGCCCGAGCAGGGGTTGCCAGGAGGCGTCGAACGCGAACGACCAGGTGTGCGCGATCCGCAGCGGGCGACCCAGACCGGTCGCGGCGGGGCCGTACACCTCGCGGTCGTGGTGCGACCACAGCGCGAGCAGCGAGCGGTGCGGCACGACCACGCCCTTCGGCCGCCCGGTCGACCCGGAGGTGAAGATCACGTAGGCCGGGTCGTCCGGGCGCGGTCCGGGACCGGGGTCGCCGTCGGGCAGCGGACCGTCGACCCGCAGCAGCTCCCGGTCACCGGGGACGTCGGTCCCGGACAGGGTCAGCACCAGGCGGGGGTCGGCGTCGTCGAGGATGCCGCCGATCCGCGCCGCCGGGTAGGCCGGGTCGAGCGGGACGTAGGCGGCGCCGCAGCGCAGCGCGGCCAGGATCGCGACGACGACGTCGGTGGTGCGGGGCAGCAGCAGCGCCACCCGGTCCCCGCGCCGCACCCCGCGCCCGGCCAGGGCACGGGCGAGCCGGTCCGCGGCGGCGCCGAGCTCGGCCCAGCTCGACGTCCGGTCCCCGGCGACCAGGGCCGGCGCGTCGGGGGTGTCGCGCACCCACCGCCACACCGCGTCGACCACCGTCGCGGGGCCGCCGACCGGTGCGCTCCCGTCGCCGGCCCAGGCCCCGAGGACGCGGGCGCGCTCGGCGCCGGAGAGCACGTCGACGGCGTCGACCGGGGAGCCGGGGGCGGCCACCCAGGAACGCAGCACGCGTGCGATCCGGTCCAGCAGGGCACGCGCGGCGTCGAAGTCGAGCAGGTCCGGACGGTACTCGCAGGTCAGACGCAGCCGCTCGCCGTCGGGGACGACGACGAGGGTGACCGGGTAGTGGGTGGCGTCGCTGCCGCCGACCCCGCTGACGGTCACGCCCGCGGCCCGCTCGGAGTCGGCGACGGCGGCCTCGTCGACCGGGTAGCTCTCGACGACGACCAGGGTGTCGAACAGCTCCCCGCCACCGGCGAGGCGCTGCACCCGGGCCAGGTCGACGTGCTGGTGGGCCAGCAGTCGCGCCTGCTCGTCGCGCAGCCGCCGCAGGAACGCCGTCCCGGACTCCCCGGCGCGGGTGCGGACCCGTACCGGGAGCGTGTTGATGAACAACCCGACCATGTCCTCGACGCCGGGGAGATCCGCGGGCCGCCCGGAGACGGTCGCGCCGAATACGACGTCCTCGCGCCCGGTCAGCCGGCCCAGGACGACACCCCAGGCGGCCTGGACGAGAGTGCTCAGCGTGACGTCGGTGCTCCGCGCCAGCGCCGCGAGACCCGCGCCGAGCCCGGGGTCGAGGTCGAGGTCGAGGTCGACGTGCTCCGGTGCGACGGGGGTGCGGGCCGGGTCCGGCGGGCACAGCAGCGTCGGCCCGCCGATCCCGTCGAGCGCGGACCGCCACGCGGCGACGGCGGTGCCGTCGGCGGCGTCGGCGGCGTCGCGCCGGCCCAGCCAGGCGAGGAAGTCCCGGAACGGCCGGGCCGGAGGCAGCGGGGTGCCCGCGAGCAGCGCGAACAGGTCCCGCGCGACCAGCGGGGCCGACCAGCCGTCCATCAGCAGGTGATGGTGGGTCAGGACCAGCCGGGCGTCGCCACCGGGCAGCCGCAGCAGCGCCGCCCGCAGCAGCGGCGCCGTCGCCAGGTCGAAGCGGCGGCCCCGTTCGGCGTCGGTCCGCTCGTCGCGTTCGGCGGAGTCGGCGACCTCGGTGACGGTCCACCCGGGGGCCGCGCGGCGCGGCACGACCTGGACCGGGGTCCCGTCGGCGCAGGCGTGCACGGCGACCCGCAGGTTCGGGTGCCGGTCGAGCAGCGCGTGCAGGGCGGTGCGCAGGGCGTCGGGGTCGACGCCCGGGCCGAGGTCGAGGGTCTCTTGCACGGTGTAGACGTCGACCCCGGCCGCCCCGTCCCCGGCCGCCCCACCTGGCGTGCCGTCGCCGTCGACGGAGGCGAGGAACCACAGGCCGCGCTGCAGCGGGGTCAGCGGCCACACGTCGTCGACCGCGCCGTGGGCGGCCGTGATCCGGTCGACCTCGGCCTGGTCGAGGTCGACCAGCGCGAAGTCCGACGGGGTGTGCCGGGACCCGCCGCCCGCCGCGGCGGTGGCGATCGCGTCGAGCGCCTCCCCGACGCCGTCGGCGACCGCGGCGACGACGGCGCCGTCGAGCGCCCCGGCGGGGTGGGAGAACCCGATCTCCAGGCGCGGGCCGTCGGCGTCGTCGCGGACGACGGCGTCGACCTCCAGCAGGTGGTCGGGGGCGAGGACGGTCTCGTCGCCGACCCCGTCGACGGCGACCTCGGACCAGTCGCCCGTCGCGTCGGCGCCGGCACCGGGCCGGCCGAGGTAGTTGACGAGGATCGGGGGCGTCGGCGGCACGGTGGACGGCACGGTGGACGGCGCCGTGGCGGCGGGTCGGCGCAGGGCCTCCTTGACCGCGACCACCGCCGCGGCCGGGTCCCCGCCCGCCGGGTCGAGCGCGACCGGGGCCAGCGTGGTGAACCAGCCGACGGTGCGTGACAGGTCCACCGCGGTGTCGACGGCGCCGGGGTCGCGCCCGTGCCGCTCCCGGTCGATCCACACCGGACGGTCCGCGCCGGTGTCGCCGCGGGTGCCCCCGTGCCCGTCGCCGTGGGTGGCGCGGACCCGGCGCACGGCGAGGGCGAGCGCGGCGAGCAGGACGTCCTCGACGCCCGCGTGCCACGCCGCGGGGACCCGGCCGAGCAGCGCGCCGGTGCGGTCCGGGTCGAGCGTGCGGACGGTCCTTACGACGGTCGCGGCGGTGTCGCGCTCCGGGTCGAGGGACCGGGACCCGGGCAGCCCGTCCGGCCCGTCCGGCTCGTTCGACCCGCTCGGCGCAGAGTGCGCGGACGGCGCGGTGGGGGCCGGGGCGGCCGCGGCGAGCAGCCGCGCCCAGGTGCGGAACGAGGTGCCGACCGGGCCGAGCGCGGCCGGGCGGCCCTCGCGGGCGGCGCGGACGGCCGTGGCGAGGTCGGGCAGCAGGATCTGCCAGGACACCGCGTCGACGACGAGGTGGTGCGCGACCAGGACGAGCCGTCCCGCCCGCTCCGGCGACGGCGGGGCCAGCAGCACCGCGGCCAGCACCACCCCGGCGGGTGGGTCGAGCCGGGCGACGGCGGCGTCGTGCGCGCCGGCGACGGCGGCGTCGTGGGCGTCGTGGGTGTCGTGGGTGTCGTGGGTCCCTTCGGTATCGCGAGCGTCGCCGGTGCCGTCCCAGGCGGCGACGGTGAGCAGCGGGGCCGCGTCGACGCCGCCGCGCGGCCGGATCTCCAGGGTGCCGTCGTCGCCGTGGGTGCGGGCCCGCAGCACGTCGTGGGTGTCCAGCAGCGCGGCCAGCGCGGCGGTGACCTGCTCCGCGGTCGTCCCCGGCGGGGTGCGCAGCACGGTGGACTGGCAGAACCGGGCACCGGGTGCGCCGCCGGCGACCCGGCGGGCGTACCACGCGGTGATCGGGGTCGGCGGCACGAGTCCGCTGCCGTCCGGGTCGTGCGCGGGGCCCGCGGTGTCCGCGGTCGCGGCGCGGGCGGCGATCGCGGCCGGGGTGCGCAGCTCGAACACCTGCCGCGGGTCGGTGAGGATCCCCTCCTCCCGCAGCCGCGACACCAGCCGGATCGCGGAGATGCTGTCCCCGCCCAGGGCGAAGAACCCGTCGTGCACGCCCACCCGGTCCAGGCCGAGGACCTCGGCGACGACCGCGACCACCCGCCGTTCGGCGTCGGTGCGGGGGGCGTCGGTGCCCGCACCCGCACCGAGGTCGGGGGCGGGCAGCGCGGACCGGTCGACCTTGCCGCTGATCGCGGTCGGGACGGCCGGGATCGGAACGAACGCCGCGGGGACCAGGTGCGCGGGCAGGACCGCGGCCAGCTCGGCGCGCAGCTCGGCCGGGTCGGGGTCGGCGCCGGGCAGCGCGGGCACGACCCAGGCGACCAGGCGCGGACCGGCCGGGGTCGGGTGCAGCCCGACGACGGCGCGGGCGACCCCGGGCAGCGCGGCCAGCGCGGCCTCGACCTCGCCGGGCTCGATCCGGAAGCCGTGCAGCTTGATCTGGTCGTCGGCGCGGCCGAGGAACTCCAGGCCGCCGGCCAGCCGCCGCACCAGGTCCCCGGTGCGGTACATGCGGGCGCCCGGCTCGCGGGGGTCGGCGACGAACCGCTGCGCGGTCAGCGCCGGGTTGGCGAGGTAGCCGCGGGCGACGCCGTCGCCGCCGAGGTACAGCTCGCCGGGCACGCCGTCCGGGACGGGCCGCAGCCGGTCGTCGAGGACCAGCGCGCGCATCCCCGGGTCGGGGCGCCCGATCAGCACCGGTTCGTCGGGGGTCGCGGGGCGGCCCGGCCACAGCGTGGCGTTCACCGTCGTCTCGGTCGGACCGTAGGCGTTGACGACGTGGTGGTCGGCCGACCACCGGTGGATCAGCGACCGGGAGCTGGCGTCGGTGCCGACGACGACCGCCGTCCCCGGGGCGACCGCGGCCGGGTCGAGCAGCTCCAGCAGGGCGGGCGGGACGAGCAGCACGGTGAGCGCACGGTCCCGCACCACCTCGACCAGCCCCTCGGCGGTGCGGTCGGCGTCGTCGACGATCACCAGGGTCCCGCCGGACAGGACCGACACCGCGAGCTCGGCGATCGTCACGTCGAAGGCGGGGGAGTAGGACTGCGACGCGCGGCTGCCCGGCCCGCCGATCCCGACCGAGGCGAACGCCGCCACCAGCGGCGCGAGCCCGGCGTGCGGCACCACGACACCCTTGGGGCGGCCGGTGGAGCCGGAGGTGAAGATGACGTAGGCGGCGTCGTCGGGTGCCGGGCCGGGCATCGGTGCCGGGTCCGCCGCGGCGACCTCGGCCACCACCGCCGGGTCGTCGAGGCGCAGCCACGGCACCGTGTCGGGGCGCGGCGCGTCGCCGCGGGTGATCCCGAGCAGCGGCGCGGCGTCACCGAGGACCCCGGCGATCCGTGCGGGCGGGTGCCCCGGGTCCAGCGGCACGTACACCCCGCCGGCCTGCTGCACCGCGAGCGCGGCGACCAGCCAGTCCACCGAGCGCGGCAGCGCGACGGCGACCGCGCGCTCACGGCCCACCCCGCGGTCGGCGAGGACCCGGGCCAGTCGGTGCACCCGGTCGGCCAGCCCGGCGTAGGTCAGCGTGGTGGTGCCGTGCTCGACGGCGACCGCGTCCGGTGTGGTGGCGGCGTACCCGAGGACCAGCCCGGGGAACGTCGACGGCGGCGCGTCCGGCAGCGGCAGCCCCCGCTCGGCGACGGCCAGGCGGGCGTGCTCGTCGTCGTCGAGGAGCGGGAGGGCGCCGACCCGGCTCTCCGGGGCGGCGACGGCGGCACCGAGCAGCCGGGTGAACCGGTCGCCGAGCGCGCGGACGGTCGCCGCGTCGAACAGGTCGCGGCTGTACTCCAGCGCGGCGCGCAGCACCGGGCCGCCCTCGTCGAGGAGGGCGACGGTCAGGTCGAACTGGGCGACGTCGGTGTCGGCGTGCCGGGCCCGGGTGCCGACCCCGGCGAGCCCGACCGGTGCGCCCGCCTCGCCGACGGCGGCGCTCTGGAACGACAGCATCACCCCGAACAGCGGGTTGCGGGCCAGTGAGCGTTCGTGCCCGACGGCGTCGACGACCCGGTCGAAGGGCACGTCGGCGTGGGCGAACGCGGCCAGGTCGGTGCCGCGGACCCGGGCGACGAGCTCGGCGAACGTCGGGTCGCCGGACACGTCGGTGCGCAGCACCAGGGTGTTGACGAAGAACCCGACGAGGTCGTCGAGCGCCGGGTCGGTGCGCCCGGCGACCGGGGTGCCCAGCGGGACGTCGGTCCCGGCGCCGTGCCGCTCCAGCAGCAGCGCGACCGCCGCCTGCACCACCATGAACGGGGTCGCGCCGTGCGCGGCGGCGACCCGCCGGACGCCCTCGACCGTCGCGGCCGGCAGGTCGAGCTCGACCCGGCCGCCGCGGAACGAGCGCCGCGGCGGTCGCGGCCGGTCGGCGGGCAGCGCGATCTCCTCCGGCACCCCGGCCAGCGTGTTCCGCCAGAACGCGAGCTGGCGGGCGGCGGAGGAGTCCGGGTCGTCCTCGTCGCCGAGCAGGTCCAGCTGCCAGGCCGCGTAGTCGGCGTACTGCAGGGGCAGCGCCGGGGCGTCGGGCGCGCGGCCGTCGCGGCGGGCCGCGTAGGCCTCGGCGAGATCGGCGCGCAGCGCGCCCTCGGACCACTCGTCGACGGCGATGTGGTGCGCGACCAGAGCGAACACGTGCTCGTCCCGGCCGGTACGCCACAGGTGGGCGCGCAGCGGCGGTTCCGTGTCGAGCGCGAAGCCCCGCCCGGCGGCGGTGGCGAGCAGCCCGTCGACCGTGTCCGGGCCGGCGTCGGCCTCGGTGAACGGCACCGCGGTGCCGCGGGGCAGGACCCGCTGGTGGGGGACGCCGTCGTGCTCGGGGTAGACGGTGCGCAGCACCTCGTGCCGGTCGACGACGTCGCCGAGCGCGGCCCGCAGGGCGGCGGTGTCGAGCGGGCCGGACAGCTCCTGGACGAACGCGATCAGGTAGGTGGCGTCGGCGCCGTGCGCGCGGTGGTGGAACCACATGCGGCGCTGCGCCGGCGACAGCGGCGGACGTTCCGGGCGTGCCCGGCCCGCCCACGCGCCCGGCCCGGGCGGCGTGGCGGGGTCCCCGGCGAGCGCGGCGGCGACCCGCCGGGCCAGCCCGGCCGGGGTGGGGGACTCGAACACCGCCCGGATCGGGAGGTCCGCGCCGAGTTCGGCGCGGATCCGCGCGAGCAGCCGGGTCGCGGTGAGCGAGTGGCCGCCGAGGGCGAAGAAGTCGGTGTCGGCGCCCACCGTGCCGGGGTCGGCCCCGAGGACGGCGGCGAACGCGGCCGCCACCAGCTCCTCGGCGGGAGTGCGGGCGGCACGTCCGGCACCGGCGGCCGGGGTCCGCGGGTCGGGCAGCGCCCGCCGGTCGACCTTGCCGTGCGCGGTGAGCGGGAGCGCGTCGAGCAGCACCACCGCGGACGGCACGAGCTGCGGCGGCAGGGTCGCGGCGAGGTGCTCGCGCAGCGCCGCCCCGGTCACGGCGTCGGCGTTCCGCGGAACGGCGTAGCCGACCAGCCGGGCCGGGCCCGCGGGGTCGCCGGGCGGCGGACCGGCGACGACGACGGCCGCCCCGACCTGCGGATGCGCGGCCAGTGCCGCGGTGACCTCACCGGGCTCCACCCGGACCCCGCGGATCTGCACCTGGTCGTCGGACCGGCCCAGGTAGGCCAGCCGGCCCTCGGCGTCGGACCGCACGAGGTCGCCGGTGCGGTAGAGCCGCGACCCGTCCGGACCGGCGACGAAGCGTTCCGCGGAACGTCGCGGGTCGCCCAGGTAGCCGCGGGCGACGGTGGGTCCCTGCAGGTACAGCTCGCCCGGCACCCCGGCCGGGACGGGCTGCAGGGCGGGGTCGAGCACGTGCGCACGGACCCCGGCGACCGGGCGCCCGATCAGCGGCTCGGCGGACTCGGTGCTCCACAGCGCGGTCGCGTCCACGCACGCCTCGGTCGGCCCGTACAGGTTCAGCCCGGTCGTCGCGGGCGCCGCGCGCAGCGCCGACCACAGCCCACGGCCGACCGCCTCGCCACCGACGATCACCAGCCGCGGCGGCGGACCGTCCGGGCCGCCGGTCAGCAGCCCGGCCTCGACGGCCTGCTCGGCGAGCGCGGGGGTCAGGTCCAGCACGTCGAGCCGGTGGGCGCGGGTGTGGCGGACGAGGCGGTGCGGGTCGCGGCGGACGTCGTCGTCGAGCAGGTGCAGGGTGTGACCGCAGGACTGCCAGACGAACCCCTCCCACGCGGTGTCGAACGACAGCGCGGCGGCGAGCCCGAACCGGCGGCGCCCGCCGCCCGACCGTTCGACGACCGCGGCGCGGTGCTGCGCGGCGAGCGCGGCGAGCGACCGGTGCTCGACGACGACGCCCTTGGGGACGCCGGTCGACCCGGAGGTGAAGATCACGTAGGCGAGGTCGCCGGGACCGGGCGCGGGCCAGTCCGGCGCACCGTCGGACAGCCCGGCGAGGGCGGCCGCGACCTGCGGGTCGGCGGGGTCGACGGTCACCCGGCCGGTGCCGGTGCCTGCCGGGCCGAGGACGAGCAGCGGGCCGGCGGCGGCGAGCACCGCCTCCGTACGGGCGCTGGGCAGGCCGGGGTCCAGCGGCAGCAGCGCGGCCCCGGTGGCGAGCACCGCCCACACCGCGACGACGGCGTCGGCGGTCCGCGGCAGCGCGGACGCGACCACCGTCCCCGGCCCGGCGCCGCGGGCGCGCAGCAGCCGGGCCAGCCGGTGTGCCCGGGCCGCGAGCTCCCCGCCGGTCAGCCGCTCGTCCCCGGCGACCAGGGCGGGCGCGGCCGGGTCGGCGGTGTGCGTGGCGGCCCAGAGCTCGGGCAGGGTGGGGCCGGCGACGGCGGGCCCCGGGATCCCGCGCCACGGTGCGAGAGCGGCGAGCTCGGCCGGGGTGGCGGCCGGGGTGCGCCCGAGCGGTGCCCGCGGATCCGCGGCGCAGGCGTCGAGCAGCACGACGAACCGGTCGAGCAGGGCACGGGCCGTGTCGTCGCCGACCACGTCGCGGTGGTGCTCCAGCTCCAGCAGCAGGCCGCCGTCGGGGCCCGCCCCGGGGACGGCGGTCAGCGACACCGGGTAGTGCGTGCCGCCCGCGCCGCCGATCTCGCCGACGGCCAGGCCGCAACGGCGTTCCAGGTCGCGGCGGGCGTCGTCGTCGACGGGGAAGTTCTCGACCACGACCAGGGTGTCGAACAGCGGCCCGGCACCGGCGAGGGACTGCACTTCGGCCAGCGGCAGCCACCGGTGGTCCAGCAGCGCGGCGGTGTCGTCGCGGACCCGGTCGATCAGCCCGGCCCAGGTCGTCGCCGGCCCGGTCGCGACCCGCACCGGGACGGTGTTGATGAACAGACCGACGATGTCCTCCACCCCGGGCAGGTCGGCGGGCCGGCCGGACACGGTCAGGCCGAACACGACGTCGCCGTCGCTGGTGTGGCGGGCCAGCAGCACCGCCCACACCGCCTGGAGCAGCGTGGACAGCGTGGTGTCGCGGGAGCGGGCCACCGCGGCGAGCGCGTCGGTGCGGGCACCGGTCAGGGCGGTGGTGACCGTGCGCGCCCCGGCCGCCGCCCCGTCGCCCGGCCCGAGTGCGGGTGCGAGCAGGGTCGGGGTCGCCCCGGCCAGCGCGGCGCGCCAGGCGTCGAGCGCGGCGGCGCGGTCCTGGCGGGCGACCCAGGCGAGGTGGTCGCGGAACGGTCGCGCCGGTGGCGGGGTGGCCCCGGAGTAGAGGGTGAGCAGGTCGGCGAGCACCAGCGGCCCCGACCACCCGTCGACGACGATGTGGTGCTGGGTCATCAGCAGCCGGTACCGGTCCGGTCCGAGCCGCAGCAGCGTCCACCGGACCAGCGGGGGACGGCCGAGGTCGAACCCGCGGTCGAGCTCGGCGGTGGCCTCGTCGTCGGCGGCGGCCTCCGGCTCGGTGCCGGGGCCGGTCAGGTCGACCTCGCGCCACTGCGGGCGCACCGACCTCGCCACCGGGGAGACCAGCTCGCCGCCGCGGCGGCGCCGGAACGCCGACCGCAGCGCCGGGTGCCGGTCGACGACGGCGTCGGCGGCGGCGTGCAGCCGTGCCGGGTCCAGCGGCCCGGTGAGGTCGAGGGTGGTCTGCACGACGTACGGGTCGCGGCCCGCGCCGTCCTGCGCGGCCGCGGTGGACAGGAAGTAGAGGCCCTCCTGCAGCGGCGACGGCGGGAGGACGTCGGCGAGTCCGGATCCGGGTCGGGTCGTCGTCACAGGTCGCTCCACTCGTTCTCGAACTCGTCGATCTCGTCCTGGTCCAGGGACACCAGGTCCAGGTCGGACGGGCTGTGCCCGCCCGCTCCGCCGCGGACGTGCGCGGCGAGCCCGTGCAGCGCCCGTTTCCAGTCCGCGGCCAGCCCGGCCAGCGCCGCCTCGGTGAGCACCCCGGCGGGCGCGGTCCAGGTCGCGGTCAGCACGTCGCCGGTGGCGAGCACGTCGACCTGCAGGGCGTGCCCGGCGGGCATCGCGTCCGGGACGGTGCCGCGCACGGCCTCCCCGACCGGGGCCCAGGGCCCGTCGGGTGTGCGGCCCGGGTCGAACCGGCCCAGGTAGTTCACGAGCACCTGCGGCACCGCGAACGCGGCCCGGTCGGGCAGCAGCCCGAACCCGGCGCCGCCGTCGGGGACGGTGCGCAACCGTTCCTTGACCCGCTTGAGCGCCGCACCGGCGGCGGGCCCACCGGCGACGGCCTCGGCGAGCCCGGCGGCGTCGAGCCCGGGGTCGAGGCGCACCGGGTGCTCGGTGGTGAACCAGCCGACGGTGCGCGACAGGTCGACCGGACCGGCGACGAGCTGCTCCTCGCGTCCGTGCCCCTCCCGCTGCACCAGCACACCGTCGGCGGCGGGGGTGCCGAGGCGGCGCCACCCGTCGCACAGGGCCAGCGCGAGCGCGGTGAGCAGCACGTCCTCCACGCGGGCGTGGAACGCGGCGGGCAGATCGTGCAGCACGGCGCCGGCCGTGTCACCGTCGACGACGACGGTGCGGGTCCGCGCGCCGGCCGCGGTGTCGGTGCCCGGGTCGAGCGGACGGTCCCCGAGCAGCGGCTCGGTGTGTCCGCGCAGCGCCGCCCACGGCGTCGCGTCGGCGCGGGCGGCGGCGAGCAGGCCCGCCCACCGCCGGAACGACGTCGACGGCGCCGGCAGGGCCCGCCCCGCCGCCGCGGTGGCGAGGTCGGCGGCGATGATCCGCCACGACACCCCGTCGACGACGAGGTGGTGCGCGACGAGCGCGACGGCGTCCGCCGTGTCCCCCGTGTACCCGCGCAGCACGACCGCCCGCAGCACGGCGCCCGCACCCGGGTCGAGCAGCGCGGTCTCGGCGGCGACCTCGGCCGTGGCGCGCCCGTCGAGGGACTCCCCGGCGGCGAGGGTGACCTCCCGCAGCGGGACCGGCCGGGCGTCGGCGGCGGGGCCGACGACCAGCCGTCGCCCGGCGGGTCCGGTCTCCCAGCGGGCTCCCAGCAGCGGGTGCGCCGCCCGGACGGCGGCCAGGGCGTCGGCGACCACCGCGGTCCCGATGCCCGGCGGCAGCCGCAGCAGGGTCCACTGGGCGTAGTCGGACACGTCGACACCGCCGTCGGCGATCCCGCCCAGCCAGCGCACGACCGGGGTGGGCTCGACCGCCCCCACCGGGTCGTCGACCACCTGCGGGTCCGCCCCGGCCGCGGGTGCCCGGTCCAGTGCCTCGGCCAGCGCGGCCGGGGTGAGCAGCTCGTGCACCAGCCGCGGAGTCAGGGCGAGTCCCTGCGCGCGGGCCAGCGCGACCAGCCGGATGGAGACAATGCTGTCCCCGCCGAGGGCGAAGAAGCTGTCGTGCTCCCCGGCGACGGGCACGCCCAGCGCCGCCGCGAACAGCGACCGGAGCCGGTCGGTGACGCCGTCACCCAGCGGGGCGGGCGTCGGCGCGACGACCGACGGCGGCGCCGGCAGCGCGCGCCGGTCGACCTTGCCGTTCGGGGTGAGCGGCAGCGCGTCGCGGACCAGCAGCACCGCCGGGACGAGATGCTGCGGCAGCCGGGCGGCGACGTGGGCGCGCACGTCGTCCGGGTCGGGGGTGCGCCCCGGTGCCGCGACGAGGTGCCCGACCAGCTGCCGGGCCCCGGTGACCGGGTTGTCGTGGGCGACGACGACCGCCGCCGCGACCGCGGGGTGCCCGGCCAGCGCGGCCTCGACCTCGCCCGGCTCGACCCGGTACCCGCGGATCGACAGCTGGGTGTCGGTGCGGCCCAGGTACTCGACGCCGTCGGGGGTGGTGCGGACGAGGTCGCCGGTGCGGTAGAGGCGACCGCCGGGCGGCCCGAACGGGTCCGCGACGAACCGTTCCGCGGTCGCCCCGGGCGCGCCGAGGTAGCCGCGCGCGAGCGCCGCCCCGGCCAGGTACAGCTCACCGGGGACGCCGTCGTCGACGGGCCGCAGGTGCGGGTCTAGGACGAACGCGCGGGTCCCGCGGACGGGGTGCCCCACCAGCGGCGACGCCGAGTCGGCGACCCGCGCGACCAGGGTGTCGACGCAGGCCTCGGTGGGCCCGTAGGCGTTGCGGGACTCGGTGTCCGGCGCGGCGCGCAGGGTCTCCCACAGCGCGGGCCCCGCGGCCTCCCCGCCGATCACGAGCAGCGCGGGCCGGTGCCCCGGCCCGGTGAGCAGCCCGGCCGCGGCCAGCTGCTCGGCGAGGGTCGGCGCGACGTCGACGTAGTCGATGCGGTGGGTGTCGACGGCCGCGACGAACAGCTCCGGGTCGCGGCGGGTGGTGTCGTCGAGCAGGTGCAGGACGTGCCCGGAGGCCGGCCACAGCAGCGCGTCCCAGGCGGTGTCGAAGGTCAGCGGCGCGGCGAGCGCGGCCCGCACCCGGCCCCCGGTGCGCCGCCGCACCGGCTCGTGCAGCGCGACGCGCTGGTGGGCCAGCAGGTTCGCCAGCGCACCGTGCGGCACGACGACGCCCTTGGGCCGGCCGGTGGAGCCGGAGGTGAACAGCACGTAGGCGGCGTCGCCCGGCCGCACCGGGACCGGGGCGAGCGGGGTCGCCGCGGCGAGCGCGCCGGTCGTCGCCGCGGTGCCGAGGACCAGCTCCGTGACGCCGTCGGGGGCGCTCCCCGGCCGGTCGGTGACGACGAGCCCGGGCGCGGCGTCACCGAGCAGCTCCGCGACCCGGGCGGCGGGCTGGGCGGGGTCCAGCGGCACCGCGCAGGCACCGGCGGCCAGGGTCGCGAACAACGCGACGACGGCGTCGGCGCCGCGCGGCAGCAGCAGCGCGACCCGCGTCTCGGCCCGGGCGCCGCGGGCGGCCAGCAGCGCGGCGAGGCGGTGCACCCGGTCGCGCAGGTCCGTGCCGGTGAGCACGACGTCGCCGTCGACGAGCGCGGGCAGGTCCGCGGTGGCGCCGAGTGCCGCATGCAGCGCCTCGGGCACCGACGGCCCGGGCCCGCCCGCGTCCGGGCCGGCGGCGCGGACCAGGAGCGCGGCACGCTCCGCGGGACCCGGCGCGCCGGCCCGGCCGACCGGGGCGTCGGGGTCGGCGACCAGCCCGCGCAGCAGCGCCACCAGCCGGTCACGGACCCGCTCCGCGCCGGCCCGGTCGACGACGTCGGGCCGGTGCTCGACGATCAGGTGCGGCGCGGCGCCCGGACCGGCCGGGACGACGACGAGCCCCAGCGGGTAGTGCGTCGCGTCCCGGGCCGGGTCGGCGGAGATCCGGATCCCGCCGGACCCGGCACCGGGCGACCGCGGGTCGGCGGGCAGGCCCTCGAACACCACGAGGGTGTCGAACAGCGTGCCGAGCCCCGCGAGACGCTGGATCTCGGCGAGCGGCAGCTGCTGGTGCTCGCGCAGCGCAGCCTGCTCGGCCTGCACCCGGCGCAGCAGCGCCCGCCCGCTCTCCGCCGGGTCGAGCCGGATCCGCACCGGGACGGTGACCACGAACAGCCCCACCATCCGGTCCACCCCGGCCAGCTCCGGGTCACGCCCGGACGACGCGCCGCCGAACACGACGTCGGTCCGGCCGGTCGCGCGCGCCAGCAGCAGCCCCCACGCCGCCTGCACGATCGTGCTCGTGGTGACGCCGAGGTCGCGGCCGAGCCGGTCGAGGCCGTCTCTGAGGTCCGCCGGGAGCCGCCCGGCGAGCCGCTGCGGGGCTGCGGCAGGCGCGGCGGTGGGTGCGCCGGCGTCGGCGGCGACCAGGGTCGGGGCGTCGAGCCCGGTCAGGGCGTCGCGCCACGCGGCGCGGGCGGGCTCCGGGTCGAGCGCGGCCAGCCGGGCCAGGTGCTCGCGGTAGGGGCGGGCGGGGCCGGCCGGGGCGCGGGTGCCTTCGTCGAGCAGTTCCTGCAGCTCGGCGACGACCAGTGGCCCGGACCAGCCGTCGAGCAGCAGGTGGTGCTGGGTGAGCAGCAGCCGGACGGTCCCGCCGGGTAGCCGCACCACCAGCCCGCGCAGCAGCGGCGGTCGGGCCGGGTCGAACCCGGCGGCGAGCTCCGCGCGGGCGAGCTCCGCCACCGCGTCCCCGGTGCCACCCGACCCGGCGTGGTCGTCCGCAGCGCTCGTGTCCGCGGCGCCGTCGTTCCCGCCGTCGTCCGCGTCGCCGTGGTCCGGTGTGCCTGCGGACAGGTCGACCTCGCGCCACGGCACCGCGGCGGTCGCCGGGACGACCGCCACGATCCGTCCCTCGACGGTCTGGTGGAACCCGGCGCGCAGGTTCGGGTGCCGTTCCAGCAGCGCGTCGACCGCCGCCCGGACCCGGCCGGTGTCGACCGGCCCGCCGGGACGGGTGGGGGTCAGGTCCAGCCACTGCTGCACGGAGTAGACGTCGTCGCCGAGCGCGGCGAGGTAGGCCAGGCCCTGCTGCAGCGGGGCGGCCGGCCAGACGGCGACGAGGTCGGGGACCCGCTCCCGCAGCCCGGCCAGCTCGGCCGGGGACGGCGCGACCAGTGCGGTGTCCGGGCCGGAGGTGTCGGCGAGCTCTCGCAGACCGGCGAGCCAGTCGTGGGCGAGCGCGGTCACCGTGGCGGGGTCGAGGACCCCGGTCGGGAAGCGCAGCACGGCGCGGAACGTCCCGTCCGGCCCGACCGCCGAGTTGATCTCCAGCTCGTGCGAGAGCGGCATCGCCGGGTCCACCGACACGGCCAGCGCGACCGGCTCGGCCGCGGTGGCCGGGCCACCGGTGAGCAGCGGGGGCAGCTGCGCGAGCGGCTCCCAGTGCGCGCCGGTGCCTCCGCCGAGCCTGCCGAGGTGGTTGAGCAGGATCTGCGCGCGCCCGCCCGCGTCACCGGGGCGCAGCGCGCGACGGGTGTCGGCCACCCGCATGTCGCCGGTGGCGTCGGGGTCGGTGGCGGCCCCGTCGAGCCGGACGGTGCGCAGCGTGGTGAACCAGCCGACGGTGCGCGACAGGTCCGGCGCGGAGTCCCCGGTGGTGCCTCCGGCGGCTCCGTCGGCCGTGCCCTCGGCGGCACGGCCGACGTCGTGGCCGGGGGCCCGGTCGGCCCGGTCGGCCCGGTCGGCCCGGACGGGCAGGTCACGGCCGTGGCCCTCGCGGGCGAGCAGCAGCGGCCCGACCGGCTCGCCGCGACGGGCGCGGTGCCGGGCGACGGCCCCGGCGAGCGCGCCGGTGAGCAGCTCGTCGACGCCGGCGGCGCGGGTGGCGGCGGCCGGGCCGTGCAGCGCGGCGGTGACGTCGGCGGGCAGGGTGACGACGACCTCCCCGGCGGTGGTGACGGTGTCGCGGCCGGGATCGAGCGCGCGCCGCCCGAGCAGCGGCTCGGCCGTGGGGCCCGCCCCGGTGCTGCCCGGCCCGGAGTCGCTCGGTCCGGTGCTGTGCGCCCCGGTCCGGGCGGCGGCCCAGCGGTCGTAGGACACCGGCACCGGCGCGAGGTCGGTGCCCCGGGCGGCGGCGTCGAGATCGTGCAGCAGGATCCGCCAGGACACCGCGTCCACCACCAGGTGGTGCACGACGAGCAGCAGCCGGGCGTCGTCCCCGGCCCCGTCCGGTGTCGCCGGGAGCAGCACGGCGCGGAACAGCCCGCCGTCGGCCGGGCGCAGCGCTGCGACCTCGCGTTCCAGCTCGGTCGCGACGTCGGCGTCCGGCCCGGCGGTGCGCAGCCGTGGCTCGGCGGGGCCGCCGACGTGCAGGACCCCGTCCGTCCAACGGGCGCGCAGCAGGTCGTGCCGGTCGAGGACGGCACCGAGCGCCGCGCGCAGCGACGCCTCCCCGGTACCGGCGGGCACCGCGACGACGACCGCCTGGGCGTAGCGGGCCACCGGGACACCGGTCCCGGCGAGCCCGGCCAGCCAGCCGACCATCGGTCCGGACGCGACCGGACCGGACACGGCGTCGTGCACCTCGGCCGCGGTCCCGCCGGGGCCGTCGGTGCGGGCGACCGTGGCCAGCGCGGCCGCGGTGGGGTGGGTGAACACCTCGCGCGGGGTGAACCGCACGCCCGCGTCACGGGCCCGGGCGACCAGGGTGATCGCGACGATGCTGTCGCCGCCCAGGGCGAAGAACCCGTCGTGCACACCGGGCGGGTCGATGCCCAGCACCTCGGCGAGCAGCCCGACGATCCGGGCCTCCAGCGCGGTGCTCGGCCCGGCCCCCGAGAGCCCGGACGACCCGTGCGGCCCGGACGGCCCGCCGACGGGCACCGGCAGCGCGGACCGGTCGACCTTCCCGCCGAGCGCCAGCGGCAGCCGGTCCAGCACGACGAGGTCGGCGGGGACCATGTGCTCGGGCAGCCGGTCGGCGAGCGCCACGCGCAGCGCGTCCGGCTCGGGCGGCGCGGTGGGGTCGGCCGCGGTGACGTACCCGGCCAGCCGCGGACGGTCGCCGTGCACCGCGACCGCGGCCTGCCCGACGCCGGGCAGCGCGCCGAGCGCGGCCTCGACCTCGCCGAGCTCCACCCGGAACCCGCGCAGCTGCACCTGGTCGTCGGTGCGGCCCAGGAACTCCAGCTCCCCGGTCGGGGTGCGCCGCACCAGGTCACCGGTCCGGTAACGGCGGGTCCCGTCGGGGGCGGCGACGAACCGTTCGGCGGTGGCGCCCGCCCGGCGGAGGTAGCCGAGGGCGAGGCCGTCGCCGCCGAGGTAGAGCTCGCCCGCGACGCCCGGCGGGACCGGACGCAGCCGAGCGTCGAGGACGTCGGCGGTGCGGCCCGGCTCCGGGCTGCCGATCAGGACCGGTCCGGTCGTCCCGGCCGGCGCGGTCCACGCGGTGGCGGTGACCGTGGTCTCGGTGGGGCCGTAGGCGTTGACCAGGCGGTGGCGGCCCGCCCAGCGGCGGACCACCGACGGCGGGCACGCCTCCCCGCCGACGACGACCGTCGCCCCCGCAGGCAGCGCGGCCGGGTCGAGCTCGGCGACGAGTGCGGGCGGCAGGTCGGTGAGGGTCACGCCGTGTCCCGCCAGCCACCGCGGCAGGTCCGGGCCGAGGCGGTGCTCCTCGTCGACGACGACCAGCGTGCCCCCGCACAGGACGGTCGCGGCGAGCTCGCTGACGGTGACGTCGACCGCGGGGGACGCGAACTGCGAGGCCCGCACGCCCGGCCCGGCGCCGAGGGTGCCGGTGACCGAGGCGACCAGCGAGGCCAGCCCGCGGTGCGGGACGACGACCCCCTTGGGACGCCCGGTCGAGCCGGAGGTGAACAGGACGTAGGCGGGGTCGTCGAGGTGCGGCCCGCCGCTTCCGGCGGAGTCCGTGGGTGCCGCGGCCGCGCGGTCGAGCGCGGCCGGGTCGAGCCAGCGCGTCCGGACGGTGGCGCCCGAGCGGGTGACGTCCGAGCCGGGGGTGTCCGGGTCGGCGGGGCCCGGGTCGGCGGGGCCGGAGCCGGTGGCGCCGGGGTCGGCGGTGTTCGGGCCGGCGTGACCGGGGTCGGTGGCGCCGGGAGTGCCGATCCCCAGCGTCGGTCGCGCGTCGTCGAGGACGACGGCGGTGCGACCGCGCGGGTGGGCCGGGTCGAGCGGCAGGAACGCCCCACCGGCGCGGGCCACGGCCAGCAGCGCCGTGACCTGGTCGGCGCCGCGGGGCAGCGCGACCGCGACGATCCCGCCGGGGCGCACCCCGTGCTCGCGCAGCGCGTGCGCCCACCGCTCCACCCGGGCGGCGAGCGCGGCGTAGGTCAGGACGGTGTCGGCGTCGTGGACCGCGGTGGCCTGTGGGTCGAGGGCCGCGGCGGCACCGAACAGGACGGGCAGCGTGGCGGCCGGGACCGCCACGGCCGGTCCGCGCCGGGCCCGGTCGAGCAGCTCCCGCTCGCCCGGCAGCAGCAGCGGGGCCGCACCGACCCGGCCGTCCGGGTCGTCGGCGAGGGCGGTCAGCAGGGTGGTGAGCCGGTCGGCGAGGGTGCGGGCGGCGTCGTCGTCGAGCAGGTCGGTGGCGTACTCCAGGTGCCCGACGAGGACCCCGCCGGGGCCGTCGCCGACGTCGACGGTCACCGGGAACTTCGCGGTGCCGGTGTCGAGCAGCCGCGCCGACACCCGCAGCCCGGTGAAGCCGTCGGTGGCCGGGAGCGGCTCGCTGCGCGAGACGAGCACCGCGGCCAGCGGGTCCGCCGCGGCCGAACGCGCCGGGGCGACCGCGGCCACGACCCGCTCGAACGAGACGTCGGCGTGCGCGAACGCGGCCAGGTCGATGGCCCGCACCCGGCCCAGCAGCTCGACCCAGGTCGGGTCGCCGGAGACGTCGGTGCGCAGCACGACCGTGTTGACGAACATCCCGACGGCGCCGACCGCGGACGGGTCCGACCGGCCCGCGACCGGTGTGGCGAGCGGGACGTCGTCGCTCCCGCCGAGCCGCGCGGTCAGCACGGCGACGGCGGCCTGCACGGCCATGAAGACCGTCGCGCCGGCCGCGGCGGCGGTCGCCCGCAGCCGGGCGTGCACCGGTGCCGGCAGCGAGAAGGGGGTCACCGCGCCCGCGCCGGAACGGACCGCGGGCCGCGGGCCGGGCACCGGCAGCGGCGGCTCGGCGGGCAGCCCGGCGAGCTCGGCGCGCCAGAAGTCGAGCCCGGCCGGGTCGGTGCCGGGGTCGGCCGGGGCGGCGTCGGCGTACTGCGGGGCGGGCACGAACCCGGGGTCGCGCCCGGCCCGGCGTGCGGTCCAGGCCGCCGCCAGGTCGGCGACGACCGTGCCGAGCGACCACTCGTCGGCGGCGGCGTGGTGGGCGACGAGCAGCACCGTGACCCCACCCGGCCGCCGGTGCAGGGTGGCGCGCAGCGGCCGGTCGACGGCCGGGTCGAACGGGCGGGCCGCCTCGGTGACCGGATCGGTGCCGACCTCGGTGAGCGGCACCGGCGCGGGCGGCAGGACCAGCTGGTGCAGGCCGCCGTCGGGGTCCTCGCGCAGCACGGTGCGCAGCGCCTCGTGCCGGGTGACGACGTCGGTCAGCGCCGCCTCGAACACCCGGGCGTCGAACGGGTCGTCGGCGGTGGACACATCGAGCGCGAGCGGCAGGTTGTAGGTGCCGGGTGCGCCCCCGCCGAGCCGCTCCAGCAGCCACATCCGCCGTTGCCCGGGACCGGCGGGGAGCCGGTCGGGGCGGGTCCGGCCGCCGGTCGGGGCGGGCGGGCCGGCTGCGGCCGGTGCCCGGTCGGCGAGCAGCGCGGCCAGCCCGTCCGCGGTGGGGTGCTCGAACACCTCGCCCACGGCGAGCGGCCTGCCGAGCTCGGCCCGCACGGCCAGGGTGAGCCGGGTGACCAGCAGCGAGTGCCCACCGGCGGCGAAGAAGTCCTGGTCCGGGCGCAGACCCGGCACGTCGAGGACCCGGGCCATCAGCGCGAGCAGCGACCGGGTCAGCGGGTCGGCGACCTCGGTCGGGCCCCGCGGCGCCGGGTCGGCGGCGGTCTCCGGCAGGGCGGCGCGGTCGAGCTTGCCGTGGGGGGTGGTCGGCAGCGCGTCGAGCACCGTCACCCCGGCCGGGACCATGTAGTCGGGCAGCGCCGCGGTGCAGTGCGCGGCCAGCGCGGCGGGCAGCGCGTCCCGGTCCGCGCCGGGTGCGGGCACCACCCAGGCCCGCAGCCGGACGTCGCCGTCGGCGCGGGGGCGGGCGGTGACCGCCGCCGAGCGGACCCCCGGGTGCTCGCCGAGCACGGCCTCGATCTCGCCGAGCTCGATCCGGAAGCCGCGCACCTTCACCTGGTGGTCGGTGCGGCCCCGTACCTCCAGCACCCCGTCGGCGCGCAGCCGGGCGAGGTCACCGGTCCGGTACAGCCGGTCGCCGGGCGGGCCGTCCGGGGCGGCGACGAACCGCTCGGCGGTCAGCCCGGGGCGCCCCCGGTAGCCGCGGGCCAGGCCCTCCCCGGACAGGTACAGCTCACCGGTCACGCCCGGCGGGACCGGGCGCAGCCGGGCGTCGAGGACGTGCACGCCGGTGTTGTCGACCGGCCGCCCGACCGCGGGCGGGCCGGGTTCACCGGTCAGCGGGTACGCGGTCGACCAGACCGTGGTCTCGGTCGGGCCGTAGACGTTCACCACCGAGGCCGCCCGCGCGGTGAGCGCGGCCGCGAGCGGCTCGGGCAGCGCCTCCCCGCCCACGAGCACACGCAGCCCGTCCGCGGCGTCGGGCCGGGCGGCGAGCAGCGACTGCCACAGCGTGGGCGTCGCCTGCACGGTCGTGACCCCGGCGCCGGCGATCCGGGCGGCGAGCAGCTCCGGGTCGAGCACCTCCTCGCGCCCGGCGACGACCGTCGTCGCCTCCGACAGCAGCGGCAGCAGCAGCTCCAGCACCGCGATGTCGAACGACACCGTGGTCAGCGCCAGCACCCGCTCGCCGGGGGAGAGCGGCACCACCCGCTGCATCGCGCGCAGGAAGTTGAGCAGCGCCGCGCGGCGGACCTCGACGCCCTTGGGCCGGCCGGTGGAGCCGGAGGTGTAGATGACGTAGGCCAGCCCGTCCGGGCGGGGCGCGGGGTCGGCAGGCCCGGCGCCGGGTGCGGCCGCGGTGAGCCGATCCAGGGGCGTCACCGTCACCCCGCCCCGCGACGACGCTGCCGGAGCGGAGTCCGGAGCGGTCACCAGCAGCGCGGGGCGGGCGTCGTCCAGGGTGTGGGCGATCCGCCGGGCGGGCACCGCCGGGTCCAGCGGCAGGTACGCCGCACCCGCCCGCAGCACCCCCAGCATCGCGACGACCAGCTCCGGGCCGCGCGGCAGGCACAGCGCGACGACGTCGTCGGCGCCGATCCCGCGAGCGGCCAGCGCCCCGGCCACCCGCGCGCTGCGGTCGAGCAGGGCCGCCGGGCCCAGCGACAGCCCGGAGCCGACGACGACCGGCCGTGCCGGGTCGGCGTCCCGCAGCGCGGCGCAGAGCAGGGTGGCGACGTCGTCGGCGGGCAGCGCCCGTCCGGTGTCGGCGGTGCCGAGGTCCCGCTCGGCGGGCGCGCGCACCTCCAGGTCCCCGGCCGCGGTCGCGGCGTCGGCCCCGGCGACCGCGGTGAGGAACGCGGCGATCCGCTCCGCGTGCCGGTCGAGCTCGTCGGGGGAGTGGAGCGCGGGATTGGCGTCCAGGCGCAGCGCGGCCCCGTCCGGCCCCTCGTCGAGGGTCAGGGTGAGGTCCTCCACCGGGCCCGCCGACACCGGGTGCACGACGGCCGCGACGCCGTCGAACACCGGCCGGGCACCGAACGGGCGGATGTTGACCCACGGCCCGGTGAGCCGGCGCCCGGCACCGACCCGGCCCAGGTCGCGGCGGATCTGCTCGCCCCGGTAGCGGGCGTGCGGGCGGACGGCGGCGAGCGCGGCGTGCACGGCGGCGACGGTCGCGGCGACCGGCGCGTCCGGGTCCGGGGCGACCCGCAGCGGAAGCACGTTCACCGCGGTGGCGGGCACGCGGACCGCGGCCGACCCGAGCCTGCCCATGAACGGCACGCCCAGCACGACCTCCCCGGTGCCGCCGGCGTGACGCTGCACGTAGAGCGCGACGGCGGCGAGCACGGCCTCGACCCGCCCGGCACCCACCGTCTCCCCGAGCCGGGTCAGCCCGGCGGTGGTGGCGGCGTCCAGCGCGACGTCGCGGCGCAGGAACGTCGGCGACGGGGCGGCCGCGACCGGACCGGCCGGGGACGCCACCTCGCCGAGCCCGTCGAGGTGGTGGGCCCAGAAGGCGCGGTCGGCGGCCTCGCGGTCCGAGCCCCGGTATCCGGCGTCCTCGTCCAGCAGCGCGGCGAGGCCGGGCAGCGGGCGTCCGGCGGGCCCGCGGCCCGCGGCCAGCGCCGAGTAGACCTCGGCGGTGCGGCGGTCGATCAGCGCCCAGGCGTAGGCGTCGACGGCGATGTGGTGGGCGTGGCGGAACCACCACCACAGGCGCGGGCCGAGCCGCAGCAGTGACTGGCCGCCGACCGGCTCGCCGGTCAGGTCCACGGGCCGGGCCAGCGCCGCGCGGACGTGCGCGAGGGCCGCGGCCCGTGGGTCGGGCTCCCCGGTCAGGTCGAGCACGGTGAGCGGGTCCGCGGGGGCCGGGTCGAGGTGGGCGACCACGGCACCGTCGTCGTCGGCGCGGAAGCGCAGCCGCAGCGTCTCCGCCTCGTCCAGCACCTGCGCCACCGCGCGGGCGAACAGCTCCGGCCGGACCGGTCCGGCGATCTCCAGGTACCCGCCGGTGCGGTAGCCGGGGTGGGCGGGGTCGAGCTGCTGGGCGAACCACAGCGCCTGCTGGGCGGCGGTCGGGCGGAGCGGTGCGGACACCGGTGACCTTCCTTCGACGTGCGTGCCGCCCCGCTCACGCGGGCACGGCGGTGCCGCGGTCACCCGGGAGGGGCCGCGTCGGGGGTGGGGACGGCCGCGGTCGGGCCCGGCACCGCGGTGCCGGGCCCGGCGGCGTCACAGCTTCGGCAGGACCTCCTGCTCGAGCTGGTCGAGGACGGCGAGCGCCTGGCCGTAGTGCAGCGGGTAGAAGTTGTGCAGCACGAACGTCTTCCCGTCCCGGACGGCGGGGCGGTTCCTCCAGAGCGGCTGGTCGACGAGCATCTGCGTGCCGGCGGTCGGTCGGTCGTCCTCCGGCGAGCCCTCGAGCAGGATCGCCCCGGCGTCGTCGAGACGGGGCAGCTGGTCGTAGCCGTAGTACTCGGCGGCGGCGTCCTCGCCGGCCGAGACCGAGGCGAACCGGGCGCCGATGTCGGACAGGACGGTGCCGCCCCAGGACTCGGGACCGTTGGAGCCGAAGGTGCCGTCGTCGTAGCCGAGGACCAGGGCGACCGGGGTGCGGGCGAGACCGGTGGCGAAGCGCGAGCGCAGGTCGGCGGCGCGCTGGTCGTAGCGGGTCCGCAGCTCCTCGATCTGCGCGGTCCGGCCGACCAGTCCGGCGGTCTCGACGCTGACCCGCTTCCAGTCCGCGGGGACCGTCATCGGCCACATCACGGTGGGCGCGATCGCGGAGAGCTTGTCGTAGCCGTAGTCGATGCCGGGGACGGCGCCGCCGACGATGAGGTCGGGCTGCAGCGACGCGATCTTCTCGTAGTCGATCTGGTCGTTCTGCCCGACCGTCGGCACCCCGGACAGCGCCCGGGTGAACTGCGGCAGCATCGTCGCGCCGGAGACCTGGATGGTGCCGACGGGGGTGACGCCGACGTCGAGCAGCGCGGTCGTCGTGTAGTTGTGCAGGGTCACGATGCGCTGCGGGTTCGCGGGCACCTCGACCGGCCCGTCGCCGGTCTGCACGGTCCGCGGCGCCGCGTCGGCGGCGGCGGGCTCGGGGGTCGGCGCGCCGCCGGAGCAGCCGGCGACCAGGAGCAGTGCGGCGAGCACGCCGAGCAGCGGTCGCAGGGTCTTGTCGAGCATCAGGGTCCTTCCTGGGATACGGGCGGGGTGGGTCGTCCGGGGCCCTCGCGCCCGTCGGGTGCGGGGCCCGCCCGGCGCAGCGCGGGCACCGCGAGTGCGACGACGGCGGTCGCCAGCACAGCGGCGGCGCCGCTGAGGGCGAGCGCGGCGGCCGGGCCGAGCAGCCGCGACACGACGCCGAGCAGAGGGGCGCCGACGCCGTCGCCGACGGTCGCCTGCGCGGTCCAGATGCCGGTGACGCGGCCGCGCGACCGGTCGGGGGTGTGGTCGGCGAGCAGCGCGAACCGCAGGATCTCGAGGATCACGTCGGCGCCGCCGACCGCGGCCAGCACGGCCAGCGCGGCGACGGTGCGGGCACCCGGCGGCAGCACCGCGACCGCGCCGAGCGCGAGCACGGCCAGCCCGAGCGCCCCGGACGCGGCGAGCAGGACCGCGCCGGCGCGCCGGACCCGGCCGGTCCAGCCCGACAGCAGCGACGCCAGCGCCGCACCGACGGCGGGCGCGGCGAACAGCAGGCCCGTGGTCGCGGCGCCGGCGCCGAGCACCCGGTCGGAGAACTCGGGCAGCAGCACGTAGGGGGCGGCGAGCATCATCTGCAGCAGCCCCAGCAGCAGCACCGGGCCGACGACGCGGTGGCGGACGGCGAAGCGCAGCCCCTCGACGAGCGCGCCCGTCCCGGACCCGGCGGGTTCGCCGTCGCCGGGGGGCAGCGGCCCGAGCCGTCCGACGAGGACGGCGGCGGCGACCCCGGTGCCGAGCGCGGCGGCGTAGGGCACCCAGGTGCCGCCCGCGGCGATCAGCAGCCCGGCCAGTGCGGGGGCGACGACGGCGCCGGCGTCGGCGGTCAGCGCGAGCAGCGCGCCCGCCGCGGGCAGCCGGTCCGGGCCGACGATGCCGGGCACCGCGGCGCCCAGTGCGGTGGCGCTCACCCCGCCCGCGACGCCGTCGACGGCGGCGGCGAGGGCGATCACGACGACGCTCGGGGCCGGGGCGAGCGCGTTGACCAGCAGCGCGGCGAACCCGGCGGTCGCGACCCAGCGGGCGACGAGGATGACCCGCCGCCGGTCGACCCGGTCGGCGACGACCCCGCCCACGACGGTGCCCGCGAAGGCGCCGACCGCGACCACCGCGGTGACCAGCCCGACCCGCAGCGAGGAGCCGGTCAGCGCGTACACCTGCACGGGGACCGCGACCAGCAGCAGCCCGATGCCGACCATGGACACGGTCCGCGCGACGACGACCAGACGGAGGTCGCGGCTGTCCCGCAGCGGTGTCAGGTCGAGCAGCAGACCGCGGGCGAGCTCCCGGATCACCGGCGGGACCGGCCGCGACGGCCGGGACGGGGGGACTGCGGGGGCACGACGGACTCCGGCGGGGGTGAGTTACGGCTGTGTTGCTGTTAGGTGAGCCTATGTTTAGTCGCGAGGCGAGCACAGTGTCCCGGTTCGCGATCGTCAGAATTGTGGATACGGGGTCCGGGCACGTGCCCGCGGGACCACCATCGGCGTCCCCGTCTCCGGGTCCGGCAGCACCCGGCAGGACAGGCCGAACACCCGGGACACGACGTCCTCGGTGACCACCCGCTCCGGCGGTCCCTGCGCGACGATCGCGCCGTCGCGCATCGCGATCAGGTGTGTGGCGTAGCGGGCGGCCAGGTTCAACTCGTGCAGCACGACCACCAGCGTGTGCCCGCGTCGTCCGTGCAGGTCCGCGCACAGGTCGAGCACGTCGAGCTGGTGGCGCAGGTCCAGGAACGAGGTCGGCTCGTCGAGCAGCAGCAGCGGTGTCTGCTGGGCCAGCACCATCGCCAGCCACACCCGCTGGCGCTGCCCGCCCGACAGCTCGTCGACGAGCCGGTCGGCGAGCGGGTGCGTCCCGGTCGCCTCCAGCGCGGCGGCGACGGCGGCCTCGTCGTCGCGGCTCCACTGGCGCAGCAGGCCCTGGTGCGGGTAGCGGCCGCGCGCCACGAGGTCGGCGACGGTGATCCCGCCCGGCGCGATCGAGGACTGCGGTAGCAGCCCGAGCCGTCGCGCGACCTCCTTGGCCGGCAGCGACCCGATCGCCTGCCCGTCGAGCAGAACCGAGCCCGACCGCGGCCGCAGCATCCGGGCCAGGCCCTTGAGCAGCGTCGACTTGCCGCAGGCGTTCGGACCCACCAGCACGGTGAACGACCCGTCCGGGATCGTCACGTCCAGACCGTCGACGACGACCCGGTCGTCGTAGCCCAGCACGACGCCGTCGGCGCGCAGCCGGGCGTCGGTGGTACCCGCTTCCACGGCGTTCCTCCTCATCTCGCGCGTCGGCGCCGCTCGGTCGCCAGCAGCCAGGCCAGGTACAGCCCGCCGACGGCGGCGGTTCCCACCCCGACCGGCAGCGGGTCCTCCGACAGCCGCGCGACGGCCAGGTCGGCGGTGGTCAGCAGCAGCGCCCCGAGCAGCGCCGCCCCGGTGAGCGCCGGGGCAGGGGAGCGGGCGAGGCGGCGGGCGAGCTGCGGCGCGGCGAGCGCGACGAACCCGATCGGCCCGGCGACCGCGGTCGCCACCGCCACCAGTGCCACCCCGACCACGGTCAGCGCCAGCCGCACCGGTTCGACGGCGACGCCGCGGGCCCGCGCCGCGTCGTCGCCGCTCTCCAGCATCGCCAGCGGTCGCGCCAGCGGGACGAGCGGCGGCAGCAGCACGGCCAGCCCGACGGCGACGGTCGCGACGTCGACCCCGTCCCGTCCGTTCAGGCTCCCGGTCAGCCAGAACTGCGCGGCCTGGGCGTCGGCCAGCTGCGCCCGGCTGATCAGGTAGGCGTTGAACGCGGCCAGCATCGCCGTGGTCCCCAGCCCGATCAGGATCAGCCGGAAGCCCTCCACCCCGCGGCGGAACGCCAGCCCGTAGACCAGCAGCGCGGTGCCGATCCCGCCGAGCACCGCGCCCGCGGCGACCCCGAGCGGCCCGGTGCCGATCACGATGATCGCGACGATCGCGCCGGTCGCGGCGCCGGTGGAGAAGCCGATCACGTCCGGGCTGCCCAGCGGGTTGCGGGTCAGGCTCTGGAAGATCGCCCCGGACACGCCCAGCGCCGCGCCGATTAGCAGCCCGGTCAGCAGCCGCGGCAGCCGCAGGGTCAGCACCACGAACTCCTCGGCGCGGGTGCCCTGCCCGAGCAGGGTGGCCGACACCCGGCCCGGCGACAGCCCGACGCTGCCGGTCCCCAGGGCCGCCACGGCGACGACGAGCAGCGCGATGACCAGGGCGCCCAGCACGACCGGCACCCGCCGGTGCACCCGCAGCGACACCCGCCCCGAGCGGCTGCGCAGTACCAGCGTGCTCACAGCGACCCGATCCGCCGGCGGCGGCACAGTGCGATGAACACCGGCGCGCCGAGGAACGCGGTCACCAGTCCCACCTGCAGTTCCGAGGGGTAGAGCGCGAGCCGCCCGACGACGTCGGCCAGCAGCAGCAGCACCGGCGCCAGCAGCGCCGCGTAGGGCAGCACCCAGCGCTGGTCCGCTCCGACGAGCAGCCGCGCCGCGTGCGGCACGACCAGCCCGACGAACCCGATCGGCCCGACCGCGGCCGTCGCCGCCCCGCAGAGCAGGGTGATCGCGACGATCCCGCCGATCCGCACCCGGGTCAGGCGGGCGCCCAGGGCGCGACCGGTGTCGTCGCCGAGGGCGAGCACGTTCAGCGGTCGGGTCAGCGACAGCGCCAGGACCGCCCCGGCGAGCATCAGCGGGGCGGTGTCGGCGAGCACCGCGGCGTCGCGGCCTGCGAGCGAGCCGACGTCCCAGGAACGGAACGCGTCGAAGGTCTCCGCGTCGAGCACCAGCACGGCCAGCACGACCGCGCGCAGCACCGCGCTCACCGCGGCGCCGGCCAGCACGGTGCGCTCGGGCGTCGCGGCCCGCCCGGCCGAGCCGAGCAGGTACACCAGCACCGACGCGGCGGCGGCCCCGGCGACGGCGAACCACACGTAGCCGCCGGGCGTGCTCACCCCGAGCACCGCGATGGCCAGCACGATCGCGGCGGCCGCGCCGCTGTCCACCCCGAGCAGGCCGGGGTCGGCGAGCGGGTTGCGGGTCAGGCCCTGCATCAGCGCCCCGGCCAGGCCGAGCGCGAGCCCGCACAGCAGCCCGAGCAGCATCCGCGGCACCCGGAGCCCGACGATCAGCGCGGTGTCGCCGCCGTCGGGCCGCCACAGCGCCGACCACACGGTCGCCGGCGACACCGACTCCGCGCCCACGCACAGCGACGCCAGGCAGGCCGCGGCCAGCAGCACGGTGAGCGCGACCAGGCCCGCGGCCCGCGGGGCCGCGGGGGAGCGGCGGCCGGCGGGACGCGCGGGCGGCGCGGCCGTGGACACGCTCATGCGCGGACTCGGTGGAACACCGGGGAACCTCCCAGAAGCGGACGCGGCCGTCGGATCGACCGGGTGTGCGTCCGCGACCCGGGGTGACCCGCGATCACCATATGTCACATGGGAGGCCGGTTGATGAGGACAGCCTCACTTTCCTAGATTGACCGGGTCCGGGTCGCGTCCGCGTGCCCGGGACGTCGTCGAGAGGACCCCCGGTGACCGTCCCCGCCCCGTCCGGTCCGCCCTCCGCTGATCCGGGAGCCGCCCAGGCCACCGCGGGGACCGCCGCCGCGGAGGTCGCCGCGGTCCGGGCCGGGGACGGCGGCGCCCGCCGCGTCCTCTACCCGATCCTGCTCCGCGAGCTGACGGTGCTGCGCGGCCGCCGCGTCGGGGCGGCACTGCTGCGCCTGACCCTGGGCGGCCCCGGGCTGCCCGGACTGATCAGCCACTGCCCCGATGAGCACGTGCGGCTGGTGTTCCCCGGCCACGACGGCGTGCTGCGCCTGCCCGAGCCCGACGGCGACGAGCTGCGCTGGCCCCGTCCACGCGCGGTCACCCGGGACTATTCGCTCCGCCGGTTCGACCCGGACGCCGGGGAGTACGGCGAGCTGGACCTCGACGTCGTGCTGCACGACGGTGGCCTGGCGTCGGGGTGGGCGCGCGCCGCGACGCCCGGCGACCGGATCCACGCGGCGGGCCCGCCGGACGGGCTCGCGGTCCCGGACCGGTTCGACCGGCTGCTGCTCGCCGGGGACCTCACCGCGCTCCCGACGATGACCCGCTGGGTCGAGCGGCTCGGCCCCGGCACCGAGGCCCGGGTCGTCGTCGAGGTGGACGGCGCCACCGGCCGGTCCGGGGAGCTCGACGAGCTGGAGACCGCCGCCGCCCGTGCCGGTGCGACAGTGCTGTCGGCCGACCGCCGCGCCGACGGCCCCGACGCCCTCGCCCGGGCCGTGGCCGCTCTCCCCACCGGCCCCGACGGGCGGCTGTTCGCCTGGGCGGCGGGCGAGGCGGGCACGGTCAAGCCGCTGCGCCGGATGCTGCGCGACCGCTTCGGGCTCGGCCCGGGCGAGCACGACGTGACCGGCTACTGGAAGCGCGGCGTGGCCGAGTTCGACGACCACGACCACGGGCAGCACGACCGCGGGCAGCACGACCACGGGCGGCACGACCACGAGCACTGACCCCCCGGGCCCGCCCTGCGGTGTGGCGTACTCGCTGCGGCGGGCACCGGGGCTCCTGCGCCGCTAGGGTTCCCGCCGCAGATCAACCGGTACGAACGGAGTGGGTCATGGATTCGGGGTCGCAACCGGCCGCGCGTGCGGAGAACCGTGGGGCGCGGCGGGACCCGGTGGGGGGCGGGCTGCTGAGCCCGTCGCCGACGGCCCCGGCCGCGAGCCGCGGCACCGTCATCGGCAACGGGCTCACCTGGCTGGCGGCGTGGAGCCTGCGGGTCGCGCTGATCGCCGTCGGGCTGGTGATCCTCGGCTACGTCATCGGCATGCTCTGGGTCGTCGCCTGGCCCGTCGTGCTCGCGATCCTGCTGGCCACCGTGCTGCGTCCGCCCGCGGCGCTGCTCATCAGGTGGCGGGTGCCGGCCGCGGCGGCCTCGGCGATCGTGCTGCTCGTCGGCATCGCCGCGGTGACCGGGCTGTTCGTGAGCATCGCACCGTCGATCGCCGGGCAGACCCAGCAGATCACCTCCGGGGTGATCGCGGCGCTCGGGCAGATCCAGCAATGGGTGTCCGGGCCGCCGCTGAACCTCGGCGACGGCCAGATCGGTGACATCGTCAACCAGGTCACCCAGCAGCTGCAGCGGAGCGCGACCGCCATCGCCGGCGGCGTCCTGACCGGGGTGTCCACCCTGGCCTCCGGGCTGATCTCGCTGGTGCTGGCGCTGGTGCTGACGTTCTTCTTCGTCAAGGACGGGCCCCGGTTCCTGCCGTGGCTGACCTCGATCACCGGACGCAGCGCGGGCGGGCACCTCGCCGAGGTGCTGCGCCGGATGTGGGACGTCCTCGGCGGCTTCATCCGCGTCCAGGCACTGGTGAGCCTCATCGACGCCGTGTTCATCGGCATCGGCCTGGTGCTGCTGGGCATCCCGCTGGCGCTGCCGCTCGCCGTGCTGACCTTCGTCGGCGGGTTCATCCCGATCGTCGGTGCGGTCGTCGCGGGCTCGCTGGCGGTGCTCATCGCGCTGGTCACCCAGGGCTTCGGCACCGCGGTGGCGGTGGCGGTGCTGGTCGTGGCGGTGCAGCAGATCGAGGGCAACGTGCTGCAGCCGCTCCTGCAGGGGCAGAGCCTCAAGCTGCACGGTGCCGTCGTGCTGCTGGCGGTGACGGCGGGCGGGTCGCTCGCCGGGATCGCCGGTGCGTTCCTCGCGGTGCCGGTCGCGGCCGTCGTCGCGGTGCTGCTGCGCTACCTCGGCGAGCAGATCGACCTGCGGGACCGCCGGTTCTCCGGTGTCGACGACGTCGCCGCGGGCACCCCGGTCACCGCCGCCGACGGCGCGGACCCGGCCTCCGCCGCCAACGGCACGACGACCGGCACCGGCACGACGACCGGCACCGGCACGAGGACCGAGACCGACACAGCCACCGGGAACGGGAGCGAGACCGTCGGGGGCGACGCCGTGCCCGCCCCGCCGGACTCCGCCCGTCAGGACGGCGGCTGACCGACCCGCCCGGGCAGCCGGTCGGTCCCCAGCATCCGGTCCATCAGCCGGAACCGCAGCACCACCCACATCAGGGCGAACCAGCAGACCAGGACCGGCAGCACCACCAGGAACACCGGCCGCGCCGCGCCGGTGAGCCCGAAGTACGACGACAGCGCCGGGGTCCCGACGACGCCCGCGAACGCCACGGTCAGACCCAGCACCAGCCAGGCCGGGCGGCGGTCGGGCACCGGCGCCGTCCACGCCGCGAAGAACCGGTGCGGCGGCAGCAGGAACAGGATCAGCACGAACGACGCCAGCCCCACGAACGTCGACAGCCCGGTCTGCGCGCCGAGCGTCGCGGCCGCACCGGCGAAGTCGGCGTCGGTGCCGTAGGTCAGCCCGGTGTAGCTCTGGAACTCCGCGATCACCTGCGCCGGGGTCCGCCCGCTGGTGAAGCCCTGCAGGATGCCCTGGTAGAGCACCGTGTAGACGACCGTCCCCGCGCCCGCGGTCACCACCGAGGCCGGCACCACGAAGCGGGCGAGGTTGCCCAGCAGGTCCGGGTCCGGCTCGGACGGCGTCGCCCACAGCGTCAGGAACAGCGTCGGCACGCCGACGGTCAGCAGCGTCAGCCCGACCTGGGTGGGGGAGTAGGGGAACCCCAGCCCGAGCATGGTCACGGCCATGATCACCAGGCCCTGGGTGGCGACCCGGGTGAGGAACACGTACATCGACACCGCGATGCCGTCGATGATCCGGCGGCCCTCGGTGCGCGCCGGAAGCAGCGCGGCGAAGGAGTCGTCCACGAGCACGATGTCGGCGACGTCGCGGGTCACCGCCGAGCCGCTGCGCATCGCGACGCCGACGTGGGCCCGCTTGAGGGCACGCGCGTCGTTGACGCCGTCGCCGAGCATCGCGACGTGCGCACCGCCCCGGCGCAGGCTCGCGACGACCCGCTCCTTCTGCTCCGGGGTGACCCGCCCGAACACCGTGGTCCGGGCGACGAGCGCGTCGAGCGCGGCCCGGTCCCCGGCGGAGTCGTCGAGCTCCTCGATCGCGGACCCGGCGACCGCCTCACCCACGTCGAGCCCGGCCTTGGCCGCGAGCGCGGCGACGGTGCGCGGGTCGTCGCCCGAGAGCACCTTCACCGCGACCCCGTCCGCGGCGAACCGCTCCAGCGCGTCGGCGACGCCGGGACGCAGCTCGTCGGACAGCACCACCAGTGCCACCGCGTCCAGGCCGGGCAGGGCGGGACGGCCGTCGTCGTCGCGCAGTCCGGCGCCCGCCCGCGCGGCCCGGGCCAGCAGCAGCACCCGCAGCCCGGCGGCGGCGCGGGCCTCCACCCGGTCGGCGACGGCGTCGGGGTCGCCCAGGTGCGGTGCGAGCGCGTCCGGGGCGCCGAGCACGAACGCCTCCCCGCCGGTGGTGACCTGCCCGGACCAGCGCAGCGACGAGGTGAACGCGATCTCGTCACGCAGCTCCCACGGTGTGCCGGGCAGCGCCGCGGCGAGCGCGGCGGAGGTGAGGTTCGGGTCGGCCACCGTCGCCGCGAACCGCGCGAGCACCGGCCCCGGGTCGGTCCCGTCGAGCGGGTCGAGCCCGTCCAGGCGCAGCGCGCCGGTGGTCAGGGTGCCGGTCTTGTCGGTGCAGACGACGTCGACGTGGGTGACCGCCTCCACCGCGTTGACCTGCTGCACCAGCGCGCCGCGCCCGGCGAGCCGGGCCGCGCCGCGGGTGTAGGCGACGGCGATCAGGAAGAACAGGCCGTAGGGGACCAGCCCGGACAGCACCGCGGTGATCTGCACGACCCGCAGCAGCGAGAACCCCTCCAGGAACGCCTGGGCGAGGATCGCGCCGCTCATCAGCACGACCAGCACCATGGTCAGCCGGACGACGAAGTCGATGCGCCGCTGCAGCGGTGTCGCCTCGGTGGTGTCCGCGCGGGCCTGCAGCGTCAGGCGGCCGGCGTAGCTGTCGGCGCCGACGGCGGCCGCGCGCTGGCGGGCGGTCCCGGCGACGCAGTGGCTGCCCGAGCGCAGCAGGTCGCCGGGGGTCTTGGCGACCGGGTCGGACTCGCCGGTGAGCAGCGACTCGTCGGCCTCGGCCCGCCCGGTCAGCACCGGCCCGTCGACGACGACCTGTTCGCCCGCCCGCACCACCAGCACGTCCCCGGCGACGACGTCGGCGGCCGGGACCCGCTGCTCGGTCCCGTCCCGCACGACGGTGACCTCCGCGGCGTCGAGCAGCTGCAGCCGGTCCAGCTTCCGCTTGGCGCGCATCTCCTGCACCGCCCCGACGACGGCGTTGACCAGACCGAGCCCGACGCTGGTCAGCGCGTCGCCGTAGCGGCCCAGCACCAGCAGGACCAGGCCGATCGCGAACAGGATCGTGTTGTAGGAGGAGAACACGTTGGTGCGCAGGATGCGCCCGTAGCCGCGCGTCCCGGCGGTCACCGGCGCGTTCGTCCGGCCCGCCCGGCGCGCCGCGGCGACCTGCGCCGCACTCAGCCCCTCGTCGGGTGCCGCCTCCACGATCCCGGCCGCCACGCCGTCCCCTCCCCGCCGTCGGTCCCCTGCGTGACGATCATGGCAGGCCTCGATGTGTGCCGACTGTGCGTGAGCTGAAGGCTCACCAGCGCTCCAGGCCCCCGCGCTCGACGAGCTGGGCGGCGATCACGTTGCGCTGGATCTCGTTGGTGCCCTCCCCGACGATCATCAGCGGGGCGTCGCGGAAGTACCGCTCGACGTCGAACTCGGTGGAGTAGCCGTAGCCGCCGTGGATGCGCACCGCGTCCAGTGCGACCTCCATCGCGGTCTCGGAGGCGAACAGCTTCGCCATGCCCGCCTCCATGTCGCACCGCTGTCCGGACTCGTACTTCCGGGCGGCGTGCAGGATCAGGGTCCGCGCGGCGGTGATCTTCGTGGCCATGTCGGCGAGGTGGTTGCCGACCGACTGGTGCTGCCAGATCGGCTTGCCGAACGACTCGCGTTCCTGGGCGTAGGCCAGGGAGTCGGCCAGCGCGGCGTCGGCGACGCCGAGTGCGCGCGCGGCGACCTGGATCCGGCCGGTCTCCAGGCCCTTCATCATCTGGGCGAAGCCGCGTCCGGGCTCCCCGCCGAGGACCGCGTCGGCGGGGACGGCCATGTCGGTGAACACCAGCTCGCAGGACTCGACGCCCTTGTAGCCGAGCTTGGGCAGGTCCTTGGACACGGTCAGGCCCGGGCCGTGCTCGACGAGCAGCACCGAGATGCCGCGGTGGCGAGGTTCGGCGGCCGGGTCGGTCTTGCACAGCAGCGCGATCAGCCCCGAGCGCCGCGAGTTGGTGATCCAGGTCTTGGCCCCGTTGACCACCCAGCCGTCGTCGGTGCGACGGGCGTGGGTCGTCATCGCCTGCAGGTCCGAGCCGCCGCCGGGCTCGGTCAGCGCCATCGTCGCGCGCAGCTCACCGGTCGCCATCCGCGGCAGGTACCGGTCCTGCTGCTCGCGGGTGCCGAAGGCGACCAGCAGCTTCGCGACGACGGTGTGCCCGCCCATCGCGCCGGCCAGGCTCATCCAGCCACGGGCCAGCTCGGCGGTGACCAGGGCGTAGCAGGGCATCGACACCGGGGCCTCGCCCCACGGCCCGGGGACGGCGAGCCCGAAGATCCCGAGCTCCTTCATCTGCTCGATGAGCTCCTCGGGGTAGGTGTTCGCGTGCTCCAGCTCCCGCACCACCGGGCGGACGTCCCGGTCGACGAAGTCGCGCACCGTCTCCACGACGGCCCGTTCCTCGGTGGTCAGGTCAACCGTGCCCGCTCCCATGCGTGTGAGCATCGGTCATCGGCGGGGCCGGCGCGAGACCGGGGAGACCCGTCGTGCGCGCGACGGAACATCGGCGGTGTCCGCACCGTTGCAGCTGTCGAGACCCGATACAGGGAGGTTCAAGCCTGATGACCGAGACCGCGATCCTCGCCGGTGGGTGCTTCTGGGGTGTCCAGGAGCTGCTCCGCGAGCGCCCGGGCGTCGTGTCCACCCGGGTCGGCTACTCCGGCGACCCGAACACCCCGAACGCGACGTACCGGCGCCACGGCGACCACGCCGAGGCCGTCGAGATCGTCTTCGACCCGGAGCGGATCTCCTACCGCGAGATCCTGGAGTTCTTCTTCCAGATCCACGACCCGTCGACGAAGGACCGGCAGGGCAACGACATCGGCCGCAGCTACCGCTCCGCGATCTTCTACACGAGCGAGGAGCAGAAGGCGGTCGCCCTGGACACGATCGCCGACGTCGACGCGTCCGGGCTCTGGCCGGGCCGCGCGAGCACCGACGTCGAGCCGGCCGGTGACTTCTGGGAGGCCGAGCCGGAGCACCAGGACTACCTGCAGAAGTTCCCGTACGGCTACACCTGCCACTTCCCGCGCCCGAACTGGGTGCTGCCGCGGCGGGCGGCCAGCACGAGCTGAGCACCCACCGCTCCCACCACACCCGGACCGGCCCGCGACCCTGCGTCGCGGGCCGGTCCTGTGTGGTCTGCGCCGGACGGGGCTAACGACCGGCCGGCGGACGGCGAGGTCGCCGGGGACGGACGCGGGGTCGCCCGCGTCGCTCCTGCGCGCAGATCGGATCCCCGCCGATGACCCAGCCCCAGTACCCCTCGGACCCGCACCGGTTCCACCCGGCCGGTCCGCAGCCGGTCGGACCCCCGCCCGGCGGTGACGCCGGGTACGGCGCCCCGGCCGCCCACCGGGCTCCGGGGCCGCGGTCTCACCCGGCACCCGGCCCGTCCGGCCGCCCGGGCACGGAGCTCGACCCGTGGCGCCCCGGCGAACTCGCCGCGCCGCCGCACGCCCCGGTCGGGCTGGCGATGAAGCGACGCAACCCGGTCGCGGTGTGGCTCGGCCTGCCGCTGATCACCCTCGGCATCTACGGGCTCGTCTGGTATTACAAGATCCACCGCGAGATGGCGGAGTTCGACCCGCGCCGCCAGGTGCCCGTCGCCGGGCCGCTGCTGGTGCTGCTGTTCCTGGGCTGGACGGTCGTGGCGCCGCTCGTGTCGTTCTACAACACCGGGCAGCGGATCGCCGACAGCCAGCGCTCCGCGGGCCTGCCCGTCACCTGCAGCCCGGTCGTCGGACTGCTGCTGTGCTTCGTGTTCGGCCTGCAGACCCTCTACTACCAGGCCGAGCTGAACCGGGTCGTCGACGCCTACCGGGCGCCCGAGGGCACCCGGATCGTCCTGCCGGGCTGACCCGCGGACCGGGTCGGTGCAGCTCAGACGCGGCCGCGGGCCTCCGCGCGGTGCCTGCGCTCCACCGACCCGTTCACGACCTGCACCTTGTCCCCGACCTGCAGGGTCTCGAAGAACCGCTGCGCGTCGCGGGCGCCGAGCTTCACGCAGCCCGCCGACTCGCGGCTGAGGTCGCCGCCGTGGAAGGCGATCCCGCCGTCGGCGAAGAACATCGACCACGGCATCCGCGCCGGGCGGCCGTCCGGGCCGGGGAACTCGCCGCTGCGGTGGTCGGCCTCCTTGCGGTACACCCGGAACGAGTGCCCGACCGGGGTGGCCTTGCCCTCGCCCCCGGTGGTGACCCGGAACGGGCCGCCGGTGACCTTCCCGTCGCGGACCAGCCACGCCTGCCGCGTCTCGAGGTCCACGCACGCCCGCACCGACGCCGCGCACGGGGTGCCGGGGACGGCGGGCTCGGCGTGCGCCTGCGTCGCGACCCGGCTCTGCTCCGGGTCGGCGGTGGCGATCGCGGTGCCACCCAGCCCCACCCCGGCCACGAGCACGAGCCCGGTCACCAGAACGCCACGACGGCGACGGAGCCGCTCGGTCCGGGACATGCCCACCTCCACGTCACAGATCAGTTCACCCACCCGGGTGACACCGGGGCAGACGCCCGTCCGGGGGCCGCGGTTGCGCGGCAGGGCCCCGCGGCGGCGAGAGGGCAGCGGAGCACGGCGAACGGGTGGGCGGCGGGCCCGGCGCGGATCGTTGCGCGACCGACCGCCCGGGTACGGGAGGGGACCGCACGGCGTCCGGAGGGCGTGATCTCCGTCCCGAGGGGATGTCACGGGCCGATAACGGGGGTAGTTCTCGGTGATCGCCCACTCACCCGTGGTGGTGGGCGTGACCCGTCGTGACCGACCCCAGGAGGAACGATGCGCGCAGCCGACCGGCCGGGCTCCGAGCCGGGACCCGCTGACCGGCTCCGTCGTCGGGCGTCCCGCCGCGAGGACCTGCTCGCGGTGCTGCTCGGGCTGCTCGCCGCCTGCGGGCTGGCCGTGACGTGGCTCGCCGGCACCGCGGCCCACGGGTCGGTCCTGGAGCGTGGCGCGGTCGAGGCCCACCAGCGCGTGCCGGTCGCGGCGACGGTCACCGCGCGGGCGAGCGCGGTCGGCGACCTGGAGACCGGCCAGCAGTCGGTCACGCTGAGCTGGACCGGTCCGGACGGACGGCCGCACTCCGGCGGCAGCACGCTGCCCGGCGTCCACGAGGTCGGCGACCGGGTGCCGGCCTGGGTCGGCACCGACGGCCGGTTGGCGCCGCCGCCGTCGACCCCCGCCGACGCCGTCACGGTCGCCGTCGCGGCCGGGTTCATCACCGCGATCGTGTGGGCCGCCGGGGTGCTGGTCGCCGGGCGGCTGGTCTTCGCCTGGAACGGGCGTGCGTTCGCCCGTGCCTGGGAGGAGGACTGGGCGGCCGTCGAGCCCGGGTGGTCGGGTCGCCGCACCCCCTGAGCCGGGCGCCCGGACCGGCGGGGTCGGACCGTGTCCGGAACAGCCGGAACAGCCGGAACAGTCAGAACTTCAGCCGCCGCACCCGCTCGGGGTGGATCACCAGCCGCACCTGGTCCTCGGCGAGGATCGCCGCGAGGTCCGCGGCGCGCGCGGGGTCGTCCAGGTCCCAGTAGCGCTGCGCCAGACGCTGGGCCAGCGCGTGCGCCCCGTCGGTCTCGACGGTCGTGGAGCCCGAGACCGCGACCCAGCGCTCGCGTTCCCCGACCGGCGCGGCGACGACGATCGAGGCCCGCGGGTCCGTACGCCTGCGCCGGATGTGCAGTGACTCCGGTCCGGTGAACAGCTGCACGGTGCCGTCGTCGGTCGCCTCGAACCAGACCGGGCGGGGCTGCGGCGGCACCGGGCCGCCCGCGACGCTCAGGAAGCCGTGCAGCGGGCGGGCGAGGAAGACGCGGTCGTCGTCGGTGAGTGCGGTGCGGCTGTCGGTGCCGGTGCCGGTGCCGTCGGTGTGGGTGTCGGTGGTGGTCATGGGTCAAGGACACCACCACGGCGCGGACGACGACATGGGTGAGACGGCGGAACTCCTGTCCGGTCGTCTAGCCTCGGTGCGGTGGACCCCTTCGGTGACCTCGTCCGCGGGCTGCGGTCGCACGGCTCGCTGTTCGGCAGCACCACCCTGACCCCGCCCTGGTCGCTGCACTTCGTCGACGGCGCACCGCTGACCCTGTGCGCGATGCTCACCGGCGCGGGGTGGATCCTCGTGCCCGGTGCCGACCCGGTGCGGCTGGCCGCGGGGGAGACCGCCGTCGTGCGTGGCCCGGCCGGTTTCCACGTGGTCGACGAGGTCGGCACCGCGGCCGAGCCGATCGTCTGCGGCGTGGACTGCGCGACGCCCGAGCAGGGCGGCACCCGCCACCGGCTCGGCTGGCACGACCCGGCGCCGGCGCCGGGCAGCGACGCGAGCACCCTGATCACCGGGGCCTCCCCGGCCGGGGGCGAGGTCGGCGCCCGGCTGCTCGACGCGCTCCCGCCGGTGCTGCGGGTCGGTGCCGGGGGCAGCGGGGACACGGTGCTCGACCACGTCGCCGCCGAGGTCGCCGTCGACGCCCCCGGCCAGCAGGTGGTGCTCGACCGGCTCCTGGACTGGCTGCTGGTCTGCACCCTGCGCGAGTGGTTCGACCGGCCCGACGGAAGCCGTCCGCGCTGGTGGACGGCCCAGCACGACCCCGTGGTCGGGCGGGCGCTGCGGCTGCTGCACGCCGACCCCGCCGCGGCCTGGACCGTCGCCGGGCTCGCCGCCGCCACCGGGGTGTCCCGGGCGACGCTGGCCAAGCGGTTCACCGACCGGGTGGGCGAGCCGCCGCTGACCTACCTCACCGGCTGGCGGATGACCCTGGCCGCGGACCTGCTGCTCGCCGAGCCCGGCGCGACACTGGCCGGGATCGCGCGCCGGGTCGGGTACGCCGACCCGTTCGGCTTCAGCGCGGCCTTCACCCGGGTCCGCGGCGTCACCCCGAGCGCGTTCCGCCGGGGCGAGCGACAGGGTGGGAGACGGGGCGAGCGGCCGGGGCGGACGGCGCAGTGACCGGGTGGGCGCTCCGGACGGGGCGCGCGGCCGGCCTGCGGCGCCGTGGCCACCTGCCCGGCCACGGTCCGCGGCGACCGGGACGACACCGGACTTCGGCGCGCCGGTCGCCGGGCTGCGCACCGCGCGGTGCAGCCCGCCTGGTCGCACTGCGGGTCGTGCCCCAGGTGGCGCTCGTGCCGATCGTCGTCATCCGGTTCGGCTTCGGCCCCACCTGAGCCGCAGCGCCCGCACGTCGACGCCGGGTGTCGGTCAGCGCCCTCCGCAGCGGGGTGTGGAACGACGCCCGCATCCCCGTCGCGGGCACGACCAGCAGCACGGGTGCACCGGGTGCAGGGTCGGCTCCGGCGGTGCCGGGGCCGGGGCGGTCCAGGACGGTGGTGACGGGCACGCCGGTGATCCTCTCCCGGCCGAACGCCGGTTCAGGCCTGCGCCCCCGCCAGGGCGCGCAGGCCGGCGTCGAACACGGCCATGGCCTCGTCCACCAGCTGGGTCAGCGACGGCGAGCGCGGGTCCGCGCCGTGGTCGCCCAGCCAGTGCTGCACCGCGACGCGCAGCCCCGTCACCGCGGCGGCCGCGGCCAGGGTCGGGTAGAGGTCGCGGGCCGGGTCGGACCCGGTCCGGGCGACGACGGCGTCGGCCAGTGCCCGCTCCAGGGCGGCGAACGCGGCCATCTGGTGCGCGACGATCGTCGGGTGCCCCCGCAGCGCCCGCAGCGCCTGGACCCGGTCGAGGTAGCCGGGGTCGGTGACCACGGCGCGCAGCGCCCGGCGCAGCGACTCGGTGACCGGCTCGTCGTCGGGGCGGGCGGCGAACGCGGTCAGCAGGGTGTCCGCCGACGCCGCGTTGCCCGCGACGACCGCCTCCTCCTTCGAGGTGAAGTAGTTGAAGAAGGTGCGGGGCGCGACGTCGGCGGCGTCGGCGATCTGCTCGACGGTCACCGCGTCCGGACCGTGCGCGCTGCACAGCCGCAGCGCGGCCGCGGCGAGTGCGGCCCGGGTGGCGGCCTTCTTGCGCTCGCGACGCCCGGGGGCGGCCTGCTCAGCCACGGTCGGCCCCCGTCCGCTCGCGCTCGGGCGCCTCGATGACCGAGACGAGTTCGTGTCGGGCCGGCTGCCCGTCGGCGGTGCCTGCCGTGCCGTCGGCGGGTGCGCCGGCCGGCAGGTCGACGTCGAGGCGGAGCCCCTCCGCGCCGACGGTGACCCGCCGGGCGGCGGGACGACCCTCCCAGCGGTACACGGTGGACACGATGCCGGTGGCGACGCAGATGCGGTAGTGCCCGTCGGCGTCGGCGCGGGTGCGGCCGAGCTCGTCGCCGGTGCCGTCGAGGACGGTCAGCACGGCACCGCCCGCCGGGGCGCCGTCGGCCCGCACGACCCCGTGCAGCACCGGACCGGTCGGACCCGTCGGCGGGGCCGGGACGGTGGCCGCGGCACCGGACGCCGGACCGTCGGGCTTCTCGATGTCGAGGGTGTCGCGCAGCGGGACCTCGCGCAGGGCCAGGATCGCGAGCAGGGCCAGTACGGCCAGCGGCGCGGCCACCAGGAAGATCATCGAGGTGGCGTGGCCGTAGGACTCCATGACGATCGAGCGCACCGGCTCGGGCAGGTCGGCCAGGTGCGGCACCTGCCCGCCGCCGACGGCCGCTCCGCCGTCGACACCGGCGTCGGCCAGCCCGGCCGCGGTCCGGGACCCGACCACGGAGGCGAGCAGCGCACCCAGCCCCGCGACGCCGGCCGAGCCGCCGAGCGAGCGGAAGAACGTCACCGTGGAGCTCGCGGCGCCCATGTGCCGCAGTGCGACGGTGTTCTGCACGGCGAGCACCAGGTTCTGCTGCGTGGTGCCGACGCCGATGCCGACCAGCGCCATCGCGACCGCGACCAGCCAGTACGGCGCGGTCGAGGAGATGACCGCCGCCCCGAGCGACAGACCCGCGGTCAGCGAGACCGCGCCGCCGACGAGGTAGCGCTTCCAGACGCCGGTGCGGGTGATCAGCTGGCCCGCCACGTTCGACGCGCCGAACATGCCGACGATCATCGGCAGCGTGAGCAGCCCGGCCTCGGTGGCGCTGGCGCCCCGGGCGAGCTGGAAGTACTGGGACAGGAAGATCGTGGAGCCGAACATCGCGACGCCGACGAACAGGCTCGCGACGGTGGCGAGCACGACGGTGCGGTCGCGGAACAGGAACGGCGGCACGACCGGGTCCTTCGCCCGTCGCTCCACGACGACCGCGCCCACCAGCAGCACCAGGCCGGCGCCGATCAGGCCGAACGAGGTCGGCGAGGCCCAGCCGAACTGCTTGCCGGCCAGCGAGGTCCACAGCAGCAGCGCCGAGACCGCGGCGGCGATGAGGGTGGCGCCCAGGTAGTCGATGCTGGGGCGCTCGCCGTCGGCGCGGACGGGGGTGGGCACGTTCAGGGTGCGCTGCAGCACCAGCAGCGAGATCGCCGCCAGCGGGACGCCGACGAAGAAGCACCAGCGCCAGCCCAGCGGCGAGTCGACGATGATGCCGCCGAGCAGCGGACCGCCGACGACGGCGATCGACATGATCCCCGAGAGGTAGCCCATGTACCGGCCGCGCTCGCGCGGGGTGATGATCGCCGCGATCACGACCTGGGTCAGCGCCTGCAGGCCGCCCATGCCGAGGCCCTGCAGCACCCGGAAGCCGATGAGCTGCCCGGTGGAGACCGCCAGCCCACAGAGCAGGGAGCCGACCAGGAAGATCCCGATCGCGGCCTGGACCAGCAGTTTCTTGGAGTAGAGGTCGGCCAGCTTGCCCCAGATCGGGGTCGAGGCCGTCATCGCCAGCAGCGACGCCGAGACCACCCACGTGTACTCGGCCTGGGTCCCGCCGAGGTCGCCCAGGATCCGGGGCAGCGCGTTCGACACGATCGTGCTGGACAGCACGCCGACGAACAGCGCCATCAGGAGGCCGGTCAGGGGGAGCAGTACGTCGCGGCGGTGGGCCGCGGCCTCCTCGGGGGTGCGCACGGGGCGGGTAGTTGACGTCACGCAACGAGTCTGACCCAAAGATGCAGGCTGTGCAACTTTGCCGGACGTGCGTGCGCGCACGGTCTGCACGGTTGCGCCGGACCGTACGCGCGACGACGCCCCGCGACCGGCGGGGACCGGTGGCGGGGTGTCGCCTGCGCCGCGTGCGCTCCGGGCGGGCGGCGGTCAGGCCGCCGCGCTGCCCTCCGGCCGCACGGCCAGCCTGGCCAGGCGCTTCTCGGTGGGCCAGCGGACGTTCCACGCCCAGCCGAGCCGCTCGAACAGCCGGATCGTGCCGGCCGAGATGTCGATCTCGCCGCGGCCGACGCCGTGCCGTGCCGAGGTCGGGTCGGCGTGGTGCAGGTTGTGCCAGGACTCGCCCATGCTGGGGATGGCGAGCAGCCAGACGTTGGTGGAGCGGTCCCGGGCCTTGTACGGCCGCTCACCGACGAGGTGGCAGATCGAATTGGTCGACCACGCGACGTGGTGCGACACCGCGACCCGGACCAGCCCGGCCCAGAAGAACGCGGTGAACGCGCCCCACCAGGACCAGGTCACCAGGCCGCCGACCAGGCCGGGCCCGAACACCGACAGGATCGTCAGGACCGTGAAGCCGCGGTGCACCCGGTCGATGTCGGGGTCGGCGAGCAGGTCCGGGGCGAAGCGGCGCTGGTCGGTCAGGGAGCGGTCGAAGATCCAGCCCATGTGGGCGTGCCAGAACCCGCGGACCAGCGCGGCGGGGGAGGTGCCGTAGCGCCACGGCGAGTGCGGGTCGCCCTCGGCGTCGGCGTAGGCGTGGTGGCGGCGGTGGTCGGCCACCCAGTGCCGGACCGGGCCCTGGACGGCGAGGCTGCCCGCCACCGCCAGCGCGATCCGCAGCGGCCGGTTCGCGGTGAACGAGCCGTGCGTGAAGTAGCGGTGGAACCCGACGGTCACCCCCAGCATCGACACGACGTACAGGCCGAGTGCGAGCCCGGCGTCGAGCCAGGTCAGGCCCCAGCCCCAGGCGAGCGGGACCGCGGCGACCAGCGCGACCGCCGGGACGATCGCGAAGGCGTAGACGAACAGGTGCGGGACGGGATGCCGGAGCCGGTCGGAGAAGTCCGAGCGCGGCGCGGGCCGGGTGTCGGTCACACGTCCGATGGTTCCGGCTCGCACCAGAACGGACAGTGGGGACAACCCCCCTCACGCGCCGTGAGTGGGGGCTCCGAAGGCCGTGACGGGCCGGGCCGCCTCCCGCAGCACCGGCTCCACGCGCTCGCCGAACGTGGTGACTCCGTCGACTCCCGCCTGCGGCCCACCGCACCTCTCCCTCTGCGGAAGGGTGGGTTCTACACGGTCAAGATTGGCGGGTCGATATGTCGTCCACCACACTCGGGTCAGATGACCCTGCTGACCTGCGGACGTCGACCGGAACGGGTCAGGCAGGCAGGGTCCCGGAATCGCCCCAGGCGGTGGATCGTGCAGCAGAACACTCCCCTGTGCCGCATCTGTGAACGATGCTGGTCGTCGGTCGCGGACGGCTCGGTCTGTCGGATCTTCCGGCACTCCGACCCCGCGACCCCTGCGGAGAGGCCCACCTTCTCCTACCGGCACCTCGACGGTGACCCGGCGTGCAGCGGAGCGCAACAGCCCGAGGCGAAGAAGGGGTGGGCCGCATGAGCGCACCTCGCGTGCCGGGACGCGCGCTGCGCCCGGTCCCCGCTCCGGCGTCGCCCGCCCGGACCGTGCCGCCGCCGGGCGACCCGATGCCGGTGTCGCCGGGCGACCCGGAGCGGCTGCGCGAGAACCTCGGAGTCGTGCTGGCCGGTCTCCGCTGGCCCGCCTACCGCTGGCAGGTCCTCGCCGAGGCCGAGGCGTGGGGGGTGAGCGGGGTGGTCCGCCAGCAGTTGCTCCCGCTGCCCGACGGGCGGTACCCGTCGTTCGAGGCCGTCGTCGAGGTGCTCACGGCCGCCGCGCGTGGCCGGCTGCGCACGGCTCCGGTCCGGCCCGCGGTCGGCGCCGACCGGCTGCACCCCGCCGAGCGGGCCGATGTCCCGCCGCGCCTGCCGCGTTCCTTCGGCAGGCCCGCACCCGCGCCGGGGCACCGACCGGCCTGACCTCCGACGGGGCCGTGCGACCGCCCCGGACGGTGGTGGGGTCGAGTCGGCCGGGGTCGGCGGTCCCGAATCCGCCGGCCCCGGCCGGAGCGACCACCCGTCCGCTCCCCAGCGACGGGTGGTGGGTCCTCGGGGTGCGCGGCCCGCGACGAGGCGGGCGTGTGCCGGTGGGAGACCGACTGCTCACGCGAGGTGATGTATATCACGCGGTGCGGCCGGATTGGTCCGGTTTCCCCGAACCGGGCCACGGTATCGATCAAGCCGTCCGTGCGCGTGTGGACCGCGGAGCACCGGGAAGGCCGCGGGTATCCGGGCCCGGGCGGGCCCGGCGCGGCGAGGAGGCGGACGTGGCGGGGCAGACGGCGATCGGGTTGGCGGTCGAGACGGCGGGACCGGGGGTGCGGCTGGTCCGGGTGTCCGGGCGGCTGGACCGTCCGGGAGTGGAGGCACTGGCGCGGATGCTCGACGCCCAGGCGCGGTGCGGCCGGACCCCGGGACACGTCGTCGTCGACCTCTCCGGGGTCAACGCCTTCGACGGGCCCGCCACCGAGCGGCTCGGCGCGGTCGTCGCCCGTTCGGGTGCCGACGGCGTGCGCCTGCACCTGGCCGGGTGCGGCGGCCGGGCCGAGCTGCTGCCGCTGCGCGCCCGCCAGGTCCTGCAGCGCTGCAGCGCCTTCCCCTCCGCCGAGGTCGCCGTCCGGACGCTGACCGCGGCCCGCCCCGGTACCGCCGGTGCTGCCGGGACCGTGCCCGGACCGCGCCGGGCCGGCGACGACCGCGCGGGCGGCCGGCCGGTCTCCTCCGGTACCTGACCCCGGCCGGCCCCGGGGCCGTCAGCCCGCCGCGTCGAGGGCGCGGCGCACGGCGGCCGCGCCGTCCTCGTCGAGCTCGCCCCAGCACCGCAGCCGGGACAGCCCGCCGTCGGGGAACACGTCCAGACGCAGGTGGGTGGCCGGTGCGGCGCCGGGCAGCAGGAACCGGTGCCGGGTGTCGGGCTGCACCCGCTCGCGGTCGCGCAGCACCGTCCACGACCCGCCGGTGCGCTCGTCGCGGGTGCTGACCGAGACCCGGCCCGGCGCGTTCCCGACGAACCAGGTCGTGTCGACCTCCACGTGCCGCGGGACCCCGCCCGCGGCGAGCGCGAACTCGACCCAGTCGTTGCCGCCGTCGCGGCGCCGCGCGTTCTCCCAGCCCTCGCCCATGTGCCGCGCAGTCCCGGGCAGCAGCAGGTTGCCGGGGGAGGAGTAGAACTCGTCGGAGCAGCCGGTGACGTGCCCGCCGTTCTCCGCCGCGAGCAGGTCGACGGTGCCCTCGAGGAACCGCGGGTCGGGCAGCACCCGGCCCGGCACCCGGAACCGGGCGATCCCGCCGTCCGGGTGCATGATCAGCCGCAGGTGGGTGGCCCGGCGGGTGTCGGCCACCGGGTAGACGTTCGCCGTGTCCCCGGCGCACGCCGAGCGCGGCACGATCTCGTGCCAGGGTGCCTTCTCCAGCTCCTCGGGCGAGGGGTGACCGTCGACGGCGGTCGCCTCGACGGCGATCTCCGGCGGGTAGTTGCCCCTGAACCAGGAGGTGTCGACGACGACGTGGTCCACCACGCCCGGCGCGCCCAGGCGGACCACCGCCCAGTCGTGGCCGGGCTCGCGGCGGCGACGGGTCTCCCAGCCGTCGTAGACCTTGCCCTTGAGACCGAACTCGTCGGGGTCGAAGCGGGGCGGGGCGGCGGTGATGAGGTTCTCGCGCTGGGCGAAGAACTCGTCGTTCGCGGCGACGACCGAGCCGCCGAGCGCGCGGGAGGCCAGGTCGATGAGCGAGGGGTCGGTCACGGTCTGCTCCTGATCATCGGACGGGTGGGGGACGGGTGGTCGGTGGCGATCCGGGCGCCGAGCAGGCGCAGCAGCTCGGCGGCGCGGTCGAGCGCGTCGCGCTGGTCGAGGGCGGTGTCGGTCAGGGCGTAGGTCGCGACGAAACCCGCGGCCCGCAGCGCGGCCGGGCCGAGGGTCACCTGCCCGGCGACGGCGACGACCGGGGTCCCGGCCGCGCGGGCGGCGGCGGCGACCCCGGCCGGGGCCTTGCCGTGCAGGGTCTGGGCGTCCAGCCTGCCCTCCCCGGTGACGACGAGACCGGCGCCGGCCAGCTCGTCGTCGAAGCCGGTCAGCTCCAGGACGGTACCGACGCCGGGTGCGACGCGCGCCCCGCAGACGGCGGTCAGCGCGAGCCCCGCCCCGCCGGCGGCCCCGGCGCCGGGTGCCGCGGCGAGCGTGTCGGCGTCTCCGCCGGTGGCGGCGGCGAGCACCCGCACCCAGCGGGCCAGCGCGTCGTCGAGCGCGGCGACCCCGGCGGCGTCGGCACCCTTCTGCGGGCCGTAGACGGCTGCGGCGCCGTGCGGGCCGAGCAGCGGGTTGTCGACGTCGGCGGCGAGCCGGACCCGCACGGCCGGGTCCCGCAGCCGCGGGTGCAGCCCGGCCAGGTCGAGCCGGTCGGCCCGGGCCAGCGCCGCGCCGCCCCGCCCGACCTCGGCGCCGCCGGCGTCCAGGACCCGGGCGCCGAGCCCGCGCAGCAGCCCGGCGCCGCCGTCGGTGGCGGCACTGCCCCCGAGCCCGACGACGACGTCGGTGCACCCGGCGTCGAGCACCGCGGCCAGCACGGTGCCGAGCCCCTCGGTGCCCGCGCCGCCCGGGTCGCGCACCCCGCCGGGCAGGACCGCGAGCCCGGCCGTCGAGGCCAGCTCCACCAGCGCGGACACGCCGTCGCGGGCCCAGACGGCCGTCAGCGGAGCCCCGGTGGGGCCGGTCGCGGTGGTCGTGACCGGCTCCCACCCGGCGGCGAGCGCCGCGGCGACGGTGCCCTCGCCGCCGTCGGCGACCGAGCAGCGGCGCACCGGACGGCCCGGGTCGGCGTCGGCGATCCCGTCCGCGAGCGCGTCGGCGACGGCGGCGGCGTCCAGCGAGCCCTTGAACTTGTCCGGGGCCAGCAGGATCGCGCTCACCGGCGGTGGGCCAGCGCGGTCGGGGCGTCGGCGGGGGTCTCGGCGAGGTCCTCGAACTCGGTGACGGCGTCGATCTCGGTGCCCATCGCGATGTTCGTGACCCGCTCCAGCACCACCTCGACCACGACCGGCACCTTGTGCTCGCGGGCCAGCTGCGACGCCCGGCGCAGGGTCGTGGCGATCTCGTCGGGCTCGGTGACCCGCAGCCCCACGCAGCCCAGCCCCTCCGCGACGCGGACGTGGTCGACGCCGTAGCCCTTGGGCAGCCCGGTCAGCTCCTCGTCGGCGTGCATGTTGTCGAAGGCCAGGGAGACCTGGAAGTCCATGTCGAACGCGCGCTGCGCCTGCCGGATCAGCCCCAGGTAGGAGTTGTTGACCACGACGTGCACGTAGGGCAGCCCGAACTGGGCGCCGACCGCGAGCTCCTCCAGCATGAACTGGAAGTCGTAGTCGCCCGAGAGCGCGACCACCGGGGTCGACGGGTCGGCGACGACGGCGCCCAGCGCGGCCGGGATGGTCCAGCCCAGCGGGCCGGCCTGGCCGCAGTTGACCCAGTGCCGGGGCCGGTAGACGTGCAGGAACTGGCCGGCCGCGATCTGGGACAGCCCGATCGTCGTCACGTAGCGGGTCTCCGGGCCGAAGACCCGGTTCATCTCCTGGTACACCCGCTGCGGCTTGATGGGGACGCAGCCGAAGTCGGTGCGCCGCAGCAGCGTCGCCTTCCGCTCCCGGCACGACTCCGCCCACGCGCCGCGGTCCGGCAGCGTCCCGGCGTCGCGGCGGCGGCGGGCCTCGGCCAGCAGGGCGCGCAGCGCGGCCCCGGCGTCGGAGACCACGCCGTAGTCGGGGGCGAAGACCCGCCCGATCTGGGTGGGCTCGATGTCGACGTGCACGAACCGGCGCCCGCGCCGGTAGGTGTCGAGGCCCCCGGTGTGCCGGTTGGCCCAGCGGTTCCCGATCCCGACGACGACGTCGGAGGCCAGGAAGGTCGCGTTGCCGTAGCGGTGCGCCGTCTGCAGCCCGACCATCCCCGCGGCCAGCGGGTGGTCGTCGGGGATCGTGCCCCAGCCCATCAGGGTCGGCACGACCGGGACGCCGAGGATCTCGGCGAGCTCGACGAGCTCGGCGGAGGCGTCGGCGTTGACGATCCCGCCGCCGGCGACGATCAGCGGCCGCTCGCCCTCGGCGAGCAGGTCCAGCACCCGCGACGCCTGCGGGCCGGTCATCGCGGGGCGGTGTACCGGCAGCGGGGCGTAGGTGTCGGGGTCGAAGTCGATGACGGTCTGCTGCACGTCGATCGGCAGGTCGATCAGCACGGGACCGGGCCGGCCGGACCGCATGAGGTGGAACGCCTGGGCGAACGCGCCCGGCACCTGCGCCGCCTCGCGCACGGTCATCGCCATCTTGGTGACCGGTGCCGCGATGGCCGCGATGTCGACGGCCTGGAAGTCCTCCTTGTGCAGCCGCGCGACCGGCGCCTGCCCGGTGATCGCCAGGATCGGGATCGAGTCCGCCGACGCCGAGTACAGCCCGGTCACCATGTCGGTGCCCGCCGGGCCGGAGGTGCCGATGCAGACCCCGATGTTGCCCGGACCGGAGCGGGTGAAGCCCTCGGCCATGTGCGAGGCGCCCTCGACGTGGCGGGCCAGGACGTGGCCGATCGTGCCGCGGTCGCGCATCGCGGCGTAGAAGGGGTTGATCGCCGCGCCCGGCACGCCGAACGCCTGCGTGGCACCCTCGGCCTCCAGGATGCGGACGGCGGCCTCGGCCGCGGTCATCCGGGTCATGACGACTCCCCGTTCAGGCGGCGGACGGCGCGGTGCAGGGCGGAGTGGTCGAGGCCGCCGTCTCCGGCGGCCCGGGTGGCGGCGACGAGCTGGGCGACGAGCGCGGCCACCGGGGCGACCACCCCGGCCTCGCGGGCGGAGTCGGCGACGATGCCCATGTCCTTGTGGTGCAGGTCGATCCGGAAGCCGGGGGCGTAGTCCCCGGCCAGCATCCTCGGGGCCTTCTGGTCGAGGACCTTCGAGCCGGCGAGCCCGCCGCCGAGCACACGGACGGCGGCGTCGAGGTCGGCGCCGTGCGCACGCAGGAACTCGATCGCCTCGGCGAGCAGGGCGATGTTCCCGGCGACGATCAGCTGGTTCGCGGCCTTGACGGTCTGCCCGGCCCCGGACGGGCCGACGTGCACGACGGTGCTCCCGACGACGTCGAGCAGCGGGCGGGCGGCGGCCACGTCGGCCTCCGCCCCGCCGACCATGATCGACAGGGCGGCGTTCTCGGCGCCGGCCTGGCCACCGGAGACCGGGGCGTCGAGCATCCGCAGGCCGCGCTCGGCCGCTCGGGCGGCGAGGTCACGGGCGACGTCGGGGCGGATCGTGGAGAAGTCGACCACCAGGGTGCCCGGCTCCGCGGTGTCGAACACGCCGCCGTCGCGGGTGCAGACGTCGACGACGTCGGGGGAGTCGGGCAGCATCAGGGCGACCACGTCGGCGCCGGTCACCGCCTCGGTGACCGTCGCGGCGGCCCGGCCGCCGTCGGCGGCGAGGGCCTCGGCCTTCTCGGGGCTCCGGTTGTGGCCGACGACGTCGTGCCCGGCCTTCACGAGGTGGCGGGCCATCGGGCCGCCCATGATCCCGAGGCCGACGAACGCGATGGTGCTCATGCGGGGGCTCCTTCCCGGGTCAGCCAGCCGAACGGGTCGGCGGTGACGGGCTTGTACTCGAGGCTGACCGGGCCGTGGTAGCCGGCGGCGACGACCCGGGCGAGCAGGTCGGCGATAGGCAGGTCCCCGGTGCCGGGTTCGCCGCGGCCGGGGGCGTCGGCGATCTGGACGTGGCCGATCCGGTCGGAGTGGCGCTCGATCGCGGCCGCGGGGTCGTCGCCGTTCACGGCGAGGTGGTAGACGTCGAGCAGCAGCCGCAGGTGCGGCGACCCGACCCGGTCGAGCACGGCGACGGCGTCGTCGGCGGTCTTCAGGGGGTAGGCGTCGACGCCGCTGACCGGCTCCAGCAGGGCGACCGCGCCGATCCGGGCGGCCGCGTCGGCGGCCAGTGCGAGGTTCCGGTCCGCGGTCTCGTCCTGGACGCGCGGGTCCAGGACGTCGCGGCGGTTGCCGTACAGGGCGTTGAAGCCGAGCGTGCCGAGCCGCTCGCCGATGCCGACGGCGACGGCGACGTTGTCGGCGAACTCGCCCGCGCGGGCGGGGTCGGACAGGATGCCGCGCTCGCCCGCGGGCATGTCGCCCGCGGTGAAGTTGAGCCCGGTGAGGGTGACGCCGGCGTCGGCGACGGCGGTGACGAAGGCGTCGACCTCGTGGTCGCCGGGCACGGAGTCCGCGAACGGCCACCAGAACTCGACGGCGTCGAAGCCGGCCGCCGCGGCGGCCGCGGGCCGGTCGAGCAGCGGCAGGTCGGGGAACACGATGGAGCAGTTGACGGTGTAGCGCACTTCAGGGGCCTCCTCGGTCCTCAGGCGGGCTCGGGCAGTCCCCGGTAGGCCCGCCACCCGCCGTGGGCGGTGATGTCGGTGAGCTCGTCGCGCCGGCGCTCCAGCACGCCGGGCCGCAGCCCGACGGCGAGGACGTCGCGGCCGTCGTCGAGCTCGATGACGGTGAGCTCGAGCTCCGGCGGCTCGTCGGGCAGGAAGTCGGTGCGGATCGCCGAGAGCGGGACGTCGTAGATCTCCCCGGCCAGCGCCACGCCGCCCGACGGGTCCTCCAGCAGGGCCGGGAACTGGTCGCGTACCGAGTACATCCGGTAGTGCGGAGCGGTCCGGACCCCGCCCAGGAACGGGTGGGCGGACACGTTGTGGTGGAGCCGGCCGCCGCGCATCGCGTCACCGGAACAGAAGAGGGCAGTCACCGGAGCCTCCGATCATTCCGCAATGCGGAAAAGTGATTCCGTTGTGCGGTGTGAATCGGACCACGGCCTGCGGGGGCTGTCAAGCATCGTCGTCGCCGATGACCCCTTGACGCTTGCGTGACCGGCGCCATAGCTTGATTCCGCTAGGTAAGAGATTCGTTTCACATCGCGGAAATCAGCGCGTTACGTTCGACGCGCCACGACGTGGGAACCGAGGTGGCCCCGATGACGGGACCCGGAACGAGCGACCGATCCGCAGCAGCCCCGACCGGTGAGCGGGTGGCCGCCGTGCCCGTCACGCAGGACGGCGCCGACGCACCGAGCCCCCGGCTCTACAACCGCGACCTCGCGCCGACCACCGTCGAGGGACGGTCGTGGAAGGCCTACAACATCTTCACCCTGTGGGCCGTCGACGTGCACAGCCTGGGCAACTACGGCTTCGCCCTCGGCCTGTTCGCGCTCGGCCTCGGCGCCTGGCAGATCCTGGTCTCGCTCGGCATCGGTGCGCTGGTGCTGTTCGTGCTGCTCACCGTCGCCGGGTACATGGGCTACCGGACGGGCCTGCCGTTCCCGGTGATGAGCCGGATCTCCTTCGGCGTGCGCGGTGCCCAGCTCCCGGCCCTGGTGCGGGGTGCGGTCGCGATCGCCTGGTTCGGCATCCAGACCTACCTCGCCACCCGGGTGCTCGTCGTGATGGTCCTGGCCGTGGCGCCGTCGGCCGGTGCGCTGGAGCAGGTGTCGTTCCTGGGGCTGTCGGTGCTGGGCTGGATCTGCTTCGTCGTCCTGTGGGTCGTGCAGGTGGCGATCCTGCTGCGCGGCATGGACGGCATCCGCCGCTACGAGGCCGTCGCCGGCCCGATCGTGCTGGTGACCCTCGCGGTGCTCGCGGGCTGGGTGCTGTGGCAGACCGGTGGCGACATCGCGCTGTCGGTGCCCGAGCCGCTGACCGGCGGGGCGATGTGGGTGCAGATTCTCGCCGGGGCGTCGCTGTGGACGGCGATCTACGGCACCTTCGTCCTCAACTTCTGCGACTTCACCCGCGGCGCGGTGTCCACCGGAGCGGTCCGGCGTGGCAGCTTCTGGGGGATCCTGCCGAACACCCTGTTCTTCGGTGTCGTGGTCGTGGTGCTGGCGGGCGGCCAGCTGCGGATCGGCGGCCAGGTGATCTCCAGCCCGGCCGACGTCGTCAACACCATCCCCAACACCCCGCTGCTGCTGGTCGCCTCCGCGGCGCTGCTGATCCTGACGATCGCGGTCAACCTGATGGCGAACTTCGTGGCCCCCTGCTACGCCCTGTCGAACCTGTTCCCGCGGGTGCTCGACTTCCGCCGGGCCGGGGTGGTGAGCGCGCTGATCGGGCTGATCATCCTGCCCTGGAACCTGTACGACTCCCCGGTGGTGATCACCTACTTCCTGGGTGTGCTCGGCGCGCTGCTCGGCCCGCTGTTCAGGATCGTGATGGCCGACTACTGGCTGGTCCGGCGCGGCCGGATCGACGTCCCCGCGCTCTACACCGAGGCGAGCACCGGCGCCTACCACTACCGGGGCGGGGTCAACCGGCGCGCGGTCGCGGTGTTCGTGCCGTCCGCGGTGGTCGCCGTCGCCGTCGGGTTCGTCCCCGCGCTGGAGCCGGTCGCGCCGTTCAGCTGGTTTCTCGGCGCCGGGGTCGCGGCGCTGCTGACCGTGCTCGTCGCCCCGCGCGGACGGACCTACCGCGCGGTCTCCGGGGAGCCGCTGGCCGTCGCACCGGCCGGGGGCCACTGATGAGGATCGTCGTCGTCAACGTCAACACCACGGTGTCGGTCACCGAGGCGATCGCCGCGTCGGCCCGCTCGGTCGCCGCGCCCGGCACCGGGATCGTCGGGCTGACGCCGCGGTTCGGCGCCGAGTCGGTCGAGGGCAACCTGGAGAGCTACCTGGCCGCGGTCGGGGTCGCCGACGCCGTCGCGCGTTACGCCGCCTCCGGCGAGCGGTTCGACGCGGTGATCCAGGCCGGCTACGGCGAGCACGGCCGCGAGGGCCTGCAGGAGATGCTCGACGTGCCCGTCGTCGACATCACCGAGGCCGCCGCGACCACCGCGATGTACCTCGGCCACCGCTACTCGGTGGTGACCACCCTGGACCGCACCGTGCCGCTGATCTCCGACCGCCTGCTGCTGGCCGGGCTGGACCGGCGCTGCGCCTCGGTGCGCGCCTCCGGGCTCGCGGTGCTGGAGCTCGAGCAGGACCCGGATCGCGCGGTCGCCGCGATCGTCGAGCAGGCCCGGGTCGCGGTCGAGCAGGACCACGCCGAGGTGATCTGCCTCGGCTGCGGCGGCATGGCCGGGCTGGACGCGAAGGTGCGGGCGGAGACCGGGGTGCCCGTCGTCGACGGGGTGCAGGCCGCGGTCACCGTCGCCGAGTCGCTGGTCCGGCTCGGCCTGACCACCTCGACGAGCCGCACCTACGCGGCACCCCGTACCAAGAAGATCACCGGATTCCCCCTGGAGATGTCATGACCAGCTACGACCTGGTGGTCCGCGGGAAGCGGATCATGACCACGGCGGGCGAGCAGCCCCGCGAGATCGGCGTGGCCGGCGGGCGGATCGTCGCCATCGAGCCGCTCGGCAACGGCCTCGACGGGGCCCGGGTGATCGACCTCGCCGACGACGAGGTGCTGCTGCCCGGCCTCGTCGACACCCACGTGCACGTCAACGAGCCCGGCCGCACCGAGTGGGAGGGCTTCGCCTCGGCCACCCGGGCCGCCGCGGCGGGCGGGGTCACCACGATCGTCGACATGCCGCTGAACTCGATCCCGCCGACCGTGGACGTCGCGGCGCTGGAGGTGAAGCGCAAGGTCGCCGAGCACCAGGCGTTCGTCGACGTCGGGTTCTGGGGCGGCGCCGTGCCCGGCAACCTCGGTGACCTGCGCGGGCTGCACGATGAGGGCGTCTTCGGGTTCAAGTGCTTCCTGCTCCACTCCGGCGTCGACGAGTTCCCGCCGCTCGACGCCGACGAGATGGAACGCGACATGGCCGAGCTGGCCACCTTCGACGCCGTCATGATCGTGCACGCCGAGGACTCCCGGGCCATCGAGAAGGCCCCCACCCCGCACGGCGCGAGGTACGACACCTTCCTGCGCTCGCGCCCGCGCGGCGCGGAGAACCTGGCCATCGCCGAGGTCATCGAACGCGCCCGCTGGACCGGGGCCCGCGCGCACGTGCTGCACGTGTCCTCCTCCGACGCGCTGCCGATGATCGCCACCGCCCGGCGCGACGGTGTCCGCATCACCGCCGAGACCTGCCCGCACTACCTGACGCTGTTCGCCGAGGAGATCCCCGACGGCGCGACCACGCACAAGTGCTGCCCGCCGATCCGCGAGGCGTCGAACCGGGAGCTGCTCTGGGAGGGGCTGCTCGACGGCACGATCGACTGCATCGTCAGCGACCACTCGCCGTCGACGGTCGAGCTGAAGCTGCTGGAGTCCGGCGACTTCGGCCAGGCATGGGGCGGTGTGTCGTCGCTGCAGCTGGGCCTGTCGCTGGTGTGGAGCGAGGCCCGCCGGCGCGGCATCGGGCTCGCGCAGGTGGTGCAGTGGATGGCGTCGAAGCCCGCCGACCTGGTCGGCCTGCGCTCCAAGGGCCGGATCGCGCTCGGCTACGACGCCGACCTCGCCGTCTTCGCCCCCGACGCCGCCTACGTCGTCGACCCGGACCGGCTGCACCACAAGAACAAGGTGAGCGCCTACGCCGGCCGGTCGCTGTCCGGCGTGGTCCGGCGCACCGTCCTGGGCGGCCGCGACGTCGACGTGTCCGGGGAGCCGCACGGCTGCCTGCTGCGTCGCGGCTCGGTGGAGCGGGTGACCGGCGCGCCCGGGGCGCCGGACGCGGCCGACGTCCCCCCCGCGCCGCCCGAGCAGGGCTAGACTTCCGTCATGCGGAAGAACGACCCCGACAGCCGTGTCGACGCCGGTGCGGAGGTCACCGCGTCCGCACCGGCCCGCTCGGGCACCGTGCAGTCCGTGGAGCGGGCCGTGGACCTGCTGGAGGCGATGGCCGACGCGGGCGGGACGGTCAGCCTGTCCCACCTCGCGGCCACCTCCGGGCTCCCGCTCCCGACCATCCACCGGCTCGTCCGGACCCTGGCCGGGCGCGGCTACGTCCGCCAGCAGTCCTCGCGCGAGTACGCCCTCGGCCCCCGCCTGGTGCGCCTCGGCGACACCGCGGGACGCCTGGTGGGCATGTGGGCGCGCCCGCGGCTCGCCGGCCTGGTCGACGACCTCGGGGAGAGCGCGAACCTGGCGCTGCTGGAGGGGAACCAGGTCGTCTACGTCGCCCAGGAGCCCGGCCGGCACTCGATGCGGATGTTCACCGAGGTCGGACGACGGGTGTCGCCGCACTGCACCGCCGTCGGGAAGGCGCTGCTGGCCCGGATGCCGGTCGAGCGGGCGCGGGAGGTGCTGCGGCACACCGACTTCGTGCGGCACACCGACAACACGATCACCTCGCCCGAGGAGTACTTCGCCGAGCTCGACAAGGTCCGTGCCGCCGGGTACGCCGTCGACGAGGGCGAGCAGGAGCTCGGGGTGCGGTGCGTCGCCGTCGCCCTGGACGGGCCGCTGCCCGCCGCGGTGTCCATCTCCGGCCCGACGACCCGGATGACCGACGTGCTGCTCGACTCCGCCGTGCCGAAGCTGCAGTCGGTGGCCGACGCGCTGGTCGCCGAGCTGGCCCGGCAGGACGCCGCGGGGGCCTGAGGGGCGCCGGTGATCGCGGCGGGTGAGGGGATCGGTGCCACATCCGGCACCGATCCCCTCATTCGCGACGATCACCGATCGCACGTGTGACGGCTCCGGGCCGATCGGCCGTGGTGGGCCGGCCCGTCCGCCACCCTGCGCCGATGACCGATCTGGAACGCCTCCTGGTGCGGCAGGGCGGACTCGTCACCCGTGCCCAGGCGATCGCCTACGGTGTCCCGGCCCGGACGGTGGCCCGGCGGGTGTCGTCGGGTGCCTGGCGGGAGCGGTTCCCCGGGGTGTACCTGGTCGCCGGGCACCGGGCCACCCCGGAGACCCGGGTCCGGGCGGCCTGGCTGTGGGGCGGCGCCCGCAGCACCGTGACCGGGCAGGCGGCGGCCTACTGGCAGGGGCTGCGCCCCGGCGCCCCGGCCGAGGTGCTGCTCGCCGTCCCGCCGACCGTCCAGCGGGGCAGGCAGCCGGCAGTCCGGCTGCGTCGGCGGGCACTCGACCCCGCCGACCGGGTCGTCCACCGCGGGATCGTCACGACGGCGCTACCGCTGACCGTGCTGGAGACCTCCGCCGAGCTGGACGGCGCCGCCGCCGCGATGTTCCTCGACCGGGCCCTGCAACGGTGGGTCTCGTTCGCGCAGCTGCACGAGGCCTACTGCCGGGTGGCCGGAACCCGGGGTATCGGCCCGGCCGGGCGGCTGCTCGTCGCCGCGGGGGACCGGGCCGACTCCGCCCTGGAACGTCGGCTCCTGCGGCTGCTGCGCGAGGCCCGGCTGCCCGGGCTCGTGCGCGCGGTGCCGTTCGGGCCCTGGACGATCGACCTCGCCTTCCCCGCGGTGCGGGTGGCGGTAGAGGTCGACGGGTGGGCCTGGCACAGCGACCCCGAGCGGTTCCGCACCGACCGGCGCAAGCAGAACGCGCTGGTCGCGGCCGGATGGACGGTGCTGCGGTTCACCTGGTCCGACGTCCACGACCGGCCGGCGGAGACGGTGGGGCGGATCCGGCGGGCCGTCGGTGATCGCGCCGCCTGAGGGGTTCGGTGCCACATCCGGCACCGAACCCCTCGCGGACGACGATCACGCGGCGGCGCTCAGTCCTCCCTGACCTGGGTGCCCGGCTTCGCCGTGACCGGCTCGTAGGAGTCCGGGCCCAGCACCTCGCCCGAGGCCAGGATCCGGATCTCCCCGGTCTGCACCAGCACCGGCGGGCCCGCCGCGACGACCGACGGCGCCGACGGCCGCCCGGGGGCGAACACGTTGAAGAACAGGTTGAGCAGCACCGCGACGATCGCCGCCGAGCTGATGCCGGAGTGGAAGATCGTCGCGAACCAGTCCGGGAAGTTCGCCCAGAAGTCCGGCGACACCACCGGGACCAGGCCGAACGCCACCGACGCCGCGACGATCACCATGTTGTTGGTCCCGCGGTACTCGACGGCGGCGAGCGTCCGGATGCCGCTGGCGGCGACCGTGCCGAACAGCACGATGCCCGCCCCGCCGAGCACCGGCTGCGGGATCGCCGAGAACACCGCGGACGCCATCGGCGAGAGCCCCAGCACGAGCAGGAGCAGCCCACCGGCCGCGACGGCGAACCGGCTCCGGATCCCGGTCAGCGCGACGAGCCCGACGTTCTGGGCGAACGCCGTCGCCGGGAAGGAGTTGAACACCGGCGCGACCACCGAGGCGGCCATGTCGGCGCGCAGCCCGTCGCCGACCCGGCGCGCGTCCACCCGGGTCTCGACGACCTCGCCGACCGCGAGGATGTCGGCGGTGGTCTCCACCATGATCACCAGGACCACGATGACCATCGAGACGGTCGCCCCGACCGTGAACAGCGGGGTGCCGAACGCGAACGGCGCGGGCAGCGCGGCGACGCTCGCCGCGCCGACGCCGGAGAAGTCGCTCAGCCCGGCCACCAGCGCGACGACGGTCCCGACCAGCAGCCCGAGCAGCACCGACAGCCGCGACAGCACCGCGATCTTCCCGGCGACGACCACCACCAGGAACGTGAACCCGGCCAGCGCGATCGAGGGCAGCGCGGCGAACTCGGGGTTGGGCACCGTCGCCCCGCCCACGGTGACCGTCTCCCGGCCGGTGATCCAGCCGGTCGCCACCGGCATCAGCGACAGCCCGATGACGGTGATGATCGACCCGGTCACCACCGGAGGGAACAGCCGTACCACCCGCGCGAAGAACGGGGTGATCAGCAGCCCGACCGCGGCCGCGACGATCACCGCGCCGTAGACGGTGCGCAGGCCGTCGGTACCGTCGTCGCCGACGATCGCGATCATCGTCGACACCGAGGCGAACGAGGTGCCCTGCACCAGCGGCAGCTGCGACCCGAAGAACGGCAGTCCGAGGGTCTGCAGCAGGGTGGCGAGCCCGCTGACGAACAGCCCGGAGGCGACGAGCACGGCGCTCTGCGCGGGGGTGAGCCCGGCCGCGCCGCCGATGATGATCGGTACCGCGATCACGCCGCCGAACATCGCGAGGATGTGCTGGACGCCGTAGCCGATCGTCGGCCCGATCCCGAGCCGTTCGTCCTCCGGACGTACTGCCTGTTCCGTGCTCATGGCGGATCCCCTCGCTGCGGTGACGGGTCGGACGGTGGCGGGTCAGACGGAGGACGGGACGTCGGTCCACGCCTCCGGTGCCGGGGTCACGCCGTCGCGGACGACGGTGCCCTCGATCAGGCCGTAGGGGCGGTCCGCGGCGTGGAAGACCTCGTTCGGGTTCTTGAGGCCGAACGGCGACAGGTCGGACAGGAAGTGGTGCTTGTTGGGCATCGCGAACCGGATCTCGGCGACGCCGTCGCAGGCCTCGATCGCGGCCCGGCCCATCTCGTAGAGCGACTGCTGCAGCGCGAGCGAGTGGGTGGTGGCGAACGCCGACAGCATCGCCGCGCCGATCGCGTCGTAGGCGCCGTCGAAGTCGATCCCGGCGGCGACGGCCTCGGGCAGGTAGCGCCAGCGTGCGGTGACCGAGGTTGCGAGGATGCGGTCGTCGGTCTCGACGAGGGTGGTGTACCGGTCGCGCGGGAAGCCGTGGAACTCGCTGCCGGTGGACTTCAGCACGGTGAGGTCCTTCAGCCCGGCGGTGACGTGGGTGGCCCCGCCGGTCTTCTGCACGGTCGCCAGCCGGGTGGCCCGGCCCTTCCGGACGAACGAGTGGTCGTGCCCGGCGCCGTCGACGACGATCCGCTCCCACTCGTACAGCTCGGCCTGCCAGAGCCCGCCGGTGATCCAGTCGAACTCGCCGGTGAAGTGGTCGCCGAGCAGCAGCAGGAACTCCTCGGGCGAGGTGATCCCGTACTCCTTGGCGAAGGCGTGGACGACGTTCTTCTGGGTGTCGGTGGCGACGACCTTGGAGTTGTCGCCGCTCAGGTAGCTGCTCTCGAGCGCGGCGCCGCGCAGCTGGCTGGTCACGTTGAGGTCGGTGATCTCGTGCCGGGCGGTGTCGCGCACGACCCGCACCACGCGGACCTCCGCCTTGCCGTACTTGTTGTCGCCGAGGTGGACCGAGACGGACATGATCAGCTCCCGAGGTAGGTGGAGTAGGAGTAGGGCGACAGCAGCAGCGGGACGTGGTGGTGGCGGTCGGTGCGCTCCGGGCGGAACGCGATCGACACCTCCGGGAAGAACGGGCTCGGCGTCGTGAACGTGATCCGGTGCAGGACCCCCGCGGTGAGCGCGGCGGACTCCGGGGCGCGCCAGCGGCCGTCGTCGTCGGTGGTGCCCGACGCCAGCACGGTCCCGTCGGCGCCGGTCAGGATGACCGGGACACCGGTGGCCGGGCGGCCCGCCGCGGCGTCGAGGACGTGGGTGGAGAAGCTGCTCATGCCAGCACCTGCCGCATCCGCAGCGCGGTGATCTCGGCCAGCTGCCCGGCGGCCTCGGCGCGCTCGGCGGCCGGGTCGTTGCCCAGCCTGCGCTCCAGCTCGGCGAGGATCTGCCCGGCGTCGCGGCCCGCGGCCCGGATCAGGAAGACGTGGCCGAACCGCTGCTCGTAGGCGGCGTTGCCGGCGGCGAGCCGGGCGGCGGTGTCCGCGCCGCTGTCCACACCGGACTGCTCGGAGCGGGAGAACGCGGCGCCGTCGGCGTGGGCGCCCCCGGGTCGCTCGCCGATCCGGGGGTGCCCGGCCAGCGCGGCGTCGATCTCGGCGCTGTCCAGGGCGAGGACCGCCTTCTCCGCCGCGGCGACGGCGTAGTCGACGCTGCCGTAGGGGCGCCCGGCCAGCAGTCGGTCCGCCCACACCGGCGAGGTGGCGCAGGCCCGCAGGGCCGGGCGCAGCTCGTCGGGCGGGGCGGTGTTGAGACGGTCGAGGGTCAGGTGGTCCGGCATGGGTCCTGCTTCCGTGCTCGTTCCGGGAGATTTCACGATGCGGAATCGTGGTTCCGAAGTGTCATCAGTGTTGGTTTCGCAACGGGGAGGTGTCAAGGGTCACTCGGTCGAACGGCTCTACCGCGTCCCGCCGGGGCGGCGGACCATCTCCTGGCATGACAGGCGAGACGCTCACCACCGGATGGGAGCCGGGCGCCCCCGTCGGGGACAGCCTGGCGCGCCGGTTCGTGCACGCCTACGCCGACCGGACCGCCGCCATGGCGGCCCGGGCCGGGGGACGGGTGCGACGGGTGGCCGGTGCCGTGCTGGCCGACCCGGCCTCGCCGTTCGGCTACGACAACGCCGTCGTCCTCACCGCCCCGCCGGACCCCGGCGACCTGCCCCGGGTGCTCGACGAGGCGGCCCGCTTCTTCCCGCCGCACCGCTGGTGGGTGCTGCTCTCGCTGTTCGCGCTGCCCGACCCGGCCGGGTACGGACTGGTGCGGGTCGGCCACCCGCCGCTGATGTTCCGCCCGCCCGGCCCGCTGCCGCCGTCCCCGCCCGGTCTGGTGATCCGGACGGTGCCCGACGCCGACCCGGCCGACTTCGAGCGCGTCCTGGTCGCCGGCTACGGCCTCGCCGAGGTGGGGCGGCCCGCCGTCGCGGACCCGCGGCCGGGGGACCTGCTGCACCTCGTCGTCGGGTACGCCGGGGGTGAGCCGGTCGCGACGGCCGGTGCGTGCGTGGGCCACGGTGTGGTCGAGGTCGACTGGGTCGCGGTGCTGCCCGGGCACCGGGGTCGAGGCTTCGGCGGGGCCGTCACCGCGGCCGCCTGCGCGGTCGCGCCGGAACTGCCGTCGCTGCTGATCTCCAGCGACGACGGTCACCCGGTCTATCGCAGGCTGGGCTACTGGGACCTGTTCCGCACGACGATGTGGGAGCACCCGCCGTCCTGACCGACCGCTCAGCGTCCCGCCCCCGCCCGTCCCACCGGCCCGCCGGACCGTCCCGGCCGACCACCGTGACCCCTCCGGCGCCGGGACGCACCCGTCGTGCCCGGATCGTCACGCAGTCGTCCCGGTCGGGCCGCCGCCCGTCACGCGACGCCCGGATCCTCCGGTTCGTCCCGGTCGGGCGTCACGCACTCGTCACCCGACGGCAACCGGCGCCGCCGTTGCGGAACGCAGCATTCCTCAGCGGTGGCCCCACCGACCCGGCCACCGCGGGGGCATCGGATGACTCAGGAGATGAACCGGCCGGCACCGGTGGCGCCGGAGGCCGGGGCCGCGCGCGAGACGCTGGAGGACTACACGCTCCGGTTCGCGCCGCGCAGCTACCGGCGCTGGTCGCCCGGGGTGGTCGGGGTGACCGCGCTGGGCGGCATCGCCTACCTCGCGGACTTCGCGATCGGCGCCAACATCGGCATCGCCTACGGCACGACGAACGCACTGTGGGGCATCGCGGTCTTCGCGCTGGTCGTCATCGCGACCGGGCTGCCGCTGGCGTACTACGCGGCCCGCTACAACCTCGACCTGGACCTGATCACCCGCGGCAGCGGCTTCGGCTACTACGGCTCGATCCTGACCAACGTCATCTTCGCGACGTTCACCTTCATCTTCTTCGCCCTCGAGGGCTCGATCATGGCCCAGGGCCTGCAGCTGGGCCTCGGCGTCCCGCTCTGGGCCGGCTACGCCGTCTCCACGGTGATCATCTTCCCGCTGGTCGTGTACGGGATGTCGCTGCTGTCGACCCTGCAGGTGTGGACGACGCCGCTGTGGCTGGTCCTGATGGTGCTGCCGTTCGGCTACCTGCTGGTCGCGCACCCGGACTCGGTCTCGACCTTCCTGGCCTACCAGGGCGAGGACGGCCTGGGAGCACCGAGTCTCGGCTCGGTCATGCTCGCCGCCGGGGTCTGCCTGTCGCTGATCGCCCAGATCGCCGAGCAGATCGACTACCTGCGGTTCATGCCGCCCAAGACGCCGGAGAACGCGCGCCGCTGGTGGGCCGCGACCCTGCTCGCCGGGCCGGGCTGGGTGCTGTTCGGTGCCGCGAAGCAGGTCGTCGGGCTGTTCCTGGCGGTGTACCTGATCGCGCACGTCGCCGACGGTGCGACCGTCGCCAACGAGCCGGTGCACCAGTTCCTGTCGATCTACTCCGACCTGATGCCGGGCTGGCTGGCGATCACCCTGGCCGTCGTGCTGGTCGTCATCAGCCAGATCAAGATCAACGTCACGAACGCCTACTCCGGCTCGCTGGCCTGGACGAACTCCTTCACCCGGATCACCGGGACCTACCCCGGCCGGCTGGTGTTCCTCGGCGTCAACCTGGTGATCGCGCTGGTGCTGATGGAGGCGAACATGTTCGACTTCCTCAACACGATCCTCGGGTTCTACGCCAACATGGGCATCGCGTGGATCGTCGTCGTCGCCACCGACATCGTCGTGAACAAGTACCTGCTGGGGATCTCGCCGAAGGTCCCCGAGTTCCGCCGCGGGATGCTCTACGCGGTCAACCCGGTCGGGTTCGGGTCGGTCGTCCTGGCGGGCGGGCTGTCGATCGCGGCGTTCTTCGGGTTGCTGGGGGAGGCGCTCGCGCCGTTCTCGCCGCTGGTCGCGATCGTGCTCGGCGTCGTCCTGCCGCCGGTGATCGCCCTCGCCACGCAGGGCCGCTACTACCTGCGCCGTACGGACGACGGCATCGACCTGCCGATGTTCGACGAGCACGGCAACCCCTCGGACGCGGTGCTCGGCTGCCACGTGTGCGGCCAGGACCTGGAGCGCCCGGACATGACGGCCTGCACCGCCCACGACGCGCACGTCTGCTCGCTGTGCCTGAGCACCGACCGGGCGCAGGAGCATGTGCTCCCGGCCCAGGCGTGATCACCACCGGTGAGGGGATCGGTGCCGGACGTGGCACCGATCCCCGCACCGGTGCCGATCACCGACCGGGCCGAGGCGTCGCCGCGGCGACCGCCCCGGCCAGCCGCCGGGCGGTGGTGACCGCGTCGTGGCCGACGGCCGTCGCGAGCATCCCGCGCACGGCCAGGGGGGACAGGCTCCACCCCTCCCCGCAGGCCGGGGACACCGGCTCGCCGCCGGGGCCGATCACGACCTCGGTGCCCAGCACCCGGTGCCCGGCCAGGTGGGCGGGGGAGACGTCGAGCAGCGGGTCGCCGATCTCCTGGGTCTGCACCAGCAGCGGGCGACCGTCCTCGGTGACCCGGACGGTGCCCCGGTAGCGGCCGGCACGCTCGCCGGTCCGCCCGGCGACGAGCACGTCACGGGCGTGCAGCGTCGCCGTCGGGGCCAGCCGCACGTCCAGCACGGTCCCGTGGTCGGCGCGGGCGGTGACCACCGTCGGCTCGGGGCGGTAGGTCAGCGACCCGCCGTCGGCGACGGTGGCGCGCAGCACGGTGCGGCTCGGTCGTCCCGCCCCGGGCAGCGCGACGGCGGCGGCGACGCCGGTCAGCACCAGGTGGGCGCCGGGGCCGACGGTGACGGCGAGCTCGACGTCGTCGCCGGCCAGCGGGGTCGACGCCGACCCCACCAGGTGCACGACGGCCTCGGGGCACGCCGCCCCGGCCACCCCGCGCCGGGGCACCAGGGCGAGCGGGGCCTGCGCCCGCAGCGCCGTCACGACCGTGCGGCCCTCCCGCACCACGACGTCCAGCTGCGCGCAGGCCCGCACCTCAGACCGTCGCCCGGAGCGCGGCGACCTGCTCGCACACCCACGCCCCGACCTGCGCGGCGCCCGGGTCCTCGACCAGTGACTGCGCGATCACCGGCAGCTCCCCGCGGATCCGCGCGGCGTCGCCGGTCATCACGCCGAGGTCGGCGCCGACCAGCGGGGCCAGGTCGGTCTTGTTGATCACCAGGAGGTCGGCGGTGGTGACGCCCGGGCCGCCCTTGCGGGGCACCTTGTCCCCGCCCGCGACGTCGACGACGAAGATCTGCCGGTCCACCAGCCCACGCGAGAACACCGCGGTGAGGTTGTCCCCGCCCGACTCGACGAGGACCAGGTCGAGGTCCCCGAACCGCTCCTCCAGCAGCTCGACCGCGTCGAGGTTGGCGGTGATGTCGTCGCGGATCGCGGTGTGCGGGCAGCAGCCCGTCTGCACCGCCTCGACCCGCTCCGGGGGCAGGACGGCGTTGCGGCGCAGGAAGTCCGCGTCCTCGGTGGTGTAGATGTCGTTGGTGACCACGGCCAGGCGCACCCGCCCGGCGAGGCTGCGGGCCAGCGCCGCGACCAGCGCGGTCTTGCCCGAGCCGACCGGGCCGCCGATGCCGATGCGCACGGCGCGGCCGCCGGTCGGGACGGGTGCGTGGTGGTCGTGGTCGGCGACGGTCGGGTCGAAGCTGATCACGTGGCCGTGACCGTGCCCGCCCTGCTGGTCGTGCCGGTCGGGTTCAGGAGGCAAACAGACGCACCCTCTCGCGGTGGTGGTGGACGTGGGACTCGGCCATGAGGTCGAGCACCGGCGCACCGGGCGCCGGGAGGTCCTCGGGCGGGCCGGCCGCCAGGGCGGCGGCCTCGTCGACGACGGCGGCCAGGTCGTCGCCGAGCGCGACGATCGCGGCGTTGACGGCGAACGGGTCCAGCCCGAGCAGCCGCACCGCCGCCGACGCCGGTCCGGAGACGGCCAGGTAGGCGACGCAGCGCGCCGCGGCCGACGGCGGCTCCCCGGTCGCGCCGACCACCGCGCCGGTCAGCAGCGGGTGGTGCGGGCGGGGGTGGGCGGTGAGCAGGGCGCCCAGCACCGGCGACGGCCACGCCGCCCGCACCGCCCGCAGCGACGCCCGGCCCTGGGCCCGGGAGGCCTCCCGCTGCGCCGCCGAGGGGGTGCGGGCGTCGAGCGCGGCGTCCAGGGCCGCCCAGTCCGCGGTCGCGACGAACCAGCGGCGTTCCGCCGGACCGTCACCGTCACCGTCGCCTCCGGCCGGGCCCGGACCGGCCGGCACCGGACCGGCCGGCACCGGGTGCGCGCGGGCGGCCCGGTCGGCGGCCGCCGCGGCGGCGCAGGCGGCGACCCGGCCCGCGGTGCGCAGCCGCCCCCGCAGGAACGCGTGCAGCGAGGTGAGGTCGGTGACCAGGCCGCGCTCGGCGGCCTCCTCCAGGCCGCCGGAGTGCACGTGCCCGCCGCCGGGGAACCGGGCGTCGGACAGGACGAGCGAGGCGAGCATCAGAACAGGAAGTACCGCTGCGCCATCGGCAGCTCGCTCACCGGGGCGGGCTCGACGACGGCGCCGTCGACGGTCACGGTGAACGAGTCCGGGTCGACCCGCACGTCCGGGGTGGTGTCGTTGAGCACCATCGCCGCCTTGCGGACCGAGCGGGTGTCGGCGACCGGCACCGCGGGCGTCGCCAGGCCGAGCCGGTCGGGGACACCGTCGGCCAGCGCGGAGGGCGCCATGAAGGTCAGCGAGCCCAGCGCGGCGGGGGTGTGGGCGTAGCCGAACATGGGCCTGCCGTACACCGGGCCCGGGGTCGGGATGGAGGCGTTCGCGTCGCCCATCTGCGCCCACACCGCGAACCCGCCCTTGAGCACGACCTCGGGGCGCACCCCGAAGAACTTCGGCTCCCACAGCACGAGGTCGGCGAGCTTGCCGACCTCGACCGAGCCGACGTGCTCGGCCGCCCCGTGCGCCAGCGCCGGGTTGATCGTGTACTTCGCGACGTAGCGCCGGGCGCGCAGGTTGTCGGCGCGGTCGGAGTCACCGGGCAGCGGCCCGCGGGCGGCCTTCATGACGTGTGCGGTCTGCCAGGTGCGGATGACGACCTCGCCGATGCGGCCCATCGCCTGGGAGTCCGAGCTCATCATCGAGATCGCGCCCAGGTCGTGCAGCACGTCCTCGGCGGCGATCGTCGTCGGGCGGATCCGGGACTCGGCGAAGGCCAGGTCCTCGGGCACCGACGGGTTCAGGTGGTGGCACACCATGAGCATGTCGAGGTGCTCGTCGAGGGTGTTGACGGTGTGCGGACGGGTCGGGTTCGTCGACGACGGCAGCACGTGCGCGGTGCCGACGACCTCGATGATGTCCGGGGCGTGCCCGCCGCCGGCGCCCTCGGTGTGGAACGCGTTGATCGAGCGGCCGTCGATCGCGGCCAGGGTGGACTGCAGGAACCCGGCCTCGTTGAGGGTGTCGGTGTGGATCGCGGCCTGCACGCCGGTCTCCTCGCACACCCGCAGACAGGCGTCGATCGCCGACGGGGTGGTGCCCCAGTCCTCGTGCAGCTTGAACCCGCCCGCCCCGGCGCGCAGCTGCTCGTGCAGCGCCCCGACCGAGACCGTGTTGCCCTTGCCCATCAGCAGCAGGTTGACCGGCTGGTGGTCCATCGCCTGCAGCATCCGGGAGATGTTCCACGGGCCGGGCGTCACGGTCGTGGCCTTGGAGCCGTCGACCGGGCCGGTGCCGCCACCGAACAGCGTGGTGACCCCGGAGGCGAGCGCGGTCTCGACCAGTTGCGGGCAGATCAGGTGCACGTGCGCGTCGATCGCCCCGGCGGTGAGGATGCGCCCGTTGCCCGACAGCACCTCGGTGCCGGGCCCGATCACCAGCGCCGGGTCGACCCCGTCCATCGTGTCCGGGTTCCCGGCCTTGCCGATGCCGACGATGCGGCCGTCCTTCACCCCGACGTCGGCCTTCACCACGCCCCAGTGGTCGAGCACGACGGCGCCGGTGATCACCAGGTCCGGGCAGTCCGCGGCCGGGACGGCCGCCTGACCCATCGACTCCCGGATCACCTTGCCGCCGCCGAACATCACCTCGTCGCCGGACGCCGGGCCGCGCGAGCGGTCCTCGGTGACCTCGATCAGCAGGTTCGTGTCGGCGAGCCGGATCCGGTCCCCGACGGTCGGGCCGTACAGGTCGGCGTAGCGCGCGCGGTCGATGCTCACTGCTCGTAGCTCCGCTCGTCGAGGGCGCCGGCCCGTTCCGGACGCAGGCCGGGGACCCGGCGCGCCCCGGCGATCGGCACCAGCGTCACCTCGCGCTCCACCCCGGGCTCGAACCGCACCGACGTCCCGGCGGGCACGTCGAGCCGGTGCCCCCACGCGGCGTCGCGGTCGAAGGACAGGCCGGGGTTCGCGGCGGCGAAGTGGTAGTGCGACCCGACCTGCACCGGGCGGTCCGCGGCGTTGACGACGGTGAGCACGACCCGCGCGCGGCCGGGGTTGAGCTCCACCGGCTCCTCGCCGACGAGGATCTCGCCGGGGGTCACGCGATCGGCCCGTGGACGGTGACGAGCTTCGTGCCGTCCGGGAAGGTGGCCTCCACCTGCACCGAGTCGAGCATCTCCGGGACGCCGTCGAGGACGTCGTCGCGGGTCAGGACCTCCCGGCCGCTGCTCATCAGCTCGCTGACGGTGCGGCCGTCGCGGGCGCCCTCCACGACGTGCTCGGTGATCAGGGCGACCGACTCCGGGTAGTTCATCCGCAGACCCCGCTCGCGACGCCTGCGGGCGACGTCGGCGGCGACGTGGACGAGGAGCTTGTCGCGCTCGCTCGGGCTGAGGTGCATGCCCCGCATTGTCTCCGGTCCCGGGTTGCGACCGGATTGCCGGGAGGTTCCGAACGGAGTCCCGCCGGGGGCCCGATGTCCGGGTCAACTGTCGGAACCTACGAAAGCCCCGCGACGAGCGGCCCGGGGTTCGTCGGGGACGGCGGTGCCGGGCGGTCCCGACCCGGGCGCATGGTGATGCAGGTCGCAATCCGGCCCCCTCCGCGCGCCCTGCCCCGTCACACCCTCCGGCTCCCATCGAGGTCACCGATGCGCCTGCGCCGATCCACCAGCCGATCCACCAGCCGATCCACCCGCCGCACCACCGATCCCGCCCGCCCCGTCCACCCGGTCGACCGGGTGCCGCCCGCCGGACGGCTCGCCGTCTACGGCGTGCAGCACGTGCTGGCGTTCTACGCCGGCGCCGTCGTCGTGCCGATCCTGCTCGCCAATGCCATCGGTCTCGACGAGCGCCAGCTCATCCACCTGATCAACGCCGATCTGTTCACCTGCGGCATCGCCTCGATCCTGCAGTCGGTCGGGATCGGCCGGATCGGGGTGCGGCTGCCGCTGCTGCAGGGCGTCACGTTCACCGCGGTCTCGCCGATGATCGCGATCGGGCTCGCCGCGGGTGGTGGCACCGCCGGGCTCACCACCATCTACGGCGCGGTGATCGTCGCCGGGCTGGTCACCTTCCTCGCCGCGCCCCACGTCGCGCGGCTGCTGCGGTTCTTCCCGCCGGTCGTCACCGGCACGGTGATCACCGTGATCGGGCTGGCGCTGCTGCCGGTCGCCGCGACCGACGCCGTCGGCGGCGCGAACGCCCCCGACCCCGGCAACCCGCTCCACCTCGGGCTCGCCCTCGGCACGCTCGCGGTGATCGTGCTGATCCAGCGGCTGTTCCGCGGCTTCCTCGCCACCGTCGCGGTGCTCGCCGGGCTCGTGCTCGGGACGCTCGCCGCGGTGCCGTTCGGGCTGGTCGACCTGTCCGCGGTGGGGGAGTCGGACTGGGTCGGGGTGACCACGCCGTTCCACTTCGGCTGGCCGCAGTTCTCGATCGCCGCGATCCTGTCGATGATCGTCGTCATGATGATCACCGCGGTCGAGACGACCGGCGACGTGATCGCGACCGGCGAGATCGTCGACCGGAAGGTCGGCCCGGACGACGTGGCCCGCGCCCTGCGCGCCGACGGCGTCGCCACCACCCTGGGCGGGGTCCTCAACTCCTTCCCCTACACCTGCTTCGCCGAGAACGTCGGCCTCGTCCGGCTCACCCGGGTCTCCAGCCGCTGGGTGGTCGCCGCCGCGGGCGGCTTCATGATCCTCGTCGGGCTGGTGCCGAAGGCCGGGGCGCTGGTCGCGGCGGTGCCGCACCCGGTGCTGGGCGGGGCGGCGCTGGCGATGTTCGCGACCGTCGCCGTCGTCGGGATCCAGACGCTGTCGCGGGTCGACTTCCGTGACCACCGCAACGTCGTCGTGGTCGGGTCCGGGCTCGGGGTCGCGTTGTTCGTGACCGTGCAGCCGGACGTGGCGCAGGCACTGCCTGAGTGGGCGGGCATCGTGCTCGGCTCCGGGATCACCGCGGGCAGCGTCGTCGCGATCGGACTCAACCTGCTGTTCTTCCACACCGGGCGCCGCCGCGGCGCCGCCCCCGCGACGGCCGGCGGGGACACCGTGACCGTCGACCGGCTCGCCGCCGCCGACGCCGGTGAGTTCGCCGCGGTGCTCGGACGACTGTTCGAGGGCCCGACCGCGGTGCCCGGGCGGGTGCACGCCCGCGGCCCCTTCACCGACGCCACGGCGCTGCGCGCCGCGGTGCAGGACGAGCTGTTCGCCGCGCCGCCCGAGGAGCAGCGGGCGCTGATGGGCCACTACCCCGATCTGGGCGGTCTGGTGGGCACCGGTTCCGTCGCCCCGGCGTCCGCCCACGACGGGGGCACCGCGACCACGGGCGCCGGCGCGGCGGCACTGCGCGACCGGGCCGGTCTGGCCCTGCTCGACGGCGACGACCGCGCCGAGCTCGGCCGGCTCGCCGCGGCCTACCGGGAGCGGTTCGGCTTCCCGCTGATCGTGTGCCTGCGCGACGCCGGGGACCGCGGCGCCCTGCTCGCGACCGCGCGGCGCCGGCTCCCGCCCCCCCCCCCCCCCCCCCCCCCCCCCC